>PLBV01000101.1 GCA_003135455.1 Hyphomicrobiales bacterium | reverse complement strand
AAGCTGCAAATCAAGGCGGTTGCAGGCAAGGGTCTACTCACCCATAACCGAATCCGTATGGTGAGAAACCCGGATACTGGCAAGCGTGTTTCACGAAATAACCCCACAAGTGATTGGGTAAGCGTCGAGGTTCCGGAACTGAGGATCGTCTCGGATGAACTGTGGGAACGTGTCCAGGCGATAAAGGCGCGCTACGGCGGCCAAGCGGCGCATAAATGCAGGGGGGCAAAACGTCTTCTGTCCGGCCTCCTTTCTTGTGGCGAGTGTAGCGGTGCGTTCACGCTGGTCCGGCCCGGCAAGTATGGCTGCGCAACCCACCGAGAGAAGGGAACTTGTACCAACTCGCGCCAGATCTCGGTGGATCAACTCGAGCGCCGCGTATTGTCTGGCATCAAAAAGCACTTGCTCGATCCAGAANNATCCGCGAGTTTCACTTGGAGTTGAAGCGGCTCCAGGAAGCATCAACAGAAGCAAGCTCGCATACCGAAAAGAAGCTCGATCAGCTCAAGCAAAAGATAGAACGCATCGTCGGTGCGATTGCCGAGGGGACAGACACGTCGGCCCTCCGGCAGGCTCTCCTCCGCCTCGAAGGTGAGAAGGCTGAGCTTGAGAAAACCGTTGTTGTATCCCGCAGGCCAATTTTGATCGAAGCCCAACCCAACCTTAAGAAGCTTTTCCGCCGAAAGGTTGAACGGCTTAAGGAAACCCTCAACTCGGAACCCGACGTCAGAACCAAGGCTGCACCGATTTTGCGGACGCTCATCGACGAGATCGTACTGCACCCGGGTGACAAGCGCGGCAAGATGTCGATTGAGGTGTATGGCGAGCCCAGCGCGCTGTTCCTCCTGGCCAGCGACGCACCGGCTGCCGCAGACAATTGGATGATAAAGGCGGTAGCGGAGGAGCGACTCGAACCCCCCGACACCACTACAGATTTTCTCCCAAATCTATAGCTGGGGCTCAACCCACTTCGGCCAAGAAGGAGAGCTGCTTCTGCTGCGGCGGGCCTTCGCGGTCGCGGAGCCTGGTTGGATATTCGCCGGTGAAGCAATGGTCGGTGAATTGAGGATGGGCGTTGTCGCGGCCCTCAAAGCCCATCGCCTTGTAGATGCCGTCCACCGAGAGGAAGGATAGGGTATCGGCGCCGATGAAGACGCGCATCTCCTCAAGGGTGCGGTTGGCGGCGAGCAGCTTGTCCTGGTCGGGCGTGTCGATGCCGTAGAAATCGGGATGAGTGATGGGCGGGCTCGAAATGCGCATATGCACCTCTTTGGCACCCGCCTCTCGCATTATCTGCACGATCTTCACCGAGGTGGTGCCGCGCACCACGCTGTCGTCGAGCAGCACGATGCGCTTGCCTCTCACTTGTGCTTCGTTGGCGCTGTGCTTCAGCTTCACGCCGAGCTGGCGGATGCGCTGCTCGGGCTCGATGAAGGTGCGGCCGACATAGTGGTTGCGGATGATGCCGAACTCGAAGGGAATGCCGGATTCCTGCGAATAGCCGATGGCCGCTGGCACGCCCGAATCGGGGATGGGGATGACGACGTCGGCGTCTGCCGGCGCCTCGCGCGCCAATTGCCGTCCCATCTCCTTGCGCACGTCATAAACCGAACGCCCGCCTACGATGGAGTCGGGGCGGGAGAAATAGATATATTCGAAGATGCAGAGCCGGGCCGGGTATTGCGGCACGAAGCGGTGGCTCTCGATGCCTTCGCGGGTGATCACCACCACCTCGCCGTTCTCCACCTCGCGCACGAACTCCGCGCCGATGATGTCGAGCGCACAAGTCTCCGAGGCAAGCACCCACCCCTCGCCGAGCTTGCCGAGCACGAGCGGCCTGATGCCATAGGGGTCGCGGGCGCCCACCAGCTTCTTGTTGGTGATCCCGACGAGCGCGTAGGCGCCTTCCACTTGCAGCAGGGCCTCGACGAACTTCTCGATGAAGCGCTGCTTCTCGCTGCGGGCCACGAGGTGCAGGATCACCTCGGTGTCGGTGGTCGACTGGCAGATGGCGCCCTTCTTGATCAGCCGCTCGCGCAAGGTGAGCGCGTTGGTGAGGTTGCCGTTATGGGCGAGCGCGAAGCCGCCGGAATCGAGATCGACGAAGAGCGGCTGCACGTTGCGCAGGATCGGGTCGCCGCAGGTCGAATAGCGCACATGGCCGATGGCCATGTCGCCCTTCAGGCGGTCGATCACGGGCCGTGAGGTGAAGTGATCGCCGACCAGGCCAACGCGGCGCTCGGGATGAAAATGGCTGCCGTCGAAGCTGACGATGCCCGCGGCCTCCTGGCCCCTGTGCTGCAGCGCATGCAGCCCAAGCGCGGTCAGCGCCGCGGCGTCGGGATGGTTAAAGATACCGAAGACGCCGCACTCCTCGTGCAGCCGGTCCTCGCCGAGCCAACTCCAATCCTGATGGTTAAGGTCGACGTGCTTGGTCACCGACGGTCCTCGCCCCCTTGTTAGATAGGTGCCTTACGAAACGCTTCAATCCCGGCTGCCGCTTGCGCTTTTGAACAGCTGGTCAAGGTCGTGGCGGGGGCCAGCGCTATAGGGGGCAGACGAGCTCGCCACCTCTGCGGGCTTGGCGCCTTCCGAGCGCTGCGCCGGTGCCGCCGGTGCGGCGGGCGGCGCTGCCGGCGGCGTCTCGGATGGCGTCTCCGGTTGCGCGCCTGGCTGACCCTGCTTCAACTGGCCCGGAAGATATTGCTCCGGGTTTAACGGCATCAGCGATTCGATCGCCACCTGGGTCTGCTTGAGAATGGGATAGGACTTGGCCTCGACGATCCAGCTTGGCTGGTCGCGGGCAAGCGCGCTGAAGAGAATAAAGACGATGGCCACCAGCAGGAAGCCGCGCGCCAGCCCGAAGATGAAGCCGAGCGTCCGGTCGAGCGCACCGACGCGGCTGTCCAGCACGCGGTCGGAAATGCGCAAGGTGATCAGGCTGACGACGATCAGGAAGATGACGAAGACGCCGGCGGCAAAGGCGATCTGGGCCATGCCAGGGGAGGGGAAGTAGCCCTCGACAAGGTGCCAATATTTTGGGGTGAGATAGAGGGCGGCAACGGCGGCCACGGCCCAGGAGAAAATCGACAGCACCTCGCGCGTGAATCCGCGCACCATGGCGAGGAACCCCGACACGAGCATTATCGCTACGAGAATGACATCGAGCCAGGAGATGGGCATTGGCGCTCCTTCCGCGACGCGGACACTATCATGATTCCCGGCGATGAAGCACAAACGGCCAGACCCGGCAATGGCGGAAAACAGCCGCCGACGCGTTGTCGCAGGCTAGGCCCTGATTCGGGCGGGACTCAGTCCGTGGCCGACAGCCCGAACAGGGCCACGAGATCGCCGAGCTCTGTCAACGGCGTCAGCGTGATATCCGGCGTCTGGCGGTCCCGATCGCAGGCGGCCGGCACCACGGCGCGGGTGAAGCCGAGCTTGGCCGCCTCCTTCAGCCGCTGGTCCATATGGCCCACGGACCGGATGGCGCCGGTGAGGCTGACCTCGCCGAAATAGACGGTGTCCGGGGGCGCCGGACGGTCGGCTACCGAGGAAAGGAGTGCTGCTGCTGCTGCCAGGTCGGCGGCGGGCTCGCTGAGGCGCAAGCCGCCCGCGACATTCAGATACACGTCATGGCCCGCGAGCCGCACGCCACAGCGGGCCTCGAGCACGGCGATCAGCATGGAAAGGCGGTTGGGGTCGGAGCCGACCACGGCGCGCCGCGGGGTGCCGAGCGTCGAGGGCGCGACCAGCGCCTGGATCTCCACAAGGATGGGGCGGGTGCCTTCCATGCCGGCGAAGACCGCCGTCCCCGGCGCGCCATGGTCGCGATCGCTCAGGAATAGCGCCGAGGGGTTCTCGACCTCCTGCAACCCATTGTGACGCATCTCGAACACGCCGATCTCGTCGGTCGGGCCGAAGCGGTTCTTCACCGCGCGCAGGATACGGAATTGGTGGCCGCTCTGGCCCTCGAAATAGAGCACGGTGTCGACCATGTGCTCGATGACCTTGGGGCCGGCGATCTGACCGTCCTTGGTGACGTGGCCGACGAGGATGAGCGTGGGGCCCCTCGTCTTGGCGTAGCTCACCAGCGCCGAGGCGCAGCCGCGGAGCTGGGAGATGGTGCCGGGGGCCGCTTCAATGCCCTCGGACCAGAGCGTCTGCACGGAATCGATGACGACGAGGGCCGGGGCGGGGCCTGCGCCAAGCGTGGCGATGATATTGGCGAGGTTGGTCTCGGTGCCGAGCGCGACCGGCGCCTGGGAGAGGCCTAGACGCTCGGCGCGCATGCGCACCTGGGCGGTCGCCTCCTCGCCCGAGAGATAGACGACAGGAGCGCCGGCCAGCGCCAGTCGCGCGGCGACCTGCAACAGCAGCGTCGATTTGCCGATGCCGGGATCGCCGCCCACCAGCACGGCGGAGCCCGGCACTAGGCCGCCCCCGGTGACGCGGTCGAACTCGGCGATGCCGGTGGGCAGCCTTGGCGCGTCGAGGGTGGCGGCTTGCAGGGTCTCGAAGCGCGCCGGCCGCCCCTTGCCGCCTCTGATGGCGACGAGGGGGCCGGGGCCGGACGTGGCTGCCGCCTCTTCGGCGATGCTGTTCCACTCGCCACAGGCCGCGCACTGTCCTGCCCAGCGGGCGGAGACGGCGCCGCAGGCTTGGCAGACATAGGCTCTGGAAGCTTTGGCCATGGGGGAGGGCGCCTAACCGCCGCGATAGCGCCTAAGCGCACGGGTGCTGAGATTGGTGAGGATCTCGTAGTCGATGGTGCCGGCACGGGCGGCGATGGTTTGCAGGGACACATTGGGCCCGATCAGCTCGACCCAGGCCCCTCGTTTGGCGAGATGCTCCGGCACGTCCGTCACGTCCACGGTGATGAGGTCCATGGACACGCGACCTAAGATCGGCGCGGGGTGAGGGCCGAGATGGACAGCGAGCCCTTCCTCGCCGTTGCCGGCGGAGAGCGCCCGGAACAGCCCGTCGGCATAACCTACCGCGACGATGGCCACGCGGGACTGGCGCCTGACCGTCCGCGTCGCGCCGTAGCCCACCGTCTCGCCGGGAGCGACGTCGCGGAGCTGGGCGATGCGGCCGTCGAGCCTCACCACGGGCGCAAAATCGCTTTTCCCCTTTGCCTTCGCGCTGCCGCCATAAAGCGCGATGCCGGGACGCACCAGGTCATAGTGAAAGGCGCGGCCGAGCAGGATGCCAGCAGAGTTGGCAAGGCTCGAAAGCGCCTTGGGGAGCCGCGCGCGAAGGTGGTCGAAGACGCTGCGCTGGGCCTCGCTTTTGGGGTGCTCCGGGGTGTCGGCGCAAGCCAGATGGCTCATGACCAGGGTAAGGTCGAAGGAGGACCAGAGGCGGGTCTCTTTCACCATCTCCTCGACCTCGGCGGCGGAGAGGCCAAGCCGGTTCATGCCGCTGTCGATATGGACCGCGGCCGCAAGGCTGCCGTTGGAGTGCGCCGAAAACCCCGCCCATTCCCTGATCTCGGCGAGACTATTCAGCACCGGCCGCAAGCCGAATTCGGCGAAGCGGGGTGCGGTCTTAGGAAACAGCCCACCGAACACATAGATCGTGGCCTTGGGCAGCAGCCCGCGCAAATCCTCCGCCTCGCCAAGGGTGGCGACGAAGAAGGTCTTGCAGCCCGCGCGTGCGAGAGCGGGCGCGACCTTGGCCATCCCAAGCCCATAGGCGTCGGCCTTGACCACGGCGGCGCATTCGGCGGGAGCGGCGAGCTCCGCCAAGCGGCGGTAATTGGCGGTGATGGCATCGAGATCGATGGTGAGAATGGCCGACGCCGCGTCCTCCGGCGCTTGCCCCGCCTCTGGCCCTGGAGGCGGGGGTGCCGCCATCACTCCCGCCGCTCCGGCAGGCGCTGCTCCGCCGCGAGGTTGCTGAACCTCGTATATTCCGGCGTGAACTGGAGCGTCACGGTGCCGGTCGGACCGTGCCGCTGCTTGCCGATGATCACGTCGGCCTTGCCGGTGACCATCTCCATCTCTGCCTGCCACTGCTTGTGCTCTTCGGTGTTCTCGCGGGGCTGTCGCCGCTCGACATAATATTCCTCGCGGAACACGAACAACACCACATCGGCGTCCTGCTCGATGGAGCCGGATTCACGCAAATCGGCGAGCTGGGGCCGCTTGTCCTCGCGGTTCTCCACCTGGCGGGAGAGCTGCGACAGTGCCAGCACGGGCACATGCAGCTCCTTGGCCAGCGCCTTGAGCCCCGTGGTGATCTCGGAGACCTCCTGCACCCGGCCCTCGGCCGCACGCTTGGAGGAGCCGGACAGAAGCTGCAGATAATCGACGACGATCAGGCCTACGCCCCGCTGCCGCTTTAGCCGGCGCGCGCGGGCCGCAAGCTGCGCCACGGTGATGCCGCCGGTCTGGTCGATGTAGAGGGGCAGGTTCTGCAGCTCTTGGGAGACCTCGACGATGCGGTCGAACTCCTCGGCCTCGATGCGGCCGCGGCGGATGCGCTCCGAGGGGATATAGGCCTGCTCGGAGATGATGCGGGTGGCGAGCTGCTCCGCCGACATTTCCAGCGAGAAGAAGCCGACCACGGCGCCGTCAAGCGCGTTCCCGGAATCCTCCGCCTCGGCCCGGTAGCTCCGCGCCACGTGATAGGCGATGTTGGTGGCGAACGCCGTCTTGCCCATGGAGGGGCGCCCGGCGGCGATCACCAGGTCGGAGGGCTGCAGGCCGCCCATCNNGGAGCCATATTTGCCGGTCTCGGCGAGCTCGTAGAGCTGCTGCTCGGCGTCCTCGATCTGCACCGAGGGCGGGGCATCGATGGGCGAGTCATAGGCGGTATTGACCAGCACCCCGCCGATCTCGATCAGCTGGCGGCGGATGGCGAGGTCGTAGATGGTACGGCCATAGTCCTCGGCGTTGATGATGGTGGTGGCGTTGGCCGCGAGCCGCCCGAGATATTGCGGGACGGTCAGCTCGCCCACCGGCTCTTCCGACTGGAAGAAGGTCTTGAGCGTGATCGGTGTGGCCCGCTTGCCGCCGAGCACGAGCTTGGAGGCAATCTCGTAGATGCGGGCGTTGAGCTGGTCGTAGAAATGGCCGGGCTTGAGGAAGCTGGAGACGCGGTCGATCGCCTCGTTGTTGACCAGAATGGCGCCGAGGAGGGCCTGCTCCGCCTCGACATTGTGCGGCGGGGCGCGGAAGGTCGGAACCTCCGCCGGGGCTGGCCGTGGGCGAATCAGCGCGTTGCTCATAGCTCACGTAATCACATTGGTCACTGGCCACCAGATGGCAGGGCTGTGGAGAACGGGGAGAGACCGATTTCACCAACAGGCTTGCGTCAAGGCTGGCTGCTCCCCGTCCGGTGCATCGTCTCGCGGGGCAGGCGGCCGTCGCGCGAACGACGCTTCCGTTCGGTGGTGTGACTATAGTCGCGGGTGGTCGGCAGCACTTGCTGGTTCTTGGTCAATTGCAGCTGGAAGACCATGAGGTTCTGGTAGCGGAATCAGACCTCTGCGGCAGCAAGATAGAACTCCCACATGCGGCAAAACCGCTCGCCAAACCTATCCGCCGCCACATGCCAGCCGCCGCCCTCCATTCGGAAGGCGTGCGGAAGCTTAAGGGTACAGTCTAAGACCCGAAGCTTGGCAAAACAACTCCGGCCCCGGAAGAGTTCCGCTAAAATTTGACGGTTTCGAGCGACTGATGCCTTCTGTCCCTATTCGCCCTCGAGAGCGGTCTCCTCTGTCTCGGCCCCCGCATCTTCAGCCTCGTCTTCGGCTTGCGCGCCTTCCTCGAACACCTTCTCGGCGGCGCGCGTTGCGGCCTCTGCATCCTCCTCGGCCTCGTCCATGGCTCGCGCGCTCACATCCTCGCCGCGCGCCTGGCGTGCCGCCTCGTCAGGGGAGCGGGCGACGTTGATGGTGATGCGGGGCTCGACCTCCGCGTGCAGCGCGATGCGCACCACATGCAGGCCGATCATCTTGATCGGCCGGTCGAGCATCACCTGGCGCCGCTCGATGGAGAAGCCGCCTTCGGTCACGGCGGCGGCGATATCGCGGGTGGCCACGGAGCCATAGAGCTGGCCCGAGTCGCCCGCTTGGCGGATGACGACGAAACTTTGGCGGTCGAGCTTGCTCGACACGCCTTGGGCGTCGGATTTGAGTTCGAGATTGCGGGCCTCGAGCTGCGCCCGGTCACGCTCGAAGCGTTCGCGGTTGGCCGTGGTGGCGCGGAGCGCCTTGCCCTGCGGCAGCAGGAAATTGCGGGCGAAGCCGTCCTTGACGGTGACCACGTCGCCCATTTGTCCGAGCCTGCCGATGCGCTCGAGTAGGATCACTTGCATTTAACCACTCCTGTCCATGTCCAAGTTTATTCCGTGCCCGGGGGCTGGCCGCGCATGGCCGCCCGGTCGCGCAAGCGCAGCATCGGCTCGCTGAGACCGATGACGGCGACGCCGATCGCCACCCAGCCGAGCAGCACGATGCCTAGATAGACGGCGGCGAGCAGCAGCCGGCGCAAGGGAAACCCGCGGCTCCAGGCGTGCAGCACCGCGAGCCCCTGCAGCACATAGGCGAAGAGGAGGGCGCCCGCGAGCCCGGTCGCGAGCGCGCCTACGAGCCCCGGCAGAAAGGAGATAAGCAGCGCGCCTGCAAACAGCAGGAAGAAGGCGTTGGGCAGCTCGAGCGCGTCCATCCGAGGCCAGGGGCGCAACGCGCGGCCCGAGGCGTCGACGATCAGCCCGGCGATCCAAAGGTTGAACAGGGAGATCGATAGCCAGACGACGGCAAGGGCCGCGGGCAGGGCGCGGGCCAGCACGCTGCTGAGCCCTGCGATGGTATCGTCGTTGAGCAAGGTGCCGTCGGGGTCGAGCTCCTTCAGCGTACTGTGCTCGAGAATCTCCCGGATTGAATCGCGATAGGTCTCGGCATCGTAGCCGAGTATGAGCACGAGCGCGGCGGCCAGGACGCCCGCCATCACCGCGGCCCAGCCGACCAGGCGCCCGGCCGGGTACCATTCGAGCGCGCCCGAAGCCTGACCCGGCAGTGCTGCGGCGGGACGTGAGAGCAGCGCAAGATAGCAGAGCAACGCCATCGGCACGCCGACGGAGAGCGCGAAGACCGCGCCGGTCATCGGCCCAAGCACCACGGCTACGACCAGCGATCCGGTGAGCGCGGAGAGGATCGCGGCGGTGGAGCCCCAGCCTAGGCCGGCAAGGCAGAGCGGCAAGGGCGCGAGGTAGAACAGGATGCCGGCGAGTGCCGTTGCCGTTGCGGCGGAGGCAAACAGCGCCGCCGCAACCAGGCCTGAGCCCGCGCCGATGATGATGGGTATTGGCATCTCTTCGCTGTCCCGCGTCCTTCTAAGACCGGTTAGGGGCGGCGTCGGCCGTCCCAACTTTGCTCAAGGCCTAAAGCTTAAGCCTTCGCGTCCGACCGTCGCTTACTGTCCGACCTCGCTCACTGAATGAGATAAGGCAACAGGCCGAGGAAGCGCGCGCGCTTGATGGCGCGGGCGAGCTCCCGCTGCTTCTTGGCGGAAACGGCGGTGATACGGCTCGGCACGATCTTGCCGCGCTCCGAGACATAGCGCTGCAGGAGCTTGACGTCCTTGTAATCGATCGTGGGCGCCTTATCGCCCGAGAAGGGGCAGGTCTTGCGGCGGCGGTAGAATGGGCGCCGCGCCGAACTTTGTGTCATGCTCATAGGGAATCCTCCTCGGCCGGCGCAGCCTCGACGGTCGCTACTACCTCGACATCAGGCCGGGGCGGGCGCGGGCTGAAGTCCCGATCGCGTCTCGGTCCACGGCTGCGATCGCCACGGTCGCCGCGATCACCCCGGTCGCCGCGATCACCCCGATCGCCACGGTCACCCCGATCGCCACGCTCGTCGCGGTCGGAACGGCGCATCATGGCGGAGGGCACCTGCTCGTGCTCGTCAACCTTGACGGTCATGAAACGGATGACGTCGGTGGAGAGGCGCATCTGGCGCTCGAGCTCGGCCACCGCGGCGTGCGGGGCATCGAGATTCATCAAGGTGAAATGCGCCTTGCGGTTTTTCTTGATGCGGAAGGAAAGCGATCTTACCCCCCAATATTCGGTCTTGCCGATGCTGCCGCCGCCCGCCTCGATGATGGTGCGGAAGTCCTGTAGGAGGGCGTCGACCTGTTGCGCCGAGATGTCCTGGCGCGCAAGAAACACATGCTCGTAAAGAGACATGATAAGCCTTTCCTTCGTCCTTTGGCTCCGGCGCTAAGCCTCGCATGGGCACTTCAGAAGGAAAGGCCCAAGAGACCCGTGAGAGCGGAGACACGGGAGGGTGGCCTTGGGTATAAGGCCTGCCGCTTTACAAAAGCAGTCCTCCGTTCAGCCTCCGACCGGAGCGGTTGCTAGTAACCCGCGCTTTATAAGCGTTTGTCCGCGCTTTGCAAGGCGTGCCGCAAAAGGGTAGTGTCCTAATTTGATAGCGGCGCGCCAAAGTGCTGAATACCTCAAATTAGGACACTACCCGCAAAAGAGCTGTCTATTCTGCCGGCGGCTTTGGGGCACATTCGGTTGCCTTGCCGTCCTGGACCGAGTAGCCCATGCAGTTCTCTTTAGCATAGACCTCGATTACCTTGAGCTTGGCGATCGGCGCATCACTATAGGCGACCTCGATCGTCACCGGCGTTAGCACTTGCGCCGACGCCTCTTGCGGCGCACGGCCGCGCGCATCGAACTCGAACTTCAGATCGTTGGGGTCCCCCAGGCGGTAGGTGAGCTGCAGCTCGCTATAGCCGGCCGTCGGCGCGGTGGCCTTGACGGTGATGGAGACGATGGGTGGGTCCGACTTGTCGATGGCGACGGCGAGATCGTCGACGCGCGTGAGCTGGCTCAGCGCCGGATCGGGCGGCATCTTCGCCTTCCAGGGCCAGGGCAGCGGGTCGGCGGCAAGCAGCGGCAGGCTAAAGGCCATGGCCGCCAGAGCGGCGACAGCGACAGCGACGGCCAAGCGTTTCATGACATCCTCCCCAAGCGGACAAGCGCAATTGCATGATCAAACTACGATGTTGTCGAATAGGTTGCGGGGTCGGCGGCGTTTTGCCAAGGGGTCCGGCGCGGTTTGCATCAGCCTTGGCCGAGCCTCCTTAAGCTGGAACCCATGGCTTAGCTGGAAACCATGGCTCGCTTGACAGCTTAGACGCAAACGGTGTCTTTGGCCGCACCTTCCGTGAGCCTCCTTCAGCGTCCTTCGTTTAAGTCCCCATGAGCGTTGCCTTCATTTT
Organism: Hyphomicrobiales bacterium; assembly: GCA_003135455.1. GTDB lineage: Bacteria > Pseudomonadota > Alphaproteobacteria > Rhizobiales > Methyloligellaceae > Methyloceanibacter. The sequence goes on along the minus strand of PLBV01000101.1, from coordinate 22,932 downwards.
TCCCGGCCAGGGAAGCCAAGCGGTCGGCATGGGCGCCGAGCTCGCCAAGGCCTATTGCCACGCGCGCGCCGTGTTCGCCGAGGTGGACGACGCGCTCGGCCAGAAGCTGTCGAAGCTGATGTGGGAGGGTCCCGAAGCCCTGCTGACGCTGACCGAGAACGCGCAACCGGCGCTGATGGCGGTGTCGCTGGCGGCGATGCGCGTGCTCACCGAGGAGAAGGGGCTCAAGCTCGCAGACCAGATCGCTTATGTGGCCGGCCATTCGCTCGGCGAATATTCGGCGCTGGCCGCGGCAGGCGCGTTGAGCCTCTCCGACACGGCGCGGCTGCTCAAGATTCGTGGCCGCGCCATGCAACAGGCGGTGCCGGTGGGCGAGGGGGCGATGGCGGCTTTGCTTGGCGCCGATCTCGCCAAGGCCCAGGAGCTGGCGCAGGCGGCAGCCGAAGGCGAGGTCTGCGAGGTTGCCAATGACAACGCTCCCGGCCAGGTGGTGATCAGCGGGACGCGCGCGGCAATCGAGCGCGCAGTGGCGCTGGCGCCGAAATTCGGCGCTCGCCGTGCGGTGCTCTTGCCGGTGAGCGCGCCCTTCCATTGCGCGCTGATGAGGCCCGCAGCCGATATCATGGGCGCGGCGCTGGCGAGCGTGGAGATTAGGGCGCCGCAAGTCCCGCTCGTCGCCAATGTGAAGGCGGCGGCCATCACGGGGCCTGAGGAGATCCGCGCAAGTCTCGTTGCGCAGGTGACGGGCATGGTCAGATGGCGCGAGTCGATGCTCTATTTGCAGGCCCAAGGCGTCTCCACGGTATACGAAGTGGGCGCCGGCCGCGTGCTCACCGGTATTGCCCGGCGCTTTGACGGGGTCGAGGCGAGGAGCGTCGGCACGCCCGAGGAGCTCGAAGCAGCGGCAGCGGCGCTTGCAAACAAGAGCGTCGTCGCGACTCTAACTTAGCGCGATAGCGCTCTTGAACTTAGCGCGATAGCGCTCTTGGCTTGAGGAAAGAGAGAGAGGCATGTTCGACTTGACCGGGAAAGGCGCCCTCGTCACGGGAGCGACTGGAGGAATCGGATGGGCGATCGCCGAGGCGCTGCATGGCCAGGGCGCTAGTCTCGCCATCTCCGGCACCCGCGCCGAGCGGCTCGATCAGCTCGCCAAAAAGCTCGGCTCGCGTGTATCGGTGCTTCCTTGTGACCTGCGCGACCGGCCAGCGGTCGTGAAGCTCGCCGAGGAGGCGGAAAAGGCGCTCGGCCAAGTCGACATTCTTGTCAATAATGCCGGCATCACCCACGACAATCTCTTCATGCGCATGAAGGACGAGGAGTGGGACGACGTCATCGCCGTCAACCTCACCTCGGTGTTCGTGCTCACCCGCGGCATCCTGCGCGGCATGATGCGCCGCCGGTCCGGCCGCATCGTCAATATCGCCTCGATTTCGGGCGTGCTGGGCAATCCGGGGCAGCCTAATTACGCCGCCTCGAAGGCGGGGCTCGTGGGCATGACCAAGTCGCTCGCCCGCGAGGTGTCGAGCCGCGGCATCACCGCCAACGCCATCGCCCCGGGCTTTATCTCCACCCCGATGACCGACTCCTTGACGCCAAAGCAGGTCGAGGGCATCGCGGCCGCGATTCCGGTGCGGAGATTCGGTAAGCCTGAGGATATCGCCGCTGCCGTGGTATTTCTGGCGAGCGATGAGGCGGGCTATGTCACCGGCGAGACGATCCATGTGAATGGCGGTATGGTGATGGTGTAATTCTCGATATGAAAGGGACTTGCGGCAGCGGATTCAGGGGCTTTGCGACGCGGTCGGGGGTTTGAGCCCGGCTGTTGGCAATGGTCGGGAAAGTGTGGTACCCAAGCGGCCGCTCTGTGGGGGCTTGACAAAGATAATCCCACTCGCGTTCAACCCTCCTGACTTGCCGCTCTGGGGTGCCGTTAGGCCGTGAGCCGAGGCTCGGGGGACGTGCGAGGCCTAAGGACTGACAAGCAGCAAGGACAATGAGGCGGACATGAGCGATATTTCGGAGCGCGTAAAGAAGATCGTGGTGGAGCATCTCGGGGTCGAGGCCGACAAGGTGACCGAGAATGCGAGCTTCATCGACGACCTTGGGGCGGACAGCCTCGACACCGTCGAGCTCGTCATGGCTTTCGAGGAGGAGTTCGGCTGCGAGATTCCGGATGACGCCGCCGAGACCATCCTAACCGTCGGCGACGCCATCAAGTTTCTGGAGAAGAACTGCGCGTCCGCCTGAGGCAAGCTCGCGCAGGCGCCGCTGCGGCGGCGCTCGTGCCCCCAAGGGTCGGCGGTCTCGACGGGAAGCCGGTCTAACCCGTCGAGCATGGGTTTCCCAAAGGATTAGGTAAGAAGAAGCGCTGCATGCGACGCGTCGTCATTACGGGCCTAGGGATGGTGTCGCCGCTTGGTTGCGGTGTCGAGGTCACCTGGGAACGCCTGCTCGCGGGCAAGAACGCCGCCCGCCGGGTCGAGAGCTTCGACGTCTCGGATTTGAGCTGCCAGATCGCCTGCCAGATCCCGCGCGGGGACGGCAGCGACGGCACTTATAATCCGAGCGACTGGATGGAGCCCAAGGAGCAGCGCAAGGTCGACGAGTTCATCGTCTATGCCATGACTGCGGCCACGCAGGCGCTTAGCGACGCCGGCTGGAAGCCAACCGCCTATGAGGACCAGATCCGCACCGGCGTCGTGATCGGCTCGGGCATCGGCGGTTTGCAGGGTATCGAGAAGACCTCGCTGCTGTTTGCCGAGAAGGGCCCGCGGCGGGTGAGCCCCTTCTTTATCCCGGGGCGGCTGATCAACCTGGCGGCGGGCTATGTCTCGATCAAGCACGGGCTCAAGGGCCCGAATCATGCGGTGGTCACCGCGTGCTCCACGGGTGCGCACGCCATTGGTGATGCGTCGCGGATGGTGGCGCTTGGCGATGCCGATGTGATGGTGGCGGGCGGTGCCGAATCACCGGTCTGCCGCCTGGCGATCGCGGGCTTTGCCGCCTGCCGGGCGCTCTCCACCAATTTCAACGACGCGCCCGAGCGCGCCTCGCGGCCCTATGACCGCGACCGCGACGGCTTCGTCATGGGGGAGGGGGCCGGCATGGTCGTGCTGGAGGAGCTTGACCACGCCAAGGCCCGCGGTGCCACCATCTATGCGGAGGTCATCGGCTATGGCCTTTCCGGCGATGCCTTCCATATCACCGCACCGGCCCAGGACGGCGACGGGGCCTATCGCTGCATGGTGGCCGCGGTGAAGCGGGCCGGCATCGAGCCCGCCGATATCGACTACATCAATGCGCATGGCACCTCGACGCCCATGGGGGACGAGATCGAGCTCGCCGCAGTCGAGCGGCTGTTCGGCAACGCCGCAGGCAAAGTCTCGATGTCGTCCACCAAATCGGCGACGGGGCATCTGCTTGGTGCCGCAGGTGCGGTTGAAGCTATTTTCTCGGCGCTCGCCATTCGCGACCAAGTGGCGCCGCCCACCCTCAACCTCGACAACCCTTCGGTTGCAACCGCCATCGACCTCGTGCCGCATGAGGCGCGGTCCCGGACCATCGACACGGTGCTGTCCAACTCCTTCGGCTTCGGCGGCACAAACGCCTCGCTGATTCTGCGCCGCTACGACGCCTGACCGCCTGGTGCCGATCTCCTCCCGTCACGTCGCGCTTGTCAGCCGAACCTCCCTTTTGCCATATTTGAACTTCAAGTGGTTAGGGTTAGCGCGGGGCTCCTTGCCATGTCTGTGACCAGCGACCTCTCGTCGACGGCTAACGACAACGATGCCCTCACGCCGTCCGACCGCGGTCGGACGCCGGCCATGCTGCCGCGCAGCCCGGCCGAGGCGCTCGAACCGACGCGCCTGCCGGATCCGCCAGAGCGGGAGCCGCGTGGCCCTCGCATGCACCCCTTGCTCAGGTTCCTGAACGGACTGCTGACGCTGCTCTTCGTCGCCGCGGCCCTGCTCGTGGGCGTCCTTTATTTCGTGAAGATGCGGTTCGACCGGCCGGGCCCGCTGACCACGTCGGCCGTCGTGGTGATTCCGAAAGGCGAGGGGGTCAGCGGCATTGCCGAGCGGCTAGAGCGCGACGGCGTCATCGACGACCGCCGCGTGTTCATGTCCAGCATCCTCTATTTCTTCCATTTCAAGGGCAAGGGAAGCCTCAAGGCGGGCGAGTACGAGTTCCGCAAGCATGCGAGCATGCGCCAGGTGCTGGACACTCTGGTCGAGGGCAAGTCGATCGACCACAAGGTCAGCGTGGCCGAGGGGCTGACCAGCCAGCAGATCGTCGACCGGGTGAGGGCCGACCCCGATCTCGAAGGCGAGATCGTCGAGGTACCACCCGAGGGCACGCTGCTGCCCGATACTTATAAATACGGGCGTGGCGACACGCGCCAAGACATCCTTGAGCGCATGGAGAATGCGCGAGCCAAATTCCTCGCCAATCTCTGGGAGCAACGCGATCCCGACATCGTGGTGAAAACGCCGGAAGAGGCGATCATCCTCGCCTCGATCGTGGAGAAGGAGACGAGCCGCGCCGATGAGCGCCCGCACATTGCAAGCGTGTTCGAGAACCGGCTCAAGAAGAATATGCGGCTGCAATCCGATCCCACCATCATCTATGGGCTGGCGGGAGGCAAAGGGGGGCTCGATCATCCCATCCAACAGGATGAGCTCGAGCGCGATACGGCTTACAATACCTATAAGATCAATGGCTTGCCGCCGACGCCGATCGCCAATCCGGGCCGCGCCGCGATCGAGGCGGTGTTGAAGCCGGCCAAGACCAAGGACCTCTATTTCGTGGCCGACGGCACCGGCGGTCACGCCTTTGCGCCCAATCTCGAGGAGCACAATAAGAATGTCGCGCGCTGGCGCCAGGTTGAGCGCGAGCTCGCCGCCAAGGCCGCGGCTGCCGCTGCCGCCAAGGCCGCCCAAGGCGGCGGGGCCCAAGACCTCGGGGCCAAAGACCTCAATCTCGATCCCGGCGCATTGCCTGCGGCAGGTGCGCTGCTCAATGGAGATGGGCCGGCCGCAGCTGCCACGGCGGCCGAGCCTGCGCCGGCCGGGGCGGCAAATGCCGAGCCGGTGCCGCTGCCCAAGCGAAATCCTAAACGTTAAGCGGCTCTGTCCGGTGCCGCGAGCGGCGCGACTCGGCTTATAAGCGTCGGGCTGCCCGCGCTTACATCCAACGACTCTTTGCAAGGCTAAGGCGTCTATGACTCTCAAAAGCATGACGGGCTTTGCCCGTGCCGACGGCGTGCATGGCGAGTCGAGCTGGCATTGGGAGGTGCGCAGCGTTAATGGCCGCAGCCTTGAGCTCCGTCTGCGCCTTCCCTCCGGCTTCGAGGCGCTGGAGATTGGGGCGCGGGGCCTCTGCCAGGAGAAGCTCGCCCGCGGCAATTGCTCGGTCACCCTCAGCCTGAAGCGGGAGACCGGGCCGCTGCAGATCCGCCTCAACGAGGCGGCCTTGGCCCAGGCGCTCGCCGTGGCGCAACAGGCGGTGGTGGTGTCGCGGCTTAAGCCCGCGCGTCTCGACACGCTGCTTGGCATGCGCGGCGTCGTCGAGACGGTCGAGTCCGAGGAGGACGAGGCCGAGCGGGTAAAGCTCGCCGAAGTCCTGCTCGCGGGGCTTGTAGCAGCGCTCGACCAGCTTGTGGCGGCGCGGCAGGCCGAAGGGATGCGGCTCGCCCGGGTCATCGCCCAGCAGCTCGATGAGATTACGGGCCTCGTTGCGCGCGCCGCCAACGCGCCCGCGCGCGCGCCGCAAGCCATCGCCGCGCGGCTCACCGACCAGGTCGCGCGCCTGAGCGAGACGGGGGCGGGGCTCGATCCGGAACGTCTGCATCAGGAAGCCGTGCTGCTCGCGGGCAAGGCCGACATTCAAGAGGAGCTCGATCGCTTGAGCGCCCATGTCGCGGCGGCGCGGGACTTGCTTGCGAGCGATCAGCCGGTCGGCCGCAAATTCGAGTTCCTGGCGCAGGAGCTCAACCGCGAGGCCAATACCATCTGCTCCAAGGCTGGTGACATCGAGACGAGCCGGGCAGGGCTCGAGCTGAAAAGCGTCATCGACCGCCTGCGCGAGCAGGTGCAGAACATCGAGTAAGCCATGCAGCTTGCGCGACGAGGTCTCATGCTGGTGCTGTCGTCGCCGTCGGGTGCCGGCAAGACCACGCTCGCCCGCCGGCTGCTCGACGCGGAGCCCGGCATCGAGATGTCGGTGTCCTACACCACGCGCAAGAAACGCAAAGGCGAGGCCGACGGCAAGGACTACCACTTCGTCGACGACGACACCTTCACCAATATGCGCGATCACGGCGAGTTCCTGGAATGGGCGGTGGTGTTCGACAACTATTACGGCACGGCGCGGAACCCGGTGGAGCAGGCCTTGGCGAAAGGTCGTGACGTGCTGTTCGACGTCGATTGGCAGGGGGCCGAGAAGTTGCGCGCCGATGCCAAAGACGATTTGGCGTCGGTCTTCATACTCCCCCCGTCGGGCACGGCGCTGGAGGAGCGGCTCAATGTGCGCGCGCAAGATCCCCCGGAGGTCGTGCATCGCCGGATGCGCGGCGCGAGCAACGAGATCCAGCATTGGCACCAATACGACTACGTCATCATCAATCACGACTTGGAGCAGTCGCTGGAATCGATTCGCGCCATCCTCGCTGCCGAGCGCTTGCGCCGATCGCGCCTGACCGGGCTCAAGGACTTTGTGCAAAGCCTATTGGCCGAGCTTTAGTGTCGCCAGTGCATTGGCGATGCGGCAGAAGTCGGCCACCTGCAGCTCCTCTGCGCGCGCTTTGGGATCGATGCCGAGGGGACCAAGCAGCGCCTCGCTGTCGGGCGTGAGCTGGCGAAGGGAGCTGCGCAGCATCTTGCGCCGCTGGCCGAACGCCGCCGCCGTCACCCGCTCCAAGGCTTGCACGTCGCAAGATGGATCAGGCCTTTCGCGCGGCACGAACTCCACGACGGCCGACTCGACCTTGGGCCGCGGCGTGAAGGCGGCGGCCGGGATGCCGAACAGGAGGCGCGGGGTGGTGCGCCACTGGGTGAGCACCGAGAGGCGCCCATAATCCTTGCCGCCGGGCTTTGCCACGATGCGGAGCGCCACCTCCCGCTGGAACATCAGCACCAACCGGTCGAACCAAGGCGGCCAGGGACTCGTCTTCAGCCAGCCGATAAGCAGCGGCGTGGCGACGCCATAGGGCAGGTTGGCGACGATGCGGGCCGGCCGTTGCAGCGGCAGCGAGGCATAGTCGATGTCCATGGCGTCGGCCCCGATCACCTCGAGGCGCCCCGGATAGCGCGCGGCGATGGCGGCGAGGGCAGGGAGGCAGCGCGCGTCCTTCTCGATGGCGATGACGCGCTTGGCACCTTCGAGCAGGAGCGCGCGGGTGAGGCCGCCTGGCCCCGGACCCACCTCGACGATGGTCGCCTCTGCGAGGGGGGCGCCGGCGCGGGCGATGCGGCGGGTGAGGTTGAAATCGAGCAGGAAGTTCTGGCCGAGGCTGCGCCGCGCCTGGAGCCCAAGGTCGCGGATGACGTCGCGGAGCGGCGGCAAGCCGTCGGGTGCGCTCAATGGCCGTCCCCGGCGCGGGTTGCCATGGCGTCGGCCAAGCGCAGGGCTTCGATGAGGCTCATCGGATTGGCTTTGCCGGTGCCGGCAAGGGAAAAGGCGGTGCCGTGATCGGGCGAGGTGCGCAAAAAGGGCAGCCCGAGGGTGACGTTGACGCCATGGTCGAAGGCGAGCGTCTTGAAGGGGATCAGCGCCTGGTCGTGATACATGGCGATCGCCGCATCGTAGGTGCCCCGCGCTTGCGCGTGGAACAGAGTATCGGCGGGATGGGGCCCGCTCACCTCGAGGCCCTGGCGGCGCGCCTCGGCGATCGCCGGCGCGATGATCTCGATCTCCTCGCGTCCCAAGCCACCTTCCTCGCCGGCATGCGGGTTGAGGCCCGTCACGGCCAGCCGCGGCCTGGCGAGGCCGAAATAGCGCTCAAGGTCTCGCGCCGTGGTCGAGAGCGTCGAAAGGATGAGTTCAGGTGTGAGCGTGGCCGCGACGTCCTTCAGCGGGATGTGGATGGTGAGCGGCACGACCTTCAGCTCGTCGGCGACGAGCATCATCACCGGCGCCGCCTCTTGCGTCCCGGCAAGGCTGGCGAGGAACTCCGTATGCCCCGGAAAGCCGAAGCCCGCGCGGTAGAGCACTGCCTTGCTCACTGGATTGGTGACGATGGCGCGGGCGGCATCGCCTTGCACCAGCGCGACCGCGCGCTCGATCGATTGCTGCACGGCGCCGGCATTGGCTTCGTCGGGACGACCCGGCACCACGGCTCGAGCCACCGCTAGCGGCAACACCGGCAACGCTTCGGCAAAGCACGCTGCTGCCTCGCGCGGGTCGGCGACGATCTCGATCCTGACGGCAAGGCCCAACAGCAGGGCGCGGGCAGCGAGCACGTCAGGGTCGCCCACGAGCACGAAGGGTGGAACGGCCCCAGCCCCGCGCGCCTGCCAGGCGGCGAGCGTGATGTCAGGGCCGATCCCGGCCGGATCGCCAAGCGTCAATGCCAGCGGCGGCTTTGCCATTGGCATGGCATAGCGCCATCGGTGGTGAGCCTCTAGCGGTTTTCGATGAGGGCGTCCTGTCGCATGTCGCGCAACAGGCGTTCGGCCCTGAGCCCCATCTCCTCCTGCAGCAATTTCTGCTCGGTTTCTTCGCGCTGCTTAGGGTCGCCCTTGACCTCACGCTTGCCGCAGACCGCGTAGAGCTCAATGGCCGAGGCGGCGAGGGTAGGAGGCGTCATCTGCCCTACCTTGGCGTTCATCACCAACGTACGCGCGGGCTGGGAGATCGCCGTCGGCGCCTGGTCGGCAAGGGTATTGACGCTTGCGCCTTTGACGCCCTTGGCGAGGCCGGCGACATCGGCGCAGGAGTTGAAGCGGGCGCGCAGCGCCTCGGCCTCGGCGAGGATCTGGGCGATGGCCTTCTGATCGGTGTTGCTCGGCACCTCGAATTTCACCTGCCGTAACTGTAGCGCTGTCGCCTGCGCCGCGCCGCCGCTCTCCCCACCGGCGGATAGCGCCTTGTCCACGTCGGAGTCGGCGATCTGGACGTCGCGGCGGAACTTGCGCCGCACCACATCGCGCCACACGATCTGCGCGCGAACGCGGTCCTTAAGCGTCTTGATGTTGATGCCCATCTGGCCGAGCGCGCTCGCCAGGCCATCGGCGTTCATGTTGTTCCGCTGCGCCATGTCGGCGATGATCTTGGTGACGTCCTCCTCATCGGCGGTGACGGTGTTCTTCTTGCCCTCCTGCATTTGCAAGCGCTCGTCGATGATCTGGTCCATCGCCTGCTTCTTCAGTTCCGGCCCCGGCTTCTCGTGGGCGGTGACCATGAGGAAGCGCTCGCGCTGCTCGACGTCATAGGCTGAGATCGGATCGTCATTGACCAGCGCTACGATCGACTGCTCGGTTTCCGCGGGCAGCTTCGGCATGGCGGCGGGTGGCGGGGCATCTTGCGGTGGGGCACCTTGCGGCGGACCATCACCGGCGGACACGCCGGGCGGCATGCCAAGTGCAGCGCCGCCTCCTTGCGAAGGATCGGCCGGCCAGGGATCCGTCTGCGCCACAGCCGGGCCAACGAGTCCGAACAGGCTGAGCGCGAGCAGAACCGCGGCAAGGGCAACGCCCGCGTGAAGACGCAGGAGACGGTCAGTGACCACCTCCACGTTCGCGATTGCATCCGATCTTTGCGTCGAAGGTCGCATGGATCATGGCCCGTTAATTGCTGTAAGCGATGGATTCGACGCCACTCCGCTCGCTGTTGGACCCGACGATGCCGTTGAAAGCAGGCCGAAGGCATCAGTCTGGTACTGATAACCGCCGAGATATTTCAGACTGAAGCTCACGAGAAAGCGCTTTTCCGGCTGGATATCCAGGTCCGTAATGTAGGTCTGTTCGTAGGTGACGCCGAGCGTGAAGCAGTCGTCCTTATATTGCAGGCCGATGCCGTCGGCGATCGGTTTCGAAGTCCCGAGGTCGTACCGAATGCTGCCCAGCAGCGACCAATCCTCGGTGAGCGCGAGGGAGGCGTTGGTCAAGATCTCCTGCTGCGGCAGGCCTTGGCCGAGCCCAGCCGCGTCCTCAACACTGGCATAGTTCGCCTTGATCTCGACAGGTCCGTACTGGGCCTGCGCGCCGAGATCTGTGCGCTTGATGGCCAACGTGGACTCATCGAAACGCGTCTGTGCCGAGAAGGTGAGACCGCTCGTCGCTTGCATGAAAAGCCCGGTCACATAGTCGGATTGTGTGGTGCCAAGACCGGTCTGCAGAGCGAATGGGTTCTCGCCGGCGAGCTGGTAGCTTTCGCCGAACACGGCGCGGGCATAGGCACCAGAATAGAGCTGCGCCGTATAGCGGACCCCGACATTGGCGCGGGTACCGGTCTCGACGCGGTCGTAGCCGGAGAACTTGTTGATGTCGAACAGGATCGTGTCGTCGAAGACGAGGCTGTTGGCATCCTCGTTCGGGATCTTGCTCTGGTCGCCCACCGAATCCGGTCGCGCGATGATCTGGGCGATGGGCTCGAAGATATGGGTGACGCTACCAGTCGTGGCAACGAACGGATAACGGTACTCGGCGCCGGCAACGGCATTGCCGCGCACCGTGGAACCGTCCGCAGGGAGACCAGTCGCGGAATCGGTGAAGTTGCTCACGTCATAGAGGTCGCCGCGCAGCTGGGCGAAGGGCGTGAATACCTCGCCGATCGGATCGATCATCTGCCGCCGCCAATTGGCCTCCGTCGTGAGCCTGGTCGAGTCTGGCGCGCCATTACCGGTCAAGGTCGTCAGATTGGAATTGAAGCTCAGCTCGCCGCCGAGGATCGGCTGGCCCACGATGTAATCGTAGTCGATGACCGGCGTTATCCAGGCGTCGGAAATAGGCGTGTCGTAATATTCCAGACCGCCCGTGTTGTAGAAGCGCATGCTGAAATAGTCCCGGTCGTGCAGGCCCTCGAGATAGAGCTGCGAGACCTGGTCTGTCTTCAGCTTGCTGTCGAGGTAGTAGTAGCGTCGGAAGGTGTCGTCCGTTACGGCCTGCACGTCCCAGCCCCAGGACCAATAGGGGTCTAGGGAGAACTTTCCTTGCGTATACATACTGCCACGGAAATCGTGGGTCGTAGCAAATGCGCCAAAGCCCCTGTTGAACACGCCGGCGAGGTCGATATTGTAGGCGCCATTCCTGAGCTGCTGGCGCCACAGGCCGTGCAGCAGTATGCCCGCCTTGTCTGTATACATGGGGGCGAAGGTGAAGTCGTAATCGTCTGAAAGGGCGAAATAGTACGGCACCGTCACTGTGGTGCCGAGTCGGCCGCTGCCGTAGGTGGGTATCAGGAAACCAGACTTGCGCTTCACCGTCGGATCGGCCGTTTGGAAGTACGGCACCCAGACGATCGGCACGCCGAAAAAGTCGAAGAAGGCGTTGCGGAAGGTGAGCGTCGCCTCGTCCTTGCGGTCGATGATCTTGGTCGCGCGAATCCGCCAGGTGGGCGGCCGCGACGGATCGGTCTCGCAAGGCTTGCAAGGCGTGAACCAGCCGTTCTGGAACACGGTGACATTGCCCGCCTCGCGGGTCGCCGTCTCGGCGGAGATACGGGTGTCCTCCTTGGTCACAAGATTCAACGCATCGATGAAACCGTCGCGAAAGTCGTTGGTGAGGGTCATATGATCGGCGGTGATCACCGCACCGGCGGGATCCTTGATGCGCACATTGCCCTGCGCGCTCAGCGTGTTGTTGTTTCGATCATAGACCACCTGGTCGGCAAGCAGCATGTAGTCGCCATAGTAAATCTCTACATTGCCCTTAGCCGTGACCTTATTGTTCTCGTTGTCGTAGACCATCTCATCGGCCTGTAGCAGCATCGGCTCGGTGGAGGCAACCGTCGGGGCCTTCAGTATCTTACTAAGATCGCTTGTGCCCTTGCCGAAGGAACTGGAACCGGTTTTATTGTCTGTCCCCCCAGCCCCAGCCTCGGCCGGGCCGGCAGCGGCGACCCCGATGCAGCAGACCATGAGGCAGACAAAAAGGCGCCCGCACCACCGCAACGGGTGGAGGCCTTTAGACGCGGCGAGGCCGGGCAGGGCCCGGCTCGTCCTTCTCAGCCATGCCGCGAGGTTTGCCATCACCCGTCCTCTTTGTACAGGAGCACGGTGAGTGCGAGGCTTGCGGCTACGACCACGGGGACCCAGGCGGCGGCGGCCGCCGAGGTCAGCCCGGCCATGGCGAAGTTGCGCGAGATCTCGGCGAGCACGAAGAAGCCAAAACCGGCGGCAAGCCCGGTGATGGCGTGCAGCTGCACGCTGCCGAAACGGAAGCCGCGCAGGGCGCAGGTGGCGGCGATGAGCACCATGGTCACGAGCAGGAAAGGCCGCGACAGAAGCAGCTGGTATTGGACGCGGTATTGCGTCGCCGGAAGCCCGGCCCGCTCGGCGATCTCGATGAAGTTCGGCAGTTCCCAGAAGGAGATGGAAAACTCCGTGCCGAGCGTATCGCGCACCTGGGTCGGCGTGAGGTAGGTGCTGAGTATGTAGTGCTGGTACAAGGCGGTCTGTTCGCCAGGCATGCTGATGCGGGCGTCCTCGAGCTCCCAGCGGCCATCCTTGAGCACCGCCTTCTTCGCTTCGATTCTCTCGGTTACGCGCTGGTTGCGGTCGTACTGGAACGCCGTCACGCCAGTGAGCTCGAGGCCGTTGTTCATGACCTGCCGCGCGTGGATGACGGACGGACCGTCGGCGCCGTCCTGGCGCAGCCAGGCGCCGGCGTTCTTGGTCTTGAGCAGCGAATCGTCCTTGCTGAAGGCGCGGTCGTAAAGCCGCTCCGCCTCGCCGCGCGCGATCGCGGCCATGGGATTGTAAAGCGCCACGAAGGCGATCCCGAGCAGGAAGGCGACCACCACTGCGGGCATCACGAATTGCCACACGGAGATGCCGGCGGCGCGCACTACGACGAGCTCGGAAGAGCGGCTTAGCATCAGGAAAATGCCGATGGCGCCGATCAGCACGGCGAAGGGGAGGATGAGCTCGGAAAAGGAGGGCAGGCGGAGCAGCGTCATCCAGGCCAGGAGGAGCGTCGGAACGTCGCCGCTGTAATTGCCCGCGCGACGCAGCATCTCAATGAAATCAACGAAGAAAATGAGCACGCAGCAAAGCACGAACACCGCCAGCATGGCGAAGAAGAAGCGCAACGAAAAATAGCGCGCAAGCGTCCCCGCTGCACTGATGCTTGGCATCTGCACTCTCACTTCGCTGGCGTCCCTCGACCGGTCCAGAATTTTATGTTTCTAGGCTTGAATTTAAGCTCCAAGCTCAGCTTGGACCGAAGCTCAGGCGACATTCTAACGTGCGCTGCCCAGGCCGCAATCATAATCGCCCCCAAGGGGATGCCGTAGAGAAGGGTCAGGGCCCAGGCATTCATGGTCACCAAATTGGACACCGTAAAGCCCACGATTCGCAGGCCCACGGCAATGCCAAAGGCCAGCAGAATCTGGGGCCAGCGGCCTTCCCGCGTGGTGCGGGCGTGGCCAAGCACCGCGATGGCCAAGAAGGCGAACATCAGCGGGTAAAGGGCCGTGGCGAAGCGATCGTGGAGCTCCTGTCGGAAAAGGCCCGGGCTGCGGTTGGCGAGCTGGTCCTGGGGGCTCGGATAGACTAGCTCGCTCAACGACCTCTCGCGCGGGCGCAACTCCTTGCTGTTGTCGTCGGTCGGGTCGAACTCCGTCAGATCGAGCATGTATTGATCGAAGCCGACGATGCGGGCGCCCTCCTCGGGATTGGCGGCGCTCTCGCTCTGTACATTGCCGTCGAACATGACCAGGTAGGACGAGTCGTCGTTGCTGACGATGCGGCCGCGCTCGGCGAGATAGCTCATCACCTGCGTCGGATCGCGCTCGTCATGCACCAGCAAGCCGAGCAGGTCGCCCGTCATGGAGCGGTCGCGAATGTGAAAAGTGAGGCCGGCCTCGGGGCTAGAAAATCGGCCTGGCTGAAGGACTTGCGAGATCAGGTCGGTACGCACCTGGGTGATCAGGACGCGCAGCGCGCGCATGGCCGCGGGCGAGACGTAGAGGTTGGCCACGAGGATGCCGACGCAGACCATGGAGCCCAGCGCAATGAAGGATGCGCCGATCCGCCAAATGGGCGCACCCGAGGCCGTCATCACGATCAGCTCGCTGTCGCCATTCATGCGATCCAGCGTGTAAAGCGCGGCCATCAGCATGGCGTTGGGCGCGATCAGCGTCATGAGGCTCGGCAGGCTAAGAAGTGTGAGCTCGAGGAAGAGCATGATTCCTTGACCCTGCGAGATGATCAGGTCGAGCTGCCGCAGCGCCGTGGCGAGCCAGACGATGGTGGTAAGGGTGAGCAGGATGATGAGGAACGCGTTGGTCACCTGCCGAAAGACATATCGGCCGAAAAGCGTCGTCATGACCGCCCCGCTTCCGTCCCTCGTGCCCCCACCGAGCGAGCTCATTTCCAGTGCCGGGAAACGATGCCAAACGCCCAGTGCCCAACCCCTTTCCAACAGGCCAACATGGCCGAATTTCGGCGCTTTGAGGTACTTGCTTTACGCCCCGGCAGGATTTAGGTACGGCCACTCGAATCCCCGTCGCTGTTGCAGGTTTGCATCAGTGTGCGCGCCCGACGATTCGCCGGCCGCGCCCGACTGGCCACTATTTGCTTGGGACTTTACGGCAAAGGCCGTTATGGAGGTGTCGTGAGCGAGCTGACCGCAATTGCCTTTGCCGATCTTGCCCCCCCAACGGAGGGCGTGGCCGTCGTTCTTGCCGAGGAGGGGCCTAAGCTTGCGCCCGCCGCTAAAGACCTCGACAAGACCGCGAAAGGACTGCTTGCGCGCGCGGCGCAGGTGAGCGGTTTCAAAGGCAAGAAGGACTCGTCCGTCGATCTGCTCCTGCCGGCGGGGCTCAAGCTCGCGCGGCTCGTGCTGGTCGGCGCCGGTAAGACCGCCGATTACGGGGCGGAGGACTGGCTCAATCTCGGCGGCGTCATCCGCGGCCTCGTCAGCGGCAAAGAGGGGCCGACCGCACACATCTACGTGGAGGCCGTCGGGCGCGAGGTCGATCCCGCCAATGTCGCCAATGTCGCGCTCGGCGCTCTGCTCCGCGGCTACAAGTTCAAGAAGTACAAGACCAAGGGGCGCAAGAAGGACGGCGAGGCGGCGGAGGCCAATGACCGTACGCTGAAAAGGATCGTCGTCCATTCCGCCGATCCGAAGGCCGCATCGCGTGCCTTCGCCGCGGCGCGCGCCGTCGCCAACGGCGTCATGCTTGCCCGCGATCTCGTCAACGAGCCCGCCAACATCCTCGGGCCCACCGAGTTCGCAGAGCGGGCGAAAGAGCTCACCAAGGTCGGCGTACAGGTCGAGGTGTTGAACGAGAGGACGCTGAAGAAGCTCGGCATGAACGCGCTGCTCGCGGTGGGGCAGGGCAGCGAGAAGCCAACTCACGTGGCGGTGATGCAGTGGAAGGGCGCCGGCGAGCGGGGCGGGGACCCCATCGTCTTCGTCGGCAAGGGCGTCACCTTCGATTCGGGCGGCCTCTCGCTCAAGCCTGCCGCCGGCATGGAGGAGATGAAAGGCGATATGGCGGGCGCCGCTTGCGTCGTCGGCCTCATGCACGCGCTTGCCGAGCGGAAGGCAAAGGTGAATGCCGTGGGCATCATCGGCCTGGTCGAGAACATGCCGTCGGGAGGCGCGCAGCGCCCGGGCGATGTGGTGACCGCGATGTCGGGACAGACCATCGAGGTGCTGAATACCGACGCCGAGGGCCGCATGGTGCTGGCCGATTGCCTGTGGTACGCGCAAGACCGATTCAAACCGCGGGCGCTGATCAATCTCGCGACGCTGACCGGCGCGGTGATGGTCGCGCTCGGCAAGGAGCATGCGGGCCTTTTCTCCAACAATGACGCGCTCGCCGGCGAGCTCATCGCCGCGGGGGAGGCGACCGGCGAGAGACTGTGGCGGCTGCCGCTCGGCCCCAAATACGACAAGCTCGTCGACTCCAAGGTCGCCGACATGAAGAACACTGGCGGCCGCTGGGGCGGGTCAATCTCGGCGGCGCAGTTCCTGCAGCGCTTCATCATGGACGGCACGCGGTGGGCGCATCTCGATATTGCCGGCACCGGGCTTGCCTCGCTCGACAGCGAGATCAACCGGAGCTGGGGATCGGGGTTTGGCGTGCGGCTGCTCGACTGGCTGGTGAGCGAGCACTACGAGCGGCGCTGAGCGTGTTCGGCGCTTTCAATCAGTCCGCCCATAAATTTTCCATAATATACATTATGCGAATCGAGGATGTGCGGCCGAAAGACGCTCCGTTCGGCTATCCCCCTGCGCGCGCTCGCCAATTTCTGTGCATGGCGAGGCGTGTGGCCGGCCAGCGCCCTTGNNACCGGCTGCCCGTGGGACGTGGAACAAAATTTCGGGACCATCGCTCCCTACACCATCGAGGAAGCTTACGAGGTCGCCGACGCCATCGCCCGCGGCGACATGGATGGGCTCAAGGACGAGCTCGGCGATCTCCTGTTGCAGGTCGTCTATCACGCGGCGATGGCGTCAGAGCAAGACAGCTTCGACTTTGCCGATGTGGTGGACGGCATCACCGCCAAGATGATCCGCCGCCATCCGCACGTGTTCGCCGACCCCACGCTCCGCGAGGCGTTCCTGGCGACGGCGATGTGGGATCGAATCAAGGCCGAGGAGAAGGCCACCCGTGGCGATGCGGCGCGTGGTGATGCGGGGCAAGAAGGGTCCCTGCTCGACGACGTGCCTGTGGCCCTGCCGGCGCTTACCCGCGCGGTGAAGCTGCAGAAACGCGCGGCGCAGGTGGGCTTCGATTGGCCGAGCGTGGCACCGGTTCTCGCCAAGGCGGAAGAGGAAATCGCCGAGCTGAAGGCCGCCATCGTTGCTGGCGGGAGCGGAGCGGGCGGTCGTGCGTCGGCTGCGGTCAAGGAGGAGTTCGGCGATCTCCTCTTCGTCATGGCCAATCTCGCGCGTCACCTGAAGCTCGACCCGGAGGCCGCGCTCCGCGATGCCAACGCCAAGTTTGCGCGGCGCTTCGGCAAGATCGAGGCAGCGCTGGCGCGCGAAGGCCGTAACCCACAAGACGCCACGCTCGAAGAGATGGACCAGCTCTGGGACGAGGCCAAGGCGGCGGAGACGCACCAGTAACGCGGTCCAGTTTAGCTGGCGCTGAAAGCCTTCTATCGCCGCCCATGAAGGTGGTGAAGGGCAGTGGGCAGCCCCTACTCCGCCGCGAGCTTCAGCCGCGCAGCGCCCGCAAGGTGTTGAAGCCTATGGCGCTTCTCCGGTGCGATGCGGATACGGAAAGCGGTCATCCCCTCGCCGAGATCGGAACGCTCTATCACCTCGCAATTCTCGTAGATCCAATTGGACAGCGACCCTTCCTCCGGGCCGACTGTGATCTCGACCGTATCGCGGCGACGGTTTAGGCGTCTCTCGATCTCGGTGAGCAGCGTGTCGAGCCCGTCACCCGTCACAGCCGAGACGAGGATAGCGCCTCCCGCATCGCGTTGCGCCTCGTTCCCGGCCCGCTCGCGCGAAGGCTTATCGAGCAGGTCGGCCTTGTTCCAGACTTCGAGCAGCCGGTCGGGCTCACCTTCGGTGTCGATGCCGAGCGCGGCCAGCACCGCATTCACGTCGGTGCGCTGGCTCATGCTCGTTTCGTCGGCGATATCGCGCACATGCAGGATGAGTTCGGCCTCCAGCACCTCTTCCAGCGTGGCGCGGAAGGCCGCGATCAGCGTGGTCGGCAGATCGGATATGAAGCCCACCGTGTCGGAGAGCACGGCCTTGCTGCCGCCCGGCAGTGCAAGCCCGCGGAAGGTCGGGTCCAGCGTGGCGAAGAGGATGTCCTCGGCGAGCACCGCAGCACCGGTCAGCGCGTTGAACAGGGTCGACTTGCCGGCATTGGTGTAGCCGACCAGCGCCACCGAAGGATAAGGAACGCGCGCCCTCGATTTGCGGTGCAAGGCGCGGGTGCGCCGCACCTGCTCGAGCTCCCGGCGGATCATCTCGATGCGCTCGCCGATGAGGCGCCGGTCGGTCTCGATCTGCGTCTCGCCCGGGCCGCCGAGAAAGCCGAAGCCGCCCCGCTGCCGCTCAAGATGGGTCCAGGAGCGGACGAGCCGGCTTTTCTGATAGACGAGGTGGGCGAGCTCGACCTGCAGCCGCCCTTCCCGCGTCCGCGCCCGGGCGCCGAAAATCTCGAGAATGAGACCGGTGCGGTCGATCACCTTGGCGTTCCACGCGGTCTCCAGATTGCGCTGCTGCACCGGCGTGAGCGGATGGTCCACGATCACGACCTCGACCGCTTCGGCGCGGATGAGCCCGGCAAGCTCCTCGACCTTGCCGGAGCCGAACAGCGTCCCCGGCCGCGGGTGCGGCAGCGGCACGAGCCCGCTTGCCCGTATATCGAGGTGGATGGCGCGGGCGAGGCCTATGGCTTCATCGAGACGCTCCTGCGGCGACCGCCTCCCGATTGCGCGGGCTTGCGGCCCTCGTCCGCCCACGCGCGCGGGCTTGTCGAGGACCGGCGCCAGGACGATAGCGTTCACGCTCGGTCCGGGCCGTGCCCGACCGTCGCCCCGCCCACCGGTGCGCGGCTTGCGACGCTTCAGCTCGTGCGTATCGGTCGGACGCACTTACTCAGCGGCGCTTTCCGCGTCCCCGGTCTCTGCGAGCTGGATGGGTTGACCCGGCATGATCGTCGAGATGGCGTGCTTGTAGACGAGCTGCGAATGGCCGTCCCGGCGGAGCAGCACGCAGAAATTATCGAACCAGGTCACAACGCCTTGCAACTTCACGCCGTTCACGAGGAAGATGGTGAGGGGTGTTTTGTTCTTGCGAACATGGTTGAGAAAAGTGTCCTGCAAACTCTGCGCGCGTTCTGCTGCCATGGGCTTCCTTGTCCCTTTGGTCCACGCTTACGCCGGTTGAATGGTTCCGGCTTGTCGCCCGGTTGCATTAGACGCGATTGCGAGGCGATCCCGCAAGGGTCCTGATGCGCCTGCCCAAAGGCAATCCGCGCCTTGCGGGACGCGTGCGGACGGGCTTGGACTAGCGCATGGCGGTGCTCCGCTCGGTGGAATTGACCCCGAGCGCGCGCAGCTTGCGGTGTAGCGCCGAGCGCTCCATGCCCACGAATTCGGCCGTGCGTGAGATGTTGCCGCCGAAGCGGGTGACCTGCGCCAGCAGATATTCGCGCTCAAAAATCTCCCGGGCGTCGCGCAAAGGGAGCGACATCAGATGCTCCCCCCCTGCCCCATTGGACGACATGGGCACCGGTGAGATGATCTCCTCGGGCAGCATATCGGCGGTGATGATCTGGTCGGCGTCGCCGCCCACGAGAATCATCAGCCTTTCGACATTGTTGCGCAGCTGGCGCACATTGCCAGGCCAATCGTGGGATTGCAGCACGGCCATGGCATCCTCGCCGATGCGGCGCGGCGGCAGGCCAGAGGCCACGGAAATCACTTGCACGAAATAGCGCACGAGCTCGGGCACGTCCTCGCGCCGTTCGGAAACGCCCGGCACCTTGATCGGCACCACGTTCAGGCGATGGAACAGGTCCTCACGCAGGCGCCCGGAGTTCATCTCCTTCTGCAGGTCGCGGCTGGTCGAGGAGACGATGCGCACATCGACGTGCACCCGCGGGCCGCCGCCCAGCCGCTGGAAGCGCTGTTCCACCAGCACGCGCAGAATCTTGCCCTGGGTCTCCATCGGCATGTCGGCGATCTCGTCGATATAGAGCGTGCCGTTGTGGGCTTCCTCCAGCGCACCAACCTTGCGGGGCCCGGCGCCGCCGCCTTCCTCGATGCCGAACAGCTCAAGCTCCATGCGATCGGGGACCATGGCGGCGGCGTTCAGCACCACGAACGGCCCGTCGGCCCGCAGCGACTTCGCGTGCATCACGCGCGCGGCGAGCTCCTTACCGCAGCCGGAGGGTCCGGTGATGAGCACACGGCTGTTGGTGGGTGCCACCTTATCGATGGCCTGGCGCAGCTGGTTGACGGTGGCGGAATGGCCGATCATCTCGAAGGAGTAGGTGCTCCGCTCGCGCAGCTCCCGGTTCTCGCGCTTCAGCTTCGAGGCCTCGAGCGCGCGGGTGGCGATGAGCACCAGCCTGTCGGCCTTGAATGGCTTCTCGATATAGTCATAGGCGCCACGCCTAATGGCGGCGACCGCGGTCTCGATATTGCCGTGGCCGCTGATGATCACCACCGGCAGGTCGGGATGGGCCTTCTTGATGCGGTCGAGCAGCTCCAGGCCGTCGAGCTTGGAGCCTTGCAGCCAGATGTCGAGGATGACTAGCGATGGCCGACGCTCCTCGATGGCCGCGAGCGTCTCGTCAGAGTCCTTGGCGAGACGGGTGCCATGCCCCTCATCCTCGAGGATGCCGGAGATCAGCTCGCGGATATCGGCCTCGTCGTCGACGACCAGGATGTCAGACGCCATGGGTCCACTCCCTCATATTCACTCGGCCGCCTCGGGCGCTTGCGCGGGGACGAAGGTTTCCTCGCCGACACCCTCCTCGGAGTCGAGGTCCTCGTCCGTCTCCCGGATCGGCAAATCCATGCGCACCGAGGCGCCTTGCAGCTTTCCGTTTCGTTTCGGCGCGTCGGCAAGAGTCAGCGTCCCGCCATGCTGCTCGGTAATCCGCTGCACGATGGCGAGCCCCAGCCCGGTGCCTTTGGTGCGCGTGGTCATGTAAGGCTCGACCAGCCGCTGGCGGTTCTCCTTGGGCAGCCCGCAGCCATTGTCGATGACGGCGATCAGCAGCCGATCGCCCTTGGTGCGCACTTTGGCGATGATGTGCCCCTTGTCCGCCCGCTCGGGGTCTGCCTCAAGGGCCGCGTCAATCGCTTCACTCGCATTCTTGACGAGGTTGGTGACGGCCTGGGTGAGCAGGCGGCGGTCGGAAAGCGTGATCACCGGCTTGTCGGGGAGGTCGAGCTCGAAAGTCATCTCCGGGCGGCTCACCTGGAACAGGAACACCGCCTCGCGCACGATATCGCGGATGTCGTTCAGCTCCATTACCGGCTTCGGCATGCGGGCGAAGGCAGAGAACTCATCGACCATACGCCCGATGTCGGACACCTGGCGGATGATGGTGTCGGTGCATTGCTCGAAAATCTCGCGATCCTTGGTGATGGAGTCGCCATATTTGCGGCGGATGCGCTCGGCTGAAAGCTGGATCGGGGTCAGCGGGTTCTTGATCTCATGGGCGATGCGGCGCGCCACATCCGCCCAGGCGGTGCTGCGCTGGGCGCTGACGAGCTCGGTAATGTCGTCGAAGGTTAACACATAGCCTTGGGCCTGCTGCCCGGCGCCTTCGCTGGTGACGCGGACGGCGAAATTGCGATCGGCGCGGCCGCGGCGAAGCACCACCTGGTCGGTGACGAGCCGCCTCCCCTGCTTCTGCGCGCGCTTGAGCAGCGGCCCGAATTCCATGATCGCCTTGTCGAGCGGCTTGCCCGTAAGGTTGCGCTCCTTGGCGGCGAGCAGGGTCTCGGCCGACCGATTGACCAACGTGATGGTGCCATCGGCATCGACGCCGACCACGCCCGCGGTTACGCCCGACAGCACCGCCTCCATGAAGCGGCGGCGCTCGTCGAGCGTGGTGTTGGCGCCGACCAGCTCGTCGCGCTGGCTCTTCAGCTCCGAGGTCATGGTGTTGAAGGTGGAGCCGAGCACGGCGAGATCGCCATCGGCGGGATGGACGTCGACCTCGACGCCGAGATTGCCCTCCGAGATCTGCTGTGCGGCGCCCATCAGCTGGCGGATTGGCGCCACCATGCGGTTGGCGAACCACATGCCGATCCAGATGGCCGACAACAGCAGCGTCAGCGCGATCGCCACATACATCAGGCCAAAGGCCACCTGCACGCCGACGCGGCGCTGTTCGAGCAGCTGGTATTCCGCCACGCTCGCGCGGGTCTCGCGCAGCTGCTGCAGCACGCGGGCATTCACCGGGCGGATGACATAGAGGTAGGTGTCGCTGAAGTTGTCGAGGCTCTTGATGGCGCCGACCATGCTGGTCTGCCCGGGCGCGATCACGATCACCTGGCCCTTCTTGGCAAGCTCCATGGCTTCCTTGGGTGGTGGCCGGTAGGGCATGTCCTGCAGCGTGGCGGCGGTGGCGAGGATCTTGCCGTCGGCGTCGATCAGATAGGCGATCGGGAGCGCCCGGATGGCAGCTTGCGCGGTCAGGAAGTTGCCGAAGTTTTCAGGACGCGACTTCACGAGGTCGACCGCCTCGTCGATATCCTTGGCCATGCCGACGGTGTCGGCGCGGATCACCTGGCCGTGCTCCTGCAAATAGGCGGTGGCCACGTCGATGGAATTCTGGATGATCGACTTGGTCCGGTCGGAGAACCAATGGTCCAGCCCGCGGTCGAGCGAGATGCTGGCGAAGATCGCAAGCAGGATGGCCGGCACCACGGCGATGACGCTGAACAGGCTGACGATGCGGACGTGCAGCTGNNGGTTGATCAGGAGCACGCCGACCACCACTCGGTGGGTCGGCACGATCGGCGTAAGCCCGGTCAGGATGAAATAGGTGGCAAGGCCCGAGCATAGCGAGAGCACCATGGTGATCAGGCCGAGAGTGAAGGCGAGGCGCCGCCGCACCCGGGCACCGCGGGTCGTCGGGGTAAACAGGGACTTATCGTGAGGCGCCGCTTCGGCGCTGGCGGCCCGGCGGCCGCTTTGGGGCCGGCGCCTGAATTGAGCGCTTTGGAGCGCTTTGCTTAAATATTGCAAGAAGCTGCTCAACCCTCGCCCCCTGCTCTCCCCAGGATTTCCGCAAGCTTTTGTCCAGGGAGCGTCCGTCTCAGCC
>PLBV01000090.1 GCA_003135455.1 Hyphomicrobiales bacterium | reverse complement strand
ACCGCTTCGGCGGCGTCCTTGGCGTGGAACCTCCGCTTGAGGCTCGATCGCGGCAGATCGTAGAGCTGGCCGATGTGCTTCAGCCCCAGCCGCCTGAGCAGACCCGCTACCTCCTGTGCGAGGCGCAAGGCCTCGACGGGAAGGGGAGCAAGTGCGGCTTTGAGCTGACCGGCAGGGACGATGGTTTGGGGGAAGCGGCCGAAGCGGGCGAGCGCGTGGGCACAGCCTAGCGTCTCGGCGATGGCGAGCCGCGCGCTGAAACCGAACCGCGCCAGCCGCTTCCTTAAGTCGGCGAGTAGCGCATCCTCGCCGCCGAAAAGATGGGGAATGCCGGTCGCGTCGAGCCATAGCCCATCGGCGCCGTCCGAATTGAGGGAGGGGGAGTAGCGGCCCGACCAGTGGGCGAGCGCAAGCAGGGCCAAGGCGTCCTTCTCCGGAGCTGCCGGTGCGGTGAGAAGGTGCGGGCAGATGGCGCGGGCATCGGCAAGGCCTAAGCCCGGGCTCAGTCCCTCGCCATGGCTCGGTCCATTGACGGCGGTGAGCACGAGGCCGCCCGCTTCGCTGCCGACGAGTGCGAAAGGCCGGTCATCGGGTACGGACTTGTCCGGTACGCACTCGTGCGGTAAGGGCGCTTCGCCCGCTGCCGCTCTCTCCCGCTTCAGCAGCTCGATCGGCCAGTGGGGCAGCCAGATGGAAATCATGCGACTCATGACGAAACTCCACGGTCCAGCTCCGCGCGGGCGCGATCCCTCGGCAGCGCTCCAGCGTCAGCTGCCAACGGGGTGGCCCCGGCGCGCCCGCATCGAAGCGTGCCGCGCTGCCTCCCACTGCTGCGATGCGCCAGCGGGTGAGGGTCCCGGGCAAGCCCGTGCCGGGCAGGACCGTCCCGGATGAGTCCGTTCCTTGATGCCCGGAGAGCAGCAGGCAGGGAGTGCGCCCGGCCTTTGCGGCCAGGCCGAGACGGCGGGCAATGAGCGGCGCCTTGATCTCGACCTGGCCCAGGGCGGCGATCAGAGCCCGGCTCCTCAGCCCCTCTTCCAGCGCCCAGGCGGCATCGAGCGCGTTTCGCGCCTCGACGATGAGAAAGAGGGCGGGGTCGAGGCCGAGGGCGATGAGGCCCGGACCATAGGGGCGCCCCCATTCGCGCGCGGCGCGCTCGGTGAGGCACCACAGTACGAGCCCCGGCGCCGCGTCCTGACGCGCCAGCTTCCCGCTGATCGCGGCAAGGGCGAAGGCGAGCGCCGCAGGCTCGTCGCGATAGGCGGCGGGCTTGATCTCGTGCAGGCCTGCCGCTTTGAGCCTGCTCCAAGGCAACTCCCTCGCCCTAGAAGGGGTAGGGAGGGGGTCAGACCCAGATGCGTGGGGGTCAGACCCAACANNCATCCTCCCCCTGCCAGGGGGAGGGAGGAGGTGAGCAGGCGGGGCGGGGCGTGCCCGGTGCGGGGGGAAAGGCTAGGGACACGGGGACCCGCTCGATCGCGCGGATATGGGCGCGCAAACGCTCGACGAGGCCGTTCGCCCCGCCTGCTCTCTCAACGCCAGCCGGCGGAACGAGCTTACCTTCTGCGCCGCCTGGACCGTTGTTACGCACGGTACTGAACTCACTCTCTTGTTCCTGTTTTGTTCTAATCCTGAGTTGGCCGAGAGTCAAGGCGAGCGGCGGGCTGACCCCGATCGAAATACCACGGTGCGACCCCAACCTTTGGGCCTCTGCCGCGTTTGGATTTCATTAACCAACGCTGGATCATGATGGCACAACATAGCAACGGGGTTTGTCATGCGTAACGTCAGCGTCACCCGCGGCATCGCCGCGGCGGCAGCCATGCTTTTGGCCACACTGCCCAGCCAGGCTTCCGCCGGCTTCTTCGACTTCTTCTCCAGCCCGCCCACTCAGGCCACGAGCGGCAGAGAGCTCGTGGTGTTCACGCCGAAGGTTGATCCCGGCACCATCGTCGTCAGCTTCGCCGACCGCCACCTCTATTATGTGCTGCCCAACAGCCGCGCGATTCGCTATCCAATCGGCGCACCCATGGGGGAGGCGCGCTGGTCGGGCGTGACCACCGTCACCGAGAAGCGGATCAACCCGGCCTGGACGCCAACTCCGGACATGCGACGGGAGAACCCGACGTTGCCGGCCTATGTGCCGGGCGGCCACCCGCTCAACCCGCTCGGCGTCCGCGCCATGTATCTGGGCAATACCACCTACCGCATTCACGGCACCGATGCGCCATGGACGGTGGGACAAGAGGTCTCACATGGCTGCATCCGCATGTTCAACGAGGACGTTATCGACCTCTATGAGCGGGTGCGGGTCGGCACGCGAGTCATCGTGACCTGGCAAAGCTATTCGTAGAGCCAAGAAAACGGGCAGCGTCCACTTTGCGCTCTGGCGTCGGCAGGCCTGCTCGCCGCTCCCATTGTTTACGGTTTTTTTACCTAAATAGGTCCGACTTTAGCGGATCGATTTAACGGCGCTCTAACGCGCGGGCGGATAAGTTGCCACTATTCCGAGATTCCGGTCACGACCGGTGCGGGATGTAGACACTACGATCCAATCCAAAGGGAGTATCCCAATGAAGACCTTGTTTGCGCGTTTCGCCAAGGATGATTCCGGCGCCACGGCCATCGAGTATGGCCTCATCGCCGCCGGCATCAGCGTCGCCATCTTTGCCGCCGTCGGCCTCGTCGGTACGCAGTTGAACACCCTGTTCACCACCGTCAAGACTGATCTGGCCGGATAATGCCGAAGTAGAGACTCCCATCGACTCCGTTCGGCCAATGAAGCCGGGTTCCTCAATGACCAGAAGGAGCCCGGTTTTTTTCAATGCCTGACACAAGACGCGAAGTGATGGACTTTCCAAGATGCGAGAGCGGATGCTCGATCATGAGATCGAGGGCCGGATGGAGTCGGTAAATGTCGCCACGAAACCTCGCGATCCTCGATCTCGCCGAACGTACTTTAATTACGTTGCTATTTGGGTATTTCGCGTTTTGCATGCTTGCCGCCTCCTCGGTAAAATTCAATATCCTCACGCTTGTCTTGATCGTGTCGGAAAGTTTGCCCGTTATTTTCAGCGTCATCCGATTGCGACCCCGCGCCTTATCGGGAAATCCGGTCGATTGGCTCTTGGGCACAGCGGGGACTTCCTTGCCGCTTTTTGCTTCTGCGGAAGGTGCTCAGAGCGCGCTCGTGCCACTACAGTTTTGCGCTGTGATTATGTTGGCGGGTTTATATATCGAAATATCAGCCAAACTAGCACTTGGGCGCCGTTTTGGAATCGTAGCTGCCAATCGCGGCATCGAGATCGCAGGCCCCTACCGTTTCGTGCGACACCCCATGTATGTGGGCTACACCATGGTCCATGTTGGATTTCTGATGGCGTTTCCGTCGTTGTGGAACGCAGTTCTTTATTCCACCGAACTGTCGATCCAACTCGCCCGACTGTTCAGGGAAGAACGTTTGCTTAAACAAGACCCTGGCTATCGTGAGTATGCGTGCCGTGTGCCTTATCGCCTTTTGCCCATGATCTTTTAGACGAAAAAGTGCCTGCCCCGAACGAAGACGATACAACAAAAAGGGGCGCCGACCGAACCGACGTCCCTCTCCGCATGTGCCGGCCTCTTCAATTTACTGGATGAATCTTCGACCGATGCGTGGGCTGAGCCTCTCGTGGCGGGCCTTCCAGGAGCATTCTGGCAGTTGCGGCATCCGCGCTGTCGTGATTCAATTTGAGGCGAGAGTGCTCGAAGGCCGCCTCGCCCATGGCGTCAGGACCGCGTGCGCTGCGCCCCCATGCTTCGCTTGCGCCTACCTCTAGAAAAGTATTTCTTTTTGACGCAGGCGATTGTCGTCTATGAGGAAATCATCCTACATCTTGGCTGTGACGGTAGGCGAAGGGTTCGGCCTTCCGTTCTGGCGATAGGAGACGACTGATGGCACTCCAACTCGGCGATCTCGCCCCCGATTTCGAGGCTGACACCACGGAAGGTCATATCCGCCTCCATGAGTGGCTCGGCAATTCATGGGGCGTTCTCTTCTCGCACCCCAAGGACTTCACTCCCGTTTGCACCACCGAGCTCGGCTATACGGCGAAGCTGAAGCCCGAATTCGACAGACGCGGGGTCAAGGTCATCGGTCTCAGCGTCGATCCGCTCGATGCCCATCGCCGGTGGTCGAAGGACATCGAGGAAACGCAAGGGTTCGCGCCCAACTTCCCGATGATTGCCGACCCCGACCGCAAGATCGCCAACCTCTACGGCATGATCCATCCGAATGCGAGCGA
>PLBV01000058.1 GCA_003135455.1 Hyphomicrobiales bacterium | reverse complement strand
CCCCAATGGCGGCCGAGCTGATAGCCGTAATCCTCGATGGCGTAGCCTTGCAGCGAGGGAATGGTCACGACGACGAGCTGGTCGGAGCTTTTGTCCTCGAGCGCCTTCAGATCGGCGTCGAGCGCGTCCTTGTCGGCTTGGCTGAGCAGCTTGGCGTCATCGACGACGCGGCCGCTGAGCGCCGGGAATTGCGGCTCGGCATTTGCCGGTGCAAGCCAAAGGGCCAAGACCAAGCCAATGACGATGCTGCCGATGGGCCACGGCGTCCCTACCATGCCGCCCTCGCTTTGCTGCCCGCGCGGCAGAAGCCGGCGCGGCTTGGTCAGAACTTGACCTCGGGCACCTTGGTCTTCTCTTCCGCAACGGTGAAATTCTGCATTGGCGCGGCGTCGGGATAGAGCAGCGCCCGCCACCAGCGGCCGGGGATGGTCCTGATCTCGGTGTTGTACGCCTGCACCGCGGTGATGTAGTCGCGCCGGGCGATGGCGNNGCCTCGATGTAGTCGCGCCGCGCCACCGCGATGCGGTTCTCGGTGCCTTCGAGCTGCGACTGCAGCGTGAGGAAGTTCTGGTTCGATTTGAGGTCGGGATAGGCCTCGCTGATGGCGAGCAGCCGCCCGAGCGCGCCGGAGAGCTGGCCCTGTGCTTCCTGAAATTTCTGGAAGGCCTCGGGATTGGTGAGGATGTCGGGGGGGAGCTGCACCTGCGTCTGCGTCGCCTTGGCGCGCGCCTCGGTCACCTCAATCAACACCTTGCTCTCTTGGCTCGCATAGCCCTTCACCGTTTCCACCAGGTTGGGGATCAGGTCGGCGCGGCGCTGGTATTGGTTCAGCACCTCGCTCCAGGCCGCCTTGGCCTGCTCCTGCAGAGTGGGGATAGTGTTGACGCCGCACCCCGCGAGCAACGCGCTCGCCAGCAGCACGCAAACCGCGCGCGACACACCGCTTCGCCGGGCACGCGTCAATGCCAGCATGACATCCTCCCTCAAGCAGCCTCGAACCGTCCGGCACCCCGTGTATTGAGCGCTTGGCGCCGAGGCAAGACCTTTTCAGGGCGCGCGACCAAGGGCGCTTGACTCAAAGCAAGGTGGCAGAGGCGCAGTTTCGCGCGAGCATGCTACAAAGGGGGCCAAGCTTAGCATTTAACATCGCTCAGCCACCGGGAATGGATGCCCATGAGACCATTGCGCAACGTCATTGCGACCTCAGCCCTGGCTCTTGCTTGCGCCGTCGTCGCGGCGCCGGCACTTGCCGCCGCTTGCGGAGGCAATTTCGATGTCTGGCTCCAGGGCTTTGCCCAAGAGGCCGCCGCGCAAGGGGTGTCGCAGCGGACGATAAGCTCGGCGCTGGCCGGGCTTTCGCCCGACCCGCGCGTGTTGTCCCTTGATCGCACTCAGCATGCGACCTTCGGTCAAAGCTTCGAGCAATTCTCCGCCAAGAGAGTCACGGCCTATAGCGTGGAGAAGGGCCAGAGCCTGATGAAGCGTTACGCGCCCGTCTTCAACCGCATCGAGCAGCAATATGGCGTGCCGGGGCCGGTCCTGGTGGCCATCTGGGGACTGGAATCGGGGTTCGGAACGTTTACCGGCAACCTGTCCACCATCCGCTCGCTGGCCACGCTTGCCCATGATTGCCGGCGCTCGGAGAAATTCACCGAAGAGCTGGTGGCGGCGCTGAAAATCATTGACCGCGGCGACCTGTCGCCGGCGGAGATGCACGGCGCTTGGGCGGGAGAGCTCGGTCAGACTCAGTTTCTGCCCTCCTCCTACCTCAAATTTGCGGTGGACTATGACGGCAATGGCAAGCGCGACCTGATCCGCAGCGCCCCCGACGTGCTCGCCTCCACCGCCAATTACCTCAAGGGCTATGGCTGGCGGAAAGGTCAACCCTGGGGCGAAGGTTCGGCCAACTTCCAAGTGTTGCTGGAATGGAACAAGAGCGAAGTTTATTCCAAGACCGTCGCCTATTTCGCCACCCGGCTGGCGGGCGGTCAGTAGCCGCGCACCGCGCAAAAAGCCAAGGCGTTTCCAAGACTTTGGCCGGCGTCGTCCTGTCGCCGCAAAGTCGTGCTCCGAACTTGCATGGTATTAGGTAATCAGAAGGCTTCTGCTGGCAAAAATGGCCAGCCTCACCTAAGGTGATTCGCCAGCGTTGGGGCTTAGTTGCAGGGCCGCCCCCACCGCTGGGGGGGACACATTAAAAGGGAACAGTGAGTTGAAAGCGCAGCGCTTGATCAAGGACGGGGCGATCCACTTCGCCCACACGGTTGCACGGATTTCGGCCATCTGGCTCGGCATTGCCAGCCTCACGCTCGCCCTCGCCACGATGCCCGCTGAAGCCAAGCAGAGGCAGCAACAAAAATCTGTCGATAAGCCGATCGCCGATATCGCCAATGGCGAGCCGATGACGCTCGTCATCTCAACCGGCGCGCAAAAGGTCGACGTCTATCGTGGCACCAAGCTGGTGACGACCTCCCAGGTGTCGACCGGAATGGCTGCTCATCCCACTTTTCTCGGCGTATTCAGCATCCTCGAGAAGCAGCGCTGGCACCACTCCAACATCTATAGCGGCGCGCCCATGCCGTGGATGAACCGGATCACCTGGTCCGGCACGGCGCTCCATGCCGGCGTCGTCCCCGGCTATCCAGCTTCCCATGGGTGCATCCGGTTGCCTTATTCCTTTGCACCCAAACTGTTCGACATCACCACTGTCGGCGATGGCGTGGTCATCGCGCGCGACCGCCCGGTCCCCACCCTGATCGAGCACCCCAATCTGTTCCAGCCGATGCCGCCGCCTCCACCGCCGACGGTCACGCAAGAGGATAAGCCCGCGCGACAGCAGTCCGGCGATGCAACGTCAACGCGACCAGACCTCGGCGCCGCGGCTGCGCGCCCCGTTATCCTGGCCAGCGCTGAAATGGTGGGCAATGCGAACGACGCCTCGCCACTGCCTGGGGCCGCCCCCAAAGCCGACAAGCACGGCACGGCCGAGTCCGCGGCGGCACCAGCCGTGCCCGCGTTGCACGCGGTCTCCAGCAACGATGGCAATCCCAACCGGACCCATGCGGTGGTCGACCCGTCGGCGTCAGCGGCCGACGATCATGCCGTCACCGCCCCGAGCGCTCCGGCCAAGGCGCCGGCCGGCCAACCCGCGCCAAGAGCCGAGGCTCCGGCTGCGGCACCAGCTCAGCCCGTCGCCGCAGGTCAGGCGGCATCGCCAGCCGCCGCTTCGCCTAGAGGCGCACCAGCTGCGCCGGCCGCGTCGGGCGCGACCCCGTCTGTAGCAACCCCGTCTGTGGCAGCGAGCAAGATCGATGCCGGGGTCAAGGCCGCCGCGATCCAGGCCGCTGAGCCTCGCTCCAATGCGCCCTTGCGCATCCTGGTGACGCGGCGGACACAGCGCGACCGCACCGTCGGCGTGCAGAACCTCCTGGCCTCCATGGGCTACCTGCCGGCGCAGAATTTCGACGGCACCATCGGCAAGCCGACCATCATCGCCATCAAGGCGTTCCAGAAGGCCAATGGCATGCCCGAGACCGGCGCCTTCACCGACGATCTGGTGAAGAAGGTCTACGAGGTCGCGGGCAAAGGGGAGCCTCCCGTCGGCCACATGTTCGTGCGCCAGGAGTTCGGCCGCGTGTTCGACGCGCCGGTCACCTTCAAGAACCCCGACCAGCTGCTCGGTACCCATCTTTACACGGCGCTCAAATTCTCTCCCGGCGACACCAAGGCGCAATGGATAACCGTGAACCTGGCCGGCAATGAGCACGAAGCGCTTGATCGCATCGAGATCCCCGAGGACGTGCGCCAGAAGATTTCCGAGCGGCTGACGCCGGGGTCCTCGCTGATTATCGCCGACAAGAGCGTGAACACGGCAAGCTTGCCCAAAGGGGGCGATTTCATGGTGCTGACCGATTACAGCGCAGCAGCCAAGATCGCTGCTAACGGCGGTGACGACGCTACGGCAACGCCTTCAGTGAAGCCTAAGCTTCGCCGGAACGTTCGGCGCTACAACTACAACTACAATCGCTACTCCGCGCCATGGTGGGCGGCGCGCTGACGGCGCAGCAGCGGTTCAAGCCTTCCCCGCGCGGTCATCCTTGGCCGCGCGGTTTTGCTTTTGGGCGCCGCCCATAACCATAAGCTGCAATTCCCGTTTCGCCGCCATCCGGCCAGGGCTAAACGGATGGGCTACCAGTCGCTAGGGGGTGGCCAAAGCCGTGCTGCAGCGAACGCCCATTCCGACTTACCACGTCGAGCGTGTTGCCTCGGTCGCCCGCTTCCTTGAGCTTGAGCCCGAGTGGAACCGGCTCGCCGCCAATTTTTCCACCCCACTCCTCCATCACGAATGGTTCGCCGCTTCGGTGGACGCCTTCCTTGGGTGCTCGGAGCTTGCCATTTTCGTGGCCCGCGACGCCCTTGGCTCGGTGCACGCCATCGCCCCATTCGTGCTCGAGCGCGAGGGTGTCTTCCAGCGTCTGCGCTTGCTCGGATATCGGACGCTCGAGCCTGCGGGGCTCCTTTGCGAGGACCGGGCGGCGCTCAAACCCGTCATCGACGCCATCGCGGCGCTCGGCATTCCGCTCGAGCTTCGCCGACTGGGTGCGGCATCGTGCGAGATCAGCGCGCTTTGCGACGCGCCCATGAGACGAACCGTCCGCATGATCCAGCCTGGGCACGCGTCGAGCACCTGGGCGCGCCTGGAAAGCAGCGCAGAGGCACTGGAGGCTAAGCTGTCGCCCGGCCGCCGCAGCGAGTTGCGGCGGAAGCGGAAGCAGGCCGAGCAAGGCGGCGCCGTGACCTTCGAGGCCGTGGTGCCGACCGAGGCGACCGTGGCAGCCAATCTCGATCGTCTGTTCGAGGTGGAGGCATCGGGATGGAAAGGCCGCGCCAAGACCGCGATCCTCGCCGATGCCCCGCTGCGACAGTTCTATACGCGCTACGCCGCCGCCGCCGCGGGACTAGGCGAGCTGCGCTTCTTCTTTCTCGGCATCGGCGGCGAGACGGCGGCGGCGATCATGGCGGTCGAGCACGCCGAGCGTTTGTGGGAGCTCAAGATCGGATTTCAGGAGCGCTGGTCCAAATGCTCGCCGGGCTTGATCCTGGCGCATGAGACGTTGCGCCATGCCTCGGACCAAGGGCTCGCGGCTTACGAGTTCCTGGGGGGCAGCGATGGCTGGCAGGAGCGCTGGCCGCATGCGAAGCACGCTTATTCGAGCTTTCGCAGCTTCCCGCTCTCGCCGAGCGGCGGCTATTTCCTCGCCAAGGACATAGGCTCGGCGCTGTGGCGGCGAGCGACCAGGCCGGTCAAGACGTAAGGCCGTTCCGTTAGGCCGCCTCGAAGGCGATCCCCCGCCCGCCAGACGTCGAGCCCGGCCTCAATCTTCAGTAGGCGTTGCGATAGGCGCGGGACGACAGCACGGTCAGCGCCATGATGTAGAAATCGAAGCTGAGCGACCAGTTGTCGATATAGAACAGGTCGTGGATGACGCGATTCCTGATTTTATCCTCGGTGTCGGTGATGCCGCGAAAGCCATTCACCTGGGCCCAGCCGGTGATGCCCGGCTTGACGTTATGCCGCCGCGCGTAGAGCGCGATCTTCCGCTCGAACTCGTGGTTATGGCTCATGGCGTGCGGCCTTGGCCCCACGATCGACATGGAGCCCGCGATCACGTTCAGGAGCTGCGGCAACTCGTCGAGGTTCCAGCGCCTTAGGAAGCGCCCGACGCGGGTGACCCGCGCATCGTCGCGGGTGGCTTGCTGCACGCGCGGGCCGTCGTCGGCCGCCGCCATGGTGCGGAACTTGACGATGCGGAACACCTCGTTATTGAACCCGTAGCGGCGCTGCAGGAACAGCACGGGTCCAGGGCTATCGAGTTTGATCGTCACGGCCACGAGCAGCAGGAGCGGCCAGAGCACCAGCGACGCGGCGGTAGCGAGAACGAGGTCGAGCAGCCGCTTGGCGAGGCGCTTGGCGAGACTCAGCGGGGCCCGCGCGAGTTCGAGGCACAGCGTGGTTCCGAGCTTCGCCACCCGCATGTCGCTGAAGCGCTCGAGTGCGTCCTCGGCGCCGAGATGGACGGAGGCGGGCAGGCTGAGGAAGGCAGACGCACAGCGTTCGACCAAGAGCTCGTCGGCCCAGGGAACGAGACAAAGCACGTCATCCACCCTCAGCTCGCGGGCGTGGCGGACGGCTCCTTTCAGAACCGCGTCGAACTCCTCCCGCGAGGTCGCGCATGGGCCATTGGGCAGGATGCAGACGCCCGCAACTTCTACACCATGGTCGCCACTTCCTAGGCGCTCCTGGAATTTTCTGATCCGCGCGGCGGTGCCGACGATCTGGATGCGGCTCGCCGCGAGCCAGCCCTGGCGGTAACCGCGGCGGACAACGAGCGCCGCCAAGAGATGTACGAACGTGACGCAGGTCCAGCCGGAGACGAAGAAGAGGACGAGCGCACCGCGCGAATAGACGGCGGTGGTCTTGGTGAGAAAGGCGCACGTCAAGAGGAGCGCCCAGGCGGCGGTCCAGTCCAGCGCTACGGACTTAAGGATCGTCCTGCCGGTGGCGATGTTGCGGGGGTCATAGCGGCTCTTGGTGTTCTGCACGAGTAGGAAGCAGAGAGCCACCAGGAGACCGATCTCGCCGAAGGTGGGGACACGCCCCGTCTCGCCATAAGCGAAGAGGTGGTACGTGATCCCGGAGGCCAGCGAGCAGCCTAGGATCACCGCCAGCTCGACGGCGACCATCGACCATTTGAAGCTCTCGCCGACCACCAGCGGCCTGCGGCGGCTCCCCAGGAGCACGCCAATGAATTCGGAGGCATCGAGCATTATCTGCGCACCATCCCAATGCACGGTCCTTACGGACTTGCTGCATGTTGGCCACCACAATTCCCCCCGACTTCTGGAGTGGAGGAGAGACGGCGCGTACGCAACTTTAGGCTTATTTAAAGGTTAAATTAACCGCGTTTCTGGATCTTTATTAACCATGTACGAGCATGGCCTTTATGGAAGCCATGATTTTCCCTCACACACTAACCGTAGTTGATGCAAATTGGGCGAACAGCAACCGACTTTGCGAGGCGAACCTTGGAGTCGTTACCCATCGACCACCTGACCGCCCGGGTCGAGCCTGCGACGTCCCTGGGCAACCGCGCGGTCGCGACAGCGCGTCCACGGGTGCTGCAGATCGTGCACACGCGAGAGACCGGCGGCGTGCAGACACTTGCGGACTCGCTCGCTACCGGGCTGGCGGCGCGGGGATTTACGGTGGAGACCGAGTATCTGTACCCCGAGGCGGGTGGTTCGGCGGTAGCCAAGGGTGCGGCCTTGGCCAGGATGATGTTTCGACTTCAGCGCGGCGGCTATGACGCCCTGATCGCCTATCAGCCGACGGCGGCCATCCTCATCGGTCTCGGTGGCCGGCTTGCGGGCTGCCCGCTCCGCCTGGTGCATCAGACCACGCTGCCGTCGGAGCTCTCCCCTCTACAGCGGGGCCTGGACAAGCTGGCGGGCAGTCTCGGGCTCTACACGCTCAATGTCGCGAACACGGCGGAAACGCTCGACCGGTTCAGCCGCTATCCCGAGCCCTATCGCCGCAGCATGATGCTGATCGAGCACGGCGTCGCATGCCCCTGCCCGCGCCTTGGCCGCCGCGAGACGCTGCGCCACTTTGGCGTGCCGGACGACGGACCGATCCTGCTCAATGTCGGCCGCCTCTCGGCGCAGAAGAATCAAAACCTGCTCATCCGCGCGCTGCCGGCGCTTGCAAACGCCCGCCTGGTGATCGCGGGCGGCGGTCCACGGCTTGATGAGTATCGGGAGCTCGCCACGTCGCTCGGGGTGGATGGGCGACTGCATCTCCTGCGCGATGTAGACCGCAACGGCACCGCCAATCTCTACGGCGCGGCGGACCTTTTCGTGTTTCCGTCGACCTGGGAGAGCTTCGGGCTTGCCGCGGTCGAGGCGGCCATGGCGGGGCTACCGATCGTCGCAAGCGACTTGGCCGTGTTGCGCGAGGTCTTGCGCCAGGCGGGGTCGCAAGTCGCTTTCGCCCCGGGTGACGACCTTGAGGCCTGGCAAGCATCGATCCAAGCAACGCTCACGCGCTTGGCAACGGCACAGCGGGCGCCTTTGGCGGTCAGAAAGGCCATCGAGGCGCGCTACGGGCTCGACCGCATGCTCGACGACTATGCGCGCCTTCTGACGCGCGCTCTAGCGAACCGCGAGTAGGTTGACCGCCCCGACATCGTGCAGGCCGAACAGCTTGAAGCGGCGCACGGCGAAAAGGGCCGAGGCGGCGAGGAGCGTCACGTTGATCGCCTGGGCGATGAGCGGGGTTGGAGCAGCGCGGTCCACCAGCGTCGCCACCAGCAGGAAGCCCCCAACCAGTGCGAAGATCGCAAGACCGCGGCGGATCGGCACGGGGAGATGGTAAGCGCGCCGCCCCATGATGGCGAAGGCAACGCAGGCCGTGGCTTG
This sequence comes from Hyphomicrobiales bacterium, assembly GCA_003135455.1. Taxonomy (GTDB): domain Bacteria; phylum Pseudomonadota; class Alphaproteobacteria; order Rhizobiales; family Methyloligellaceae; genus Methyloceanibacter. Next base: position 924 of record PLBV01000058.1, on the reverse strand, counting down.
ACCTGCGAGTAGGCTGATGGCGGCCCCAAGCGTTCCTATTCTGGGGATGAGCAGCGCCGAAAGCGCTGCCGAAACGGCCAAGGTGACGGTCGAGACCCAGAGCTCCAGCCTGCTCGACTCGGAAAAATAGATCACCTGGCTGAAATAAAAGGAACGCAGCGTGAGGAAGACATTGCCAAAAACGAGGATGGGAAAATAGCCGGCGGCGAGCCGCGCGAAATCGGGCCCGAACACCAGCGTGAAGATGAAGGGACCGAAGCAGAGGAAGAACGCCGCGCCGAACGCCGCGACGGCAACCAGCGAGGTGAAGGCCGTCTCCAAAACCGCCGCAGCATGGGCGTGATCGCCTGCTGTCGCCGAACGCTTGGCGAGCGACACGAAAGCCAGCGAGATGGATTCGCCGACGACGAAGAAGGTCTGCTTGATGAGATCGGAGATGGCGCCATAGGGGCCGAGCTCGCGGGTACCGATCCAGGCTCCGAGGAAGAGGCGGTCGATGTTCTGACCGAGCGCCGACACCCCGAAGGCCAGGATCAGCGGCCAGCCATAGCGGAACAGATGACCGGCCGTGATCACGGAGGCCTGTCGCCAAACGTATGGGATGTAGCGGAACAGGCAGGGAAGCGAGGCCAGCACATTGGCGGCGGCGACGGCGAGCGCGAGCGCGGTCGCCGTGCCCTCCCACGCGATGGCGGTCACGCCGATGGTCAGCGTGGCTACCGCACGCAATAGCACCGATGTAGCGACCCTGCCGGACTCAAGCCGCGTGCGGGCGACATCGATGGCCGCCTCGAACATCGTAAGTCCGGTCGCCATGGCGAACAGCGCGGCAAGGAATGGGGCGTCGACGCTGCCGAACAGGCCGGCCCCGATGGCGCCGAGGCCAAACGCCGTCAGCACACCCACGATCAGGAGCACGAAGCT
>PLBV01000082.1 GCA_003135455.1 Hyphomicrobiales bacterium | reverse complement strand
GCGCCCTAAGCGCCGGTCGTGGAATACGCCAGGAACTCCGTACCTCCCGGCACGGATGGCTTGCAATACCCTGGCGCCATGCGGCCAAAAGCGTCGGGCACGTCGGGACTAAAGGCTGTGCCGCCTCCCCGTGCCTTAGAAGGTCGAAATCACTCATCCGTGCTTACTATGCGCTTACTAGCGAATAAGCCTTCCAGCTGCTGAGCGGCTAAGTCATTGATTTAATTTGTGGGCGCAGTAGGACTCGAACCTACGACCCGCTGATTAAGAGTCAGCTGATCCAGCAGGAACAAGTCACACTGGTTTGACTACAGTTGGTAGCTAATGGGTCCGCCTATGGCGCCACCTTTATCACCCGTAATTAAATTGCTGCCTAAATGCAGCCTAGATGGCGAGGTTAAGGGATGGTCCTGATTAACATACTGAAATATATTTATTTTTTTCCAGCTCACTAATTATTCCTTCTCCCACGAGGGAGAGGAAAACTAAGCCGCCCGCTTCGCCGCTATGCCATTGATGACGAGGCCGTCCTGGTTGGCCAGCTGTAGATCCGTTCCAGATCGTCATAGACCCTCGCCCGGATCAAAACCTTCATACGCCAAGCTTCCGCAGCCGCGCCCTTAGCTCGGTGATCGTCAGCGTAGCCGCTTCGTGCTCGGCCAACCGCCGCTCGACTTCTGCGACCTGATCATCGGAGAGCTCGACCCCCTGACCACCGGCGGCATAGTCAAGGATGGCGTCGGCGACGACGTCTTGCTCGTTCTCCGGAAGCTTGGCGAGCTCCGTCCAAGCCTTCTCGATCTTGCTCATGGCGCCAATATACCCACCGGCTCTTGGCCTTGCTAAGCCGCTAAGCCGCCTGCTTCGCCGCTATGCCGTTGATGATCAGGCCGTTTTGATCGGCGGTGATCGTCACCGTCTCGCCGTCATGCACCTTGCCTTCAAGGATCATCTCGGCCATGGGATCTTGCACATATTTCTGGATCGCGCGCTTCAAGGGCCTGGCGCCATAGGCTGGATCATAGCCCTTCTGGCCCAGCCACTCCTTCGCCGCATCGTCGAGCTCCAGCGTAATCTTCCGCTCGGCGAGCAGCTTCTGCAGACGCTTGATCTGGATGTCGACGATGCGCGTCATCTGGTCCCGCTTCAGCCGGTGGAACAGGATGATCTCGTCGATGCGGTTCAGGAACTCGGGACGGAAATGGGCCCGCACCACCGCCATCACCTGCTCGCTCACGACGTCTGAATCCTCGTCCTCGGGCTGGTTGACGAGATATTCCGAGCCGAGATTGGAGGTCATGATTATGAGCGTGTTGCGGAAGTCGACGGTGCGGCCCTGGCCGTCGGTGAGCCTGCCGTCGTCGAGCACCTGCAACAGCACGTTGAAGACGTCCGGGTGCGCCTTCTCGATCTCGTCGAACAGGATGACCTGATAGGGCCTGCGCCGCACGGCCTCGGTGAGCGCGCCGCCCTCTTCATAACCGACATAGCCCGGAGGCGCGCCGATCAGCCGGGCGACGGAGTGCTTCTCCATATATTCCGACATGTCGATGCGGATCATGGCGTGCTCGTCGTCGAACAGGAACTCGGCGAGCGCGCGCGAAAGCTCGGTCTTGCCGACACCGGTCGGGCCTAAGAACATGAAGGAGCCGATCGGCCGGTTGGGGTCCTGCAGCCCTGCGCGTGCGCGCCGCACGGCGGTCGAGACCGCATGCACCGCCTCGTCCTGGCCGACCACCCGCTTGATGATCTGCTCCTCCATCTTGAGCAGCTTGTCGCGCTCGCCTTCGAGCATCTTGTCCACCGGAATGCCGGTCCAGCGCGACACCACCTGCGCAATCATGTCGGGCGCGACCACCTCGTGCGCCATGACCCCGCCCGCGCTCTCCTCCTCTTCGACCGTTTTCAGCTTGGCTTCGAGCTCGGGGATGACGCCATAGGCGAGCTCACCGGCTCTGCCGAGGTCGCCGCGCCGCTGCGCCTGCTCGAGCTCGAGGCGCGCACTGTCGAGCTGCTCTTTCAGCTTCTGCGCGCCGGCGAGCTTCTCCTTCTCTTGGCTCCAGCGCTGGGAAAGCGCATCCGCCGCCTCCTCCAGATTGACGAGCTCCTTTTCCAGTCTCTCCAGCCGGTCCTTCGATGCCCGGTCGGTCTCCTTCTTCAGCGCCTCGCGCTCGATCTTGAGCTGCATGATGCGCCGGTCGAGCTCGTCCAGCTCCTCCGGCTTGGAGTCCACCTGCATGCGCAGCCTAGAGGATGCCTCGTCCACCAGGTCGATCGCCTTGTCGGGCAGGAAGCGGTCGGTGATGTAGCGGTTGGACAGCATGGCGGCCGCGACCAGCGCGCTATCTGCGATGCGTACGCCGTGATGCAGCTCGTATTTCTCCTTCAGCCCGCGCAGGATGGAGATGGTGTCCTCCACCGTCGGCTCCGAGACGTAGATCGGCTGGAAACGCCGGGCCAAAGCTGCGTCCTTCTCCACATGCTTGCGATACTCGTCGAGCGTGGTGGCGCCGACGCAATGCAGCTCTCCGCGGGCAAGCGCCGGCTTCAGCAGGTTCGACGCGTCCATGGCGCCTTCGGCCTTGCCGGCACCCACCAGCGTATGCATCTCGTCGATGAAGAGGATGATCTGCCCTTGCGCGGACTGGATCTCCGACAGCACCGCCTTCAGCCGCTCCTCGAACTCGCCGCGATATTTGGCGCCGGCGATGAGCGAGCCCATGTCGAGCGCCATCACCTTCTTGTCCTTGAGGCTCTCGGGCACGTCCCCCTTGATGATGCGGTAGGCGAGGCCCTCGGCGATGGCGGTCTTGCCGACGCCTGGCTCACCGATCAGCACGGGGTTGTTCTTGGTCCGCCGCGACAGCACCTGCATGGTGCGCCTGATCTCCTCGTCACGGCCGATGACGGGATCGAGCTGGCCCTTGGCCGCGGCCTCGGTGAAATCGCGCGTATAGCGCTTGAGCGCATCATAGGACTGCTCGGCGGAAGCCGAATCCGCGGTGCGGCCTTTGCGCAAATCGTTGATGGCGGCGTTCAGCGTGGTGGGCGTCACGCCGGCGTCGGCGAGGATGCGCGAGGCCTCGCCCTCCTTGGTCATGGCAAGCGCCTGCAGCACGCGCTCGACGGTGACGAAGCTGTCTCCCGCCTTGGTCGCGATCTGCTCGGCCTGATCGAGCACGCGTCCGAGCGCCGGCGCCAGGTGCGGCTGCGACGCGCCACCCCCGGTCACTTTGGGCAGCTTGGCGAGCACCGCCTCGGTGCGTTCCAGCGCCTCCTTGGGCCTGCCGCCCGCCCGTGCGATCAGGCCGCTGACGAGCCCTTCGGGATCGTCCAGAAGCACCTTCAACAGATGCTCGGGCGTGATCTGCGGGTTGCCTTCGCGGACGGCCAGCGTCTGCGCCGACTGCACGAAACCCTTGAGGCGATCGGAGAATTTCTCGAAATCCATAGATGCTCCCCTGATGAGCAGCGCTTACGAGGCGGCCCAATATGCGCGCGCTCCTTAATGGAGATATAGCGCCGAGCCTATCGGACAAAAAGAGGATTGGCCTTGATGGTGAGCAAGACGTTTTGAGGCGCGTTTTGAGGCCGATTCTTCGACGCCGAACCGGGCCGCGGTCGAATCATCCTTAAGCGCAGGTCGAAAAGCCCGAGCCTCCAAGCATGGCGCGCCTAAAGGGGAGAGACGACAGCCTCACATAACGAGAAAGCTCTAAATGGGGGAGTTCAGCCTACCTGGTCGGGGGCGTTCTCATCGGGCTGCGGTGAGTCGGCTTGATCGGAGCCCTTGCTATCGCGTGAGGGGGCCTCGCTGCCATTGGCGCCGCGGTGCCCATGCGGCTCGCGCTGCCCGCGCCCGCGCCCGTCGTTCCCGCGCATGTCGTTGCTGCCGCCACCCCGCGTCTCGTTGCTGCCGCCACCGCGCATATCGTTGCTGCCGCCACCGCGCATGTCGTTGCTGCCGCTAGAGGTCTCGCCACCCTCGAAGTCGGAGCCGCCATCATCCTGGTCGGAGAAATCGGCGTTCCAATGCGGCCGGTAGCCAGCGCCGCCATTGGCGCCTTCGCCCGGTTGGTTGCCCTGGGGGCCGAGCTGCGACTGCGCCGCCATGATGATGCGGCTATAATGCTCGGCGTGCTGGAGATAGCTCTCGGCCGCGACCAGATCGCCAGACGACAACGAGTCGCGCGCGAGCGACATGTACTTTTCGGCGATATGTGCCGCGGTCCCGCGGATCTTCACGTCGGGCCCATTGGATTCGTAGCTCCGTGCCAATGGATTTTGGGGCTTGCGAGTGCGGCCGCGGCCCCTGCGGTTCTGCTGTCCTTGCCTCATAGGCTGGTTCATGTCCCTGATAAGCGGCGGCTGCCGCAACCTTCCCTGTTCAAGTCTTCTTCTCTTCTCTGTTCAAATCGCGGTGCAGCGCTTTTCGCGTAGCCTTAAGCGCGGGCTGCATGAGGCGGTTGGGCCAAGCTGCCAAGCGGCACGCGCCCGTCCCGCTCCCAGCACCTTAAGCCCATCTCTAGCGCTAAAGCCGTTAGTCCTCGCCAGCGCCAGCCAACCTCAAGATAGATGGGCGGTTGAGCGTCTCCTGAACGTCCCGAGAGGCACGCCGCCCTTCATCGAGATGCAAGAGATGTCCGCTCTTGTTGCCGCCTGCAACCGACCCCGCGCTATCTTAGCGTCGACGGCCGAGAATGATCCTTCCGCTGTTGACGACCCTATCCCGAACATCGTGATTTTCCAAGCCCCTTTTTTTGGCTCGCGACCATTTGGGCGGGAAGGCAGGCGGCCCCCTCGCGCGCGGCGACCACACGCGGCCGGCCGCCAAGGTCGCGCCACATGCATGCCTTCCCATCGATGGCGAGTCCGGCCTCACGCAAAAGGGAAAGCACCCTGTCCGCCTGCTCGGCCCCAACCTCCAATAGGATGGCGCCGCCTGGCCGCAACGCCCGGCGTACCCCGCCGGCGATACGCCGGTAGGCATCGAGCCCGTCGGTCCCGCCGTCAAGGGCGCCCCACGGGTCGTAAGCGCCGACCTCGCGCGGCAGGCGGCCGATCTCACCTGTCGCCACGTAAGGCGGGTTGGCCAGGATGAGGTCGAAGCTCCCGCTGACCGGCTCGAGCCAATCGCCGGCGAGGAAGGCCGCCCGATCATCCACCCCCAGGCGCCGCGCATTGGCGCTCGCAAGCGCAAGCGCCGGCACGCTCCGATCGGTGCCGACGCCAGTGGCATTCGGCAGCTCGGCAAGGAGCGTGAGCAGGATGCACCCGGTGCCGGTGCCGAGATCGAGCAGGCGAAGCGGCTGCTCGCGCAAGCCTTGGCTCGCGACGAGGCCAAGCGCCACCTCGATCAGGGTCTCGGTGTCCGGCCGCGGGTCGAGGGTATGGCGATCGACCAGGAAGGCGCGGCCCCAGAATTCTCGTTGCCCCAAGATGCGCGACACCGGCTCGCCGTCGAGGCGGCGCTCGATGCACCGACGAAGCTGCGCCGCGGCGTCCGGCGCCAGCTCCCAATCGGGCCGCGCCACATAGGACTCATGACTGACACCGGCGGCATGGCAGATGAGCAGCCGAGCATCGAGCTCGGGCGTCGGTACCCCCGCTTGCCGCAACATCGCCGCCGCGCCGGCAAACGCACCGCGCAGGGTCAGCGCGGTCTGCGGCAACGCGTGTGATAAACCCATTCGCGACAACGTCCCCAGAGGCGAAGCCGCCTGTCGCGCAGCGACCTCACCCATGGGCCGGCTCATGCATCGCCGCGAGCTGGCTCGACTGATGCTCGGTGATCAGGGCGTCGATCAGCTCATCTAGGGGCGCCTCGCCCTGCAATATCAGATAGAGCTGGTGCGTCGTCAGGCCGATACGGTGATCGGTGACGCGGCCTTGCGGAAAATTGTAGGTGCGGATGCGCTCGGAGCGGTCGCCGGTGCCGATCTGGCTCTTCCGGTCTTGCGCCCGCTCGGCATCGAGCTTGGCCCGCTCCATCTCGTAGATGCGGGCGCGCAGCACCTTCATGCCCTTGGCCTTGTTCTTATGCTGCGATTTCTCGTCCTGCTGGCTCACCACGATGCCGGTCGGGAGATGGGTGATCCTGACCGCGCTGTCGGTNNGTGTTGACCGACTGCCCGCCGGGTCCGCTGGCGCGGAACACGTCGATGCGCAGATCCTTGTCCTCGATCTTGACGTCCACCTCTTCCGCCTCTGGCAACACGGCGACCGTCGCGGCAGAGGTATGGATGCGGCCCTGCGCCTCGGTCTCGGGCACCCGCTGCACCCGGTGCACGCCGGACTCGAATTTGAGCTTGGCGAACACGTTCTTGCCCGAGATGCTGGCGATGATCTCCTTATAGCCCCCCGTGGCGGACTCGCTTGCCGACAGGATGCTCACCTTCCATCCCTGCCGGTCGGCATAGCGCTGATACATGCGGAACAGATCCGCCGCAAACAACGCCGCCTCGTCGCCGCCGGTGCCGGCGCGCACCTCCAGGATGGCGCTCTTCTCGTCGGCGGTATCCTTGGGCAGCAATTGCACCTTCAGTTTTTTCTCAAACTCCTCGATCTTCGGACCGAGGCCTTCCAACTCCTCCTCGGCCAGCGCCGCCATGTCCTTGTCGGAGGCCGGGTCGTCCACCAGCTGCCGCAGGTCCAGGCGCTCACCCATCGCCTTGCGCAACGCCGTGATCGTGGCCACGATCGGGTCGAGCTCGGCGAACTCGCGCGACAGGCGGACGAAGGTCTCCTGGTCGGCGCCGGAGGCAAGCGTGCCTTGCACCGTCTGCCAGCGGGCCACGAGCTTGTCGAGCTTCAGGGCGGGAATCGTCGTCATGATCGATCTTGTAGGAGGGCTAGAAGCTAGGAGGCCTAGAAGCCGCTTGGGCTCGGCAGCCGATCGGCCTTGCGGTTACGCGGGTCGTCGGGATCGAGCGGCTTGGCGGGGGGCGCCCCGGGTTTCGCCGTCTTCGACCCCGATGAGGAGGTCGACGAGTTGAACAGCTTCGGCTCGTCGAGCAGCATCCATAGGCCGAAGCCGAGGCCGATGACAAGGAGGACGGCCGTGCCCCACTTCAGGAGAGCCCGCCTTGGCCGTTTCGCTTTCGCCGCCGCTTGCGGCGCGGGCTGCTGCACCGGCGGGGGCAACGGGCGGGCTTGCGGCGCCGCGGGCTGTGGAGCCTCGGGCTGTGGAGCCTCGGGCTGTGGAGCCCTGGGTTGCATGCGCCGATCCGGTGCCGGCGCCGCTTGCCTTGGCGGCGCGTTCGGCCGCTGCGGCGGCGGATAGGGCGCTGGCCGTTGGGGCGCCATCGGTGCGGGGACGCCCCCTCGGGGCGCCAGGGGTGCAGCGGCGCCTCCTCGGGGCGCCATAGGTGCGGAGGCGCTTCGCTGAAACTCTGGCTCTCTTGCCTCGGGCGGCATCATGAAGGGCACGTCGAGCATGGGCTTCGGCGTCAGCTCGACGATCCCAGCCTCGACCTGGGCATAGATCCGCCGGAGCAGCGGGCGCACGTCGAGATTGAGCAGGAGCCCGTAATTGTTCACGACGCGGCAGGTCTCGGCCCAAGGCGGCAGCGCATAGAGCGCGCCCTGCTCGAGCGCCTGCACCACCTCGATCCGCGCGGAGAGCCTTGCGGCGAGGTCGGCTTCCGTCAGGTTGCTGGCGGCGCGAAAGTCCCGGAACAGCTCCGCCACCTCAGCGTCATAGCCGGCTGGCATTTCCTTGATCCCGTGAATATTCAGGCACCGTCCGGCGGCAGCGTCCGGAGACTGGCGTGAGGGGGCTCGCCCGGTCGGCATTGTGAGGCCGATCCCATATCCTGCGAATCTTGACACACACAAGCCCATCGTCCGGCGCTTTGCAAGCCTCTGCAATGCCGCCAATTACGCCCTTTTGCTCACCAACGCTCATATCTGAACGCCCTTTTCGGCCGCAAACTGCTTCAACTCCTGGCGCAGCGACGTTGCCTTGGTCTGGAGCCACTCATCCAGCCGCGTGCGCAGGTCGCCCGCATCGAGCGACAGGATCATGGCCTTGACCGGCCCGAGCGAGGCGGGCGCCATGGAGATCGAGCGGAAGCCGAGCCCGATCACCGCCATGGCCTCCAGCGGCCTGCCCGCCATCTCGCCGCACAGGGTAAGCGGCACCTGGTGCCTTTCCGCTGCCTCGACAATGCAGGCAAGGGCCTTCAACGCCGCGGGATTGAGCCGGTCGAAGCGGTCGGCAACGCGCATGTTGCCGCGGTCGGCAGCGAACAGGAACTGCATCAGGTCGTTGGAGCCGACGGAGGCGAAATCGGCGAGCGGCAGCACGCGGTCGAGCTGCCAGAGCAGCGACGGTACCTCGATCATCGCCCCGACCAGCAGGCGCTTCGGCTCCGGCCGGCCATGGCGCTTGAGGATGAGGACCTCCTTGTCGATCAGGGAGCGCGCGGCCACAAGCTCGGCCACGTCGGCGATCATCGGCAGCATGATGCGCAACTCGCGCCCCTGCGCTGCCCTGAGCAGCGCCCGGATTTGCGTGCGGAACAGCGCCGGCCGGTCGAGCGCCATGCGGATGGCGCGCCAGCCGAGCGCCGGGTTCTCCTCTTTGCTCACCCGGAAATAGGGCAGCACCTTGTCGCCGCCCACATCGAGGGAGCGGAACACCACGGGGCGCTCGCCGGCAGCGTCGAGGATCGCCTTGTAGATGCGCGTCTGCTGCTCGAGCCGCGGGAAAGTGGACGAGATCATGAATTGCAGCTCGGTACGGAAGAGGCCGATGCCGTCGGCGCCGGACTGATCGAGATGCGGCAGGTCGAACAGGAGACCGGCGTTGATCTGCAGCGAAATCTTGACCCCGTCCAAGGTGACGGTGGGGACGTTGCGCAAGGCGGCATATTGCGCCTGCCGCTTCGCCCGGAAGCGCACCTTGTCGGAATAAGCGGCGACCACCTCTTGCGTTGGCCTGATATGCAGCTCGCCCGACTCCGCATCGACGATGGCCGCGTCGCCTGCCTCCGCCACTTCGAGCACGCCCTTCACCTGGCTCAAGGCCGCAATACCCAGCGCGCGCGCCACGATGGCGACGTGACTGGCGGAGCCGCCTTCCTCCAGCACCAGCCCGCGCAGGCGGTGCCGGTCATAGTCGAGCAGCTCGGCCGGGCCCATGGTGCGAGCGATGACGATGGCGTCCTGCGGCAAGTTGCCGGCGGCCGCCGTCCCCACCCCGCCCGCAAGCAGCCTGAGCAGGCGGTTGGAGAGGTCGTCGATGTCGTGCAGCCGCTCGCGCGAATAGTGATCGGTCTGTCGCAGCATGCGGGCACGGGTGTCGTTACGGACCCGCTCCACGGAGGCTTCCGCCGTGAGCCCCGTGGCCAGCGCCTCTTCGAGGCGCCGCCGCCAGCCGCGGTCATGGGCGAACATGCGGAAGGCCTCCAGCACCTCGCGGTGCTCGCCCGTGCGAGCAAGGTCGCCGCGCTCCAACATGCCGTCGATCATGCCGGTGAGCTCGTCGATGGCTTGCGCCAGCCGCCGGCGCTCCAGCTCGACATCCTCGGCGATGAGCTTGGTGATGACGATGCGCGGCTCGTGCAGCACCACATGGCCAAGCGCCACCCCGTCGGACAGAGCAAGCCCCTTGAACTGCACCGAGAGCTCGCGGCGGACGTCGGCCGCGGCCTCGTCGCTCACCCCCAGCCCGCCCGAGGCGATCATCTCGGCGAGCACCATGGCGGTGGTCTGCAGCGCCTCCACCTCCTCGTCGCTATAGTGACGATGGGTGCGGTTCTGCACCGTGAGCACGCCGATGGCATGGCCGCCGCGCAGGATCGGCACGCCCAAGAAGGAGTGGTAGATATCCTCGCCCGTTTCCGGGTGATAGGAAAAGGCCGGATGGGATTGCGCGTCGGGGAACTGCATGGCCTCGGCCTGCTCGGCGATCAGGCCGACGAGACCTTCGCCCCGCTTCAGATGCGTGTTGTGCACGGCCTCGCGGTTCAGGCCTTCGGTGGCGAACAGCTCGAGCGAGGCATCGCGGCGGCGCAAATAGAGCGAGCACACCTCGGCCACCATGTTGGAGGCGATCAGCACCACCACCTTGTCCAGGCGCGCCTGCGCGCTTTCGCGCTCCGCCATCACCTCGCGCAGGCGGCGGAGCAATTGTCTAGGCGCGCCAACCGAGATGGCCATGATCCAAGTCCTCGCCGGCCGGATTAGCGGCGGACCACGCTTACGAAGCTGCCTTCAAGAAGCCTCAAGGCGGCCGCTGCAACGCCCGTCAGCGGCCGTCCAATCCGAACAGGGAATGCAAGGTCCGCACCGCAAGCTCGGCATAGGCCGCATCGATCAATACGCTGATTTTGATCTCCGACGTCGAGATCGCCTCGATATTGATGCCTTTTTCGGCAAGTGCGCTGAACATTTGCGCAGCAACGCCAGCATGGCTGCGCATGCCCACACCGATGGCCGACACCTTGGCGATGTCGGTGGAGCCGCGCAAGTCGAAATAACCGATGGAATCCTTGGCTCTTTTCAAGACTTCGAGCGCCCGGTCGAAATCGGCGCTCTGCACCGTGAAGGTTAGGTCGGTATAGCGCCCGTCCTCGGAGACGTTCTGCACGATCATGTCGACATTGATATTGGCCTCGGCGAGCGGGCAGAACACCTGCGCCGCGACGCCCGGTTTGTCGGCGATCTTGAGCAGCGTGACCTTGGCCTCGTCCCGCGCATAGGCGATCCCGCTGACGACGTTTTGCTCCACGATCTCATCCTCATGGCAAACCAGCGTGCCGAGCACAGCTCCAGGGCCAGTCCGGCCTGCAAGATCGGGCGGATCGAAGCTCGAGCGCACGAGCACCCGCACCCCCTTCTGCATGGCGAGCTCGACCGAGCGGGTCTGCAGCACCTTGGCCCCCTGCGAGGCCATCTCCAACATCTCTTCATAGGAGATTCTGTCAAGGCGGTGAGCCTTGGGCACGACGCGCGGGTCGGTGGTGTAGACGCCGTCCACGTCGGTATAGATGTCGCAGCGGTCAGCATTCAGCGCTGCCGCAAGGGCGATCGCGCTCGTATCGGAGCCACCGCGGCCAAGCGTGCTGATGCGGTTGTCGGGGGCGAGCCCTTGGAATCCCGCCACCACGGCCACCTCGCCGTCCATTATCCGCGCCTTCAGCCCCTCCACATTCACGCCCTTGATGCGGGCGGAGCGATGGGCGCCGTCGGTGATCATCGGGATCTGCCAGCCCTGCCAGGAGCGCGCCCGCACGCCGTGGGCCTGGAGCACGATGGCGAGCAGCCCGGAGGTGACCTGCTCGCCGGAGGACACCACGGCGTCATATTCGCGGGCGTCATAGTCGACGGCACCGTTCTCGCCCTGCTTGGCAAGGGTGGAGCGCCAGGCCTCCTCGACGAACCCGACGAGCGTGTTGGTTTGCCCGGCCATGGCCGAGACGACGACGGCGCAGGCATGGCCTGCATCCACCTCGCGCTTCACATGGGCCGCGACATTGCGGATCTTGTCCACGTCGCCAACCGACGTGCCGCCGAACTTCAGCACCAACAGGGCCACTCGCCCCTCCCGCGAGCGCTTCGGACCGATGCCGCCTCGCCCACCAAAACGATGGCCGGCCCCGCTGGGCCGGCCCGAAAACCGATCCTTCATACTGACTGAGGCGGCTCACCGCAACAGAGCATGATCGGCGAAAAGTGGGAACCGGTTTTCGCTAAAAGATCGTGCTCCAACAAAAGGTGAGAAGCGCTGCCGCGATTGGAACCTGACGCGATAGCGCTTAAGCGTAGCGAGCCTCCTTGACAGGCGCACCGTGGCACGGCCTCTGGTCAGCCATGACCGGCGCCCCCGACACCACGCTCGACCCCGAGGAGGTCGCCCGCTTTGCGCGGCTGGCAGGGCAATGGTGGGACGGAAACGGCCCGTTCAGGCAGCTCCACCGCATCAATCCTGTGCGCCTGACCTATATCCGCGACCAGCTCTGCCAGGCATTCGGGCGCGACCTCACGGCGGCTGCGAGCCTTGCCGGGCTGTCGGTGCTCGATATCGGCTGCGGCGGCGGGCTGGTGTCGGAGCCGCTCGCACGGCTCGGCGCCGAGGTCACCGGCATCGATCCCGCGCCGGAGACGATCGAGGCAGCAAAGGCCCATGCGCAGGGAGCGCGGGTCGACGTCACCTATAAAGTTGCAACCGCCGAGGAGGTCGCGGGCGCTGGCGCGCGCTTCGATACGGTGCTGCTGCTCGAGGTGGTCGAGCACGTGCCCGACGTGCCCGCCTTCCTCGCCCGCGTGGCGCCGCTCTTAAAGCCCGGCGGCATTATGATCTTGTCGACGCTGAACCGCACGCTGAAGGCCTATGCCCTTGCCATCATCGGCGCCGAGTTCATCCTGCGCTGGCTGCCGGTGGGCACGCACCTATGGCAGCGCTTCGTGAAGCCGGAGGAGCTCGAAGCCGCTTTGCGCATCGCCGGCCTCACCCTCACCGACACGAGGGGCTTGCTCTACGACCCCCTCGCCGACGAGTGGCATCTGGGCCAAGACACCGACGTGAACTACTTCGCCACGGCTGCACGCCTCCCCTCTACGTGAGACGCAGGCAGCTTCCCTCTTGGCGAAAGCTATGTCTCCCTGGAAAGTTGGGCTTTGACAGCTTGGGCTTCCTCGGGTCCGCTTGCCATCCACTTGCGTCGGATCGCGCTGTGGTTGGGTTCAAACGGGCGGGTAACCGACACCCGCCGATCGTCGACGACGCGATAGTGAGCCGCGAGCACAGGCACCCGCTGAGCTGGCTTATCTTGGGTAAATCGCAGCAAAAGATCCCAGTCCACGAGGCGGTCCAGCGCCTCATCGAATCCGCCGTAAATCTCTGTCAGAGACCGGCGATGAACGACGGTGTTCAGATCGATGAAGTTGCCAAGGAGCAGCCTAACCCTGTCGAAGTCGTCAAAGAGAATGCCCTTGGAATTAGGGTGTGCCTTCGTGACCAGCGCGTCGTAGACACAATCGACTTCTGGCAACGCAGCAACTGCGACGACCACCGCATCCAGAAAATGCGGATACCAAACGTTGTCGCTGTCGATATAGGCCGTTAGCGCTCCGCGCGACATGTGGAGGGCAACATTGCGCGCGGCCGCGTGCCCCGACGGTTCTTGCGGGACATAATCGGAGTCGTTCGTCGGCCAAAAACGTGGCGACAGTATTGGACGTATCGTCACGACTGCCGTCGTCGACGATGATCAGTTCCCAATTGCTGAAGCTTTGGGCCTGGACGCTTAGAATGGCATCGGCGATCGAGCCGGCGCGATCGCGCGTCGGAAGCACAATGCTGACGAGTGGCGCTGAAAGTTCAGAAGAGCCACCGCTCCCGAGGAAAGCCGGTTCGAGCAGGAGTTGCTTGATCGCTTCGTCGGGCGCGTCAATAACAGGACGCGCGAGCTCCGCGTCGACGGCACTCAGCAAAGAGAAAAGGTCGCGGCGCGTCTTTTCGTTTTGGATTTGCACAAGTGACTCACTCATCAATCGTCGCGTTCCCGACCGATGAAGCGCGAGCGATCGCGCATGTCGTGATACATTTCGCAGGACGTGCAAGGGACATCGTCACGCGCCGGCTGGTGCCCTTTCAACATTTGGCGCGCGTAGTTCATCCTTTCGTTGTTGAGGCTGTCGAGCAAGCCATCACGAAATGCATTGCCGCCAAAATCGCCCCAAAAGTTCCGGCAGCAGCCGAGCACTTTTCCATCCCAATTGATTTGCGGGTCATCCCATAACTGGTGACAAAAGCCACTTCCATACTTCTGACCGTGGGCCTCTTCAAACTCAGCCCGCGTGGTCGGTTGGTCACCTATTTGCGCTCGGACAAACGCCTTGTCGCGGATAGGCGAAAAATGGGAATCCCAGGTGAGCTTGGTGCGGAACTCCATTCCCAATTGTCCTGCCAGCTCACGCGCGGCCGGAAGTTCATGCTCATTGTGGCCGAACACGACAAACTGCCAGACGAGATGCGGGAGATCCGATCGATAGTGAAGTTTATAGTCGTTGATCTTTTTGATGTTTTGGATGACCAAATTGAAGTCGCCCCGCACGCGATAGGTCCGATACGTCTCAGGGCTTGCTCCATCAATCGAGCACGTCATAACGCGCACCTGATACTTTACCAGTCCTTCCAGAACATCGTCTTTGACATGGTTTAGGTTCGCCCCGTTCTCCACGGTAATTGAGACGCCTTTGCCATCGGCATATTCCAAAATCTGAAGTAACTGCGGGTTCAAGAATATTTCGCCGTAGTTTGAAATCTCGACGCGCTCCAGCGCAGGATTGAGGTCCAGGAATTTTCGAAAGTCGTCGAATTTGAGAAAGCCACTGCCCACCGCCGGATGAATTGCGCCCGTTGTGGTCGGGCATGAGGGGCATCGCAACTGGCAGAATGATGAGGCCTCCAGTCGAACCCGGCGCGGAGAAACCCCCTCCGCCGAAGCGGGTGACCTGCGCAACTTTCGACGAAGAAAGCGTTTCAGCATCGCGTCGCCGATATGTGCTCGGGGAAACTAGGTCCCCGGGCGCGTTGCCACCCGTGTCGCGGACGGGACCGACATTTCCTAAGGAGATTTCAAGCGTCAGTATGTCGAGTTTGGCCAGCGGCGGCAAGGCGCGGTGTCCTTCCCCGATGAGGGAACGAGTGTCTTGGCCCTCCGTGCATATTTGACGCTTCGGCGTGCTTGTCCCTCCCCGCGACGGGGAGGGATGAAGTCCGCGGCGCAAATATGGAGACTAATTCTGGTCCTCGGGGAGCGGCGGCAGCGGGCAGACGGGGATGCCGTCATCGGCAAGGTCGCGGGCTTCGTCGCGCGTCGCCTCGCCATAGATGCTGCGGGCGGGCGCCTCGCCGAAATGCATCTTGCGCGCTTCCTCGGCAAATCTCGGCCCCACATAATCCGCATGGGCCTTCAGATGCGCGCGCAGCTCCCGCAGCAGGCCATAGGTCTGCCTGCGCGGACCAGCCGCTGGCGCTGGCACTTCCGCTTCCGACGCTGGCGCATCAGGGACGGGGAAGCCAGATACCGGCGCCTCAGATACGAGTGCCTCAGGCACGAGTGCCTTGGGCGCGGGCAGACCCCTTACAATGTTGGGCGCCATGGGTGCCTTGCGCACCGCCGCGCTGCCGCAGGCCGGGCAGGTGATGGCATGCGCCTCGGCCTGCTCGTCATAGGAGAGCGAGGAGCCGAACCAAGCGTCGAAGCCATGGCCCCGATCGCAGGCAAGCGCGTAGCGGATCATGACGCTTCTCTCCTCGCCATACGAGGCCGCGCTGGTGCTGTGGCAATTTCCACCCCGAACTCCCGCCCATGCTTGAGCGAGGGTATGCGCGCGCGGGCGTCGGCGCTCTGCGCCAGATCAATGTCGACGAAGATGACGCCGGGCTCCTCGCCGGCCTCGGCCAGCACCTCGCCCCAGGGGGATACGATCATGCTGTGGCCATAGGTGCTGCGGCCGTTCTCATGCAAGCCCCCTTGCGCGGCGGCGAGCACGAAGGCCCCGGTCTCGATGGCGCGAGCGCGCAGCAGCACCCGCCAATGGGCCTCGCCCGTCTGCTTGGTGAAGGCCGACGGGATGGCGATGAACGAGGCGCCGGCGCAGGCCAACGCGCGATAGAGCGCCGGGAAGCGGAGGTCGTAGCAGATGCTTAAGCCGAGCCGGCCGAAGGGCAGATCGGCAAGCACCGCCTTGGAACCCGGGCGGTAATAGCGCGACTCGCGGTAGCTCTCGCCGCCGGCAAGGTCCACATCGAAGAGATGCAGCTTGTCGTAACGCGCCGCGATCTCGCCGTCAGGCGCGATGAGGTAGGAGCGATTGGCGATACGGACAGGCTCCACCTTCATGGCGAGCGAGCCCACATGCAGCCAAATGCCGAGCTCTGCGGCGAGCGCTCTCAGCCGCGCGAGCGGAACGTTTCCCTCCTCAAGGCCGATCACAGCCAACAGCCGCTCCGTCTCGAGCTCCATGATGGCAGTATTCTCCGGCGTCTGCACATAATCGGCGCCGGCCGCCGCCGCTTGGCGGATGAGCGCCTCGGCCGCTTGCAGGTTCGGCTCGATGCTGCGCCCTGACCGGAGCTGCACCAGCGCCACGCGGAAGGTCTTTGGCTTCGATGCCGTCATGGCTCGCTTGCTTGCTCCAGCGCCGCTTCCATAGGCTCAGCCGCAAGCCATGGATCGAGCTTGGCCCCGCGGTCGAGCCCGGCAAGCTCCTGATAGCCGCCCACATGGCTGCCATCGATGAATATCTGCGGCACGGTGCGCGAGCCCGCCGCGCGCTGGACCATCTGCTCGCGCAAATCGCCATCCTCGCCGACGTCGATCTCGGTGAAGTCGTAGCCCTTGCTCAGCAGGAGCTGCTTGGCGGCGCGGCAATAGCCGCAATATTGAGTGGTATAGAGGACGATGCGCGTCATGCGGAGTTCGGTTGCTTCGGGGATCGATGATTGCACCCGTTGGTAAGCCGGCCGTTAACCTGATGCTTGCCCGTGGCGATTACAACTAACGCCGTCGGGTCCGCCGCCCGGGCAAGCGCCAGCACATCGACGCGTGCAGCACCCGCCCGCTTCAACGTGCGCGCGCAGGCGTCCGCCGTGGCGCCGGTGGTGATGACGTCATCGATGACGACGATCCGCTTGCCTTTGATTTGGTCGGCGCGACCGCGCGCAATCCGGAAGGCGCCGGCGACGTTCCGCCGCCGCTCCTTGGCGCTCAAGCCCACTTGGCTCGCCGTCCGCTTGACCCGTTTCAGCACGAAGCAATCGACCTTAAGGCCGGTAAGCGCCGCGAGCCCATGCGCCAGCATCGCCGACTGGTTGAAGCGCCGCGACCAGAGGCGCGAACGGTAGAGCGGCACCGGCACCAGCAGCTCGGCGTCGGCGAGCAGCGGGGCGCCGGCGCTTGCCAGCCACCGCGCGAACAATGGCAGACCCTCATGGCGATCCCGATATTTGAAGCTCTGGATCAGATCGCGCATGGTCGAGGAACAATGCGCCGCCGCCCGCGCCCGGTCGTAGACTGGGGGCTGGGCGATCGCCGCCGCCGAAAGGCAAGGCTCGTTTCCGCCAGACGCGCGCGGATCGTAAGGTAGCGGTATGCCGAGCCTGGCACAGATGGGAGGTGCAATGAAGTCGATGCGGGCCCAGCAGCCGCCGCAAAGGAGCCCATGGCTTCCAATCCGGGTGCGGCAGACAATGCAGACGGGCGGTAGGACGAGATCGGCGAGACCGCCGAGAAGGGCGCCAAGCGGGCGGAACGGCCGCGCGGTCCTTTGCCCGCCTGCTTCGATGCCCGCGCCATCGCCCGGCCCAGCTTCGGTCTCGCTGATCGACATGGGGGCTATCATAGGCCGCAAGGGCACCCCCGAGAAAGGGCCGGCGATGGGACGCCATGACTGACGACCATGACTGACGACCACGCCCTGTTCGACCGCAAGCTGTTGCGCCGGCGACGCGCCCGCTTTGCCCAAGAGCTCGCCCAGCACGATTTCCTGCTCGCCCATGTGGCAAGCGAGATCGCCGAACGGATTGGAGCAGTGCTGCGGGAGTTCCCCTTGGCGCTCGATCTCGGCGCCCATTTCGGGCTGCTGGGACGGACCGTGGCAGCACTCCCGTCGGTGGGACACATGATCTATGCCGACGCCACGCCCGAGCTTGCGGCGCTCTGCCCCCGCCCAGCGCTTGTCTGCGAGGAGGAGCTGCTGCCGTTCAGGAACGCGACCTTCAATCTCGTGGTGTCGGGCCTTGCGCTGCACCGCGTCAACGACCTTCCCGGCGCGCTGATCCAGATCGCCCGCGCGCTTAAGCCCGACGGCCTATTCCAGGCGGCGCTCCTGGGCGCGGGGAGCTTGCGCGAGCTTCGCCAGGCGCTGCTCGAGGCGGAGGCCGAGCAGGAAGGCGGCGCCAGCCCCCATATTGCCCCCTTCGGCGATGTGAGGGAGTACGGCGCACTCCTGCAGCGTGCCGGCTTCACGCTTCCCGTCGCCGACAGCGAGACGCTGACCGTCACCTATCCCTCCCCTCGCGCGCTGATGCAGGAGCTGCGCGCCATGGGCGGCGGCAATGTGCTGCAAGCTCGCCGCAAGGCGCCGCTGGCGCGCGGCACGCTCGTCCGCGCCGAGGCCATCTATCGGATGCGCCACAGCGCCCCCGACGGCAAGGTCCGCGCCACATTCGAGATCGTCTATCTCAGCGGCTGGGCAAAACACGAAAGCCAGCAGCAGCCGCTTAGGCCCGGCAGCGCCACCGCGCGTCTCGCCGACGCACTCCACACCGAGGAGCACGAAGCGGGCGACAAGGCCGCCTTCCCGCGCGCATCGGCGGCACCCGACAAGCGGCGCTAGAGCATGATCTTAGAANNAAAAGTGGGAACCGGTTTTTCGAAAAGATCATGCTCAAACAAAAAACTAGAGCGCTGTCGCGATTCTATTTCACGCGATAGCGCTCTAGGCTTTCGCTTTCTGACAGCGCAGCAGCCACGGCAAGCTCGCTTTCAACGGCTCGTCGGCGGGCGGCATGGCGTAGGAAACAAGCTCGTCGGGCTTCACCCAGGCAAGCTCCTGCCCCTCGAGCGGCACCGCCTCCCCCTGCCATATCGAGCATTGGAAGAGCGGCATGAGCAGGTGGAAATCGGGATAAGCGTGGCTGGCAAAGGTCAGGGGCGCGAGATCGGCTGGCGCGATCGCGATGCCGAGCTCCTCGCCGAGCTCGCGGATCAGCGCGCCTTCCGGCTCCTCCCCTGGCTCCACCTTGCCGCCGGGAAATTCCCACAAGCCCGCTAGCGAGCGTCCCTGGGGGCGCCGCGCGATCAGCACGCGGCCCGCGGCATCGATAAGCGCGCAAGCCGCGACGAGGAGGATCGGCGCGCGGCCCGCCATGCTCACATCCGCTCCCGCACGAAGCGCTGGCGACGAACGGCGATCACGACCGGTAGTCGGCATTGATGGCGATGTAGCCCGCGGTGAGGTCGCAGGTCCAGACGGTCGCTGTGCCATCGCCCACGCCGACATCGGCCCGGATAGCGATCTCAGGGCTCTTCATATAGGCGGCGCCTTGGGCCTCGCGATAGCTTGCAGCGACCTCGCCGTCCTTGGCGACCAGGATGTCGCCGAGCCAGATGGCGAGCTTGTCGCGGTCGGCCGCCTCCCCCGCCTTGCCGACCGCCATGACGACGCGGCCCCAATTAGGGTCCTCGCCGGCAATCGCCGTCTTCACCAGCGGCGAGTTGGCGATCGATTTGGCGATCCGGCGCGCGGCTGCATCGCTCGCAGCACCCGTGACCCGCACCGTGACGAACTTGGTGGCTCCTTCGCCATCCTTGACGATCTGCTGGGCGAGGTCGCGCATCAGCATGGCAAGCGCCAGCCGGAAGCTTCCGAGCTGCGGATCATCGGGGAACGCGATCCTCGGCGCGCCGCGAGAAACAGCAGAGCCCGTGGCAAAGACGAGGAGGGTGTCGCTCGTCGAGGTGTCGCCGTCGATGGTGATGGCGTTGAATGTCTCATCCACGGTGGGTTCGAGACAGGCGCGCAGCGCGGCAGGCTCGATCGCGGCGTCGGTGAAGATGAAGGCGAGCATGGTCGCCATGTCCGGCGCGATCATGCCGGCGCCCTTGGCGATGCCATTGATGGTGACCGGCACGCCGCCGATCTCGGCCGCGCGCGTGGCGAGCTTGGGGTAGGTGTCGGTGGTCATGATCGCGCGCGCTGCCTGCTCGAAGCCGTCAGGCTCGGCCTGGCGTGCCAGATCGCCCAAGAGGGGCGTGAATTTGGCGACGTCGAGCGGCTCGCCGATGACGCCGGTGGAGGCGAGATAGACGTCGGCCTCCAGGCACTCGGCAGCTTCCGCCGCGGCCGCGGCGGTCAGCTTGACCGCTTCACGGCCACGCTTGCCGGTAAAGGCGTTGGCGTTGCCCGAATTAACCACGAGCGCGCGGGCGAGCCCATGGGCAAGCCGCGCCCTGCACCACTCGACCGGCGCCGAGGCCGTCTTGGAGCGGGTGAGCACGCCCGCCACGGTGGTGCCGGGATCGAACAGCGCGAGCAAGAGGTCGGTGCGGCCGGCATAGCGGATGCCCGCCGCGGCCGTGGCGAAGCGCACGCCCTTGATAATGGGCAGGCGGACGAGCTCTTTCGGTGCGAAAGGCGAGATCGTGGCCACGGCGGCTCCCGCGACCGGATCAGCCGCGCCGGCTCTAGTGGTTGTCTTCAGCATCCCCCGAAGGCTCGTCACCGGCTTCCGGCGGCACCTCGCCCCTCACCGCTGCGTCCTGCATCGCCTTCTTGATGTCCGGGTCGACGATGTCGATCTTCGCGGCGCTCTGCAGCTCGCGCGCCGATTGCTGCGCTTTCTGCTGCACCAGCTGGGTCATGATGGTGTCCTTGACGTCATCGAAGGTCGGCAGCGGCCGGTCGCGCTTCTCCTCGACCTTGATGATGTGCCAGCCGAACTGGGTCTTCACCGGGTCGGAGACCTGTCCGATCTCCAGCGCAAAGGCCGCATCCTCGAAGGGCTTCAGCATCTGGCCGCGGCCGAAAAAGCCGAGATCGCCGCCTTCGGCGCTCGGGTCCTTCGATTTCTCCTTGGCGACGGTGGCGAAGTCCTCGCCCTTCTTCAGCCGCTCGGCGACCGCCTTGGCGTCCTCCTCGGTCTCGACCAGGATGTGGCGGGCATGGATCTCCTGCTCAGGCTTCATGCCGGCGATCTTGTCGCTGAAGACCTTCTTGGCCGCCTCGTCGGAGACGCCGTTACGGACATTCTTGTCGAAATACGCGTCCCGCAGCGCGCGCCGCCGGTGATATTTGAGCCGATCCTCGAAATTGGGCGCGGAGCCGAGGTTGTCCTTCTCGGCCGCCTCGGCCATGAGCTGGTTCTCGATCACGAACTGCAAAAGCATGCGCCGGCGGTCGGCGGGTGGAAATTGGGAAAGCTGAGCGCCGACCTCGGAGCCCGCGAAATCGAGATCCGACTGCTTGATCGGGGCGCCATTGACCGTGGCGACGACGGCGTCGCCACCTGCGGCGGGCGGAGGGGTAGCGACAACGGCGTCGCCAGCTGCCGCGGGCGGAGGCGTAGCGACGACGGCGTCGTCAGCTGCCGCAGGTAGAGCGGTGAAGGCAAGTGAGGCTGCAACGAGCAGCAAGGCTGACCAGGTTTTCACGGATTGAGGTCCTCATTCTTCTGCCCGCGTGACGCTGCTCCTTGAAGCGCGAAAGCAAGGCGGCTCGGTCGTTTCCCCGCGGCTTTCATAGACTTTGGGCGGCTCCTTGCCAAGCGGCGAATGTGATGGTTCAAAGCCGCCAATCCACCCGCTGACGCGGACAAGAGCCCCGCGATCTTCACCGGTTCACGCGAAGTCCCATTGACTCTCCCTCTCTCATGTCCGTATGTCTCGACATATGGACATTTCAAGCGCGGTTGTCGCCCTCGGCGCCCTGGCGCAGGAAAGCCGGCTGAAGGTCTTCCGCCTGCTTATCCGCTGTGGCGCCGAAGGCATGGCGGCAGGGGCCATCGCCGAGGCCCTGCAAATGCCGCACAACACGCTGTCGGCGCACCTTGCTATCCTCTCCCGCGCCAAGCTCGTGAGTGGGCGAAAGGAGGGCCGCTCGATCATCTATGCCGTCGACCTTTCGGGTACGCGCGCGCTGCTGTCCTTCTTGGTGGAGGATTGCTGTCGCGGCCGGCCGGAGGTGTGCGGGCCCCTGCTCGCATCGGCGCTTGCGGATTGTTGCGTGACCTGAACCCGGGGGACCGTCGATGAAAGTCGTGAGCAGCAAGGCACCGTTCAACGTTCTGTTCCTGTGTACCGGCAACTCGGCGCGGTCGATCATGGCCGAATGCGTGCTTACCCGCGCGGGTCAGGGCAAGTTCCGCGGCTTCAGCGCCGGCAGCCACCCGACCGGCCACGTGAACCCGATTGCGCTCAAGGTCCTGCAGCAGGCCCATTTCGACGTCTCGCAGCTGCGCTCCAAATCCTGGGAGGAGTTCGCGCGCCCCGAGGCGCCCATGCTTGACTTCGTCTTCACCGTCTGTGACAACGCGGTGAAAGAAGTCTGCCCTATCTGGCCGGGACAGCCGATGACCGCCCATTGGGGCCTGCCCGACCCAGCCATGGCGGAGGGCAGCGAGGCGGAGCGTCATCTCGCCTTCGCCGACACCTTACGCATGTTGAGCAATCGCATCGGCATTTTCGTGAGCTTGCCGCTCGATAGCTTGAGCAAGCTGTCGCTGCAGAAGAAGCTCGATGAGATCGGGCAGAGCCGAGTCCCGGCCTCCAAAGAGCCGGCTTAAGTCAGGTGCAACCGGCAAGCCTCGCACGCCGGCTCGCCGCCGAGGGCCTCGGCGCGGCGTTGCTGCTCGCAGCCATCGTCGGCTCCGGCATCATGGCCGAGCGGCTTGCCGGCAGCAATGTAGCGCTCGCCCTCCTCTGCAACACCATGGCGACGGCCGCGCTGCTGGCGGTGCTGATCGCCGTGCTCGCGCCCATCTCGGGCGCTCATTTCAACCCTGCCGTCACCCTTACCCTGCTTAAGCAGGGCGAGATCGGAGCCGTCGGGGCAGCGTCCTACATAGTTATGCAGCTCACCGGTGCGGTGCTGGGCACATGGCTCGCTCATCTCATGTTCGGCGCGAACGTGCTGCAACTGGCAACCCATGTCCGCACGGGACCGGCGCTTTTTTTCTCCGAGGCGGTTGCCACCTTTGGCCTCATCTTCACGATCTTTGGCGCCCGGCGCCTGCCGGGCGGCATGCTGCCGGCGCTGGTCGGCCTCTATATTGCGTCGGCCTACTGGTTCACCGCGTCCACGAGCTTCGCCAATCCCGCCGTGACGATCGCCCGCGCGCTCACCGACAGCTTCGCCGGCATCGAGCCGTCCGGCGTGCCGGCCTTCATCGCCGCCGAGCTCATTGGCGCCTTGGCCGGCGGGGCCGTCTCCGCCTGGCTGTTCGGAGCCGCGCCCCACGGAGCCGCGCCCAATGGCGCCGCCGCCTCGTTTCCCGCGCCGAGCGGCGGCAGCACCCCGCGTTGACAAGCCTGGGACCTCCTCTTATGTCTCACGCGAACAATGGTTCTGGCGTTTTTCCGACGCTTTCCGCGGGTTTCATGGTGTGGGCGTAGAAGGCAACGAGCCCGCCTGACGCCGGGATGAGAGCGAACGTGCCCCCCTTCTGCTTCACGCCAGCACCCGTCGCTCGCAACGCCTTCCGACCAGCTCATGCGATAAGAGGCTAGGCTCATGCTTTCCTTCGGCACCCTCGCCGGCAAGGTCTTCGGGACCTCCAACGAGCGCAAGCTCAAGAAGTACACCCAGGTTCCGGCGATCAATGCGCTGGAGCCCGGGGTGGCAGCACTCTCCGACGAGGAGCTCCGCGCCCGCACGGAGGCATTCCGCGCCCGTGTCAAGGGAGGAACGCCGCTCGATGAGCTGATCCCGGAGGCCTTCGCCACAGTGCGCGAGGCGGCCAAACGCGCGCTTGGCCAGCGCCATTTCGATGTGCAGCTCATCGGCGGCATGGTGCTGCATGAGGGCCGCATCGCCGAGATGAAGACCGGCGAAGGCAAGACGCTCGTCGCCACCCTCCCCGTCTATCTCAACGCGCTCGCCGGCCGCGGCGTCCATGTCGTCACCGTGAACGATTATCTCGCCAAGCGCGACGCCGCCTGGATGGGCATCATCTACGAATTCTTGGGCCTCTCCGTCGGCTGCATCGTGCACGATCTCGCCGACGAGCACCGGCGGGCGCAATATGCCTGCGATGTCACCTACGGCACCAACAACGANNACAACGAGTTCGGCTTCGACTATCTCCGCGACAACATGAAGTACTCGGTCGGGGAGATGGTGCAGCGCGGCCACTACTTCGCCATCGTGGACGAGGTGGACTCGATCCTGGTCGACGAGGCGCGCACGCCGCTGATCATCTCCGGCCCGCTCGACGACCGCTCCGATCTCTACAACACCGTCGACACCTTCATCCCCAGGCTCGACAAGACCGATTTCGAGCTCGACGAGAAGACCCGCGTCGTCACCTTGACCGAGGCGGGCAATGAGAAGGTCGAGCGGCTGCTCACCGAGGCGGACATGCTCAAGGGCGAGTCCCTCTACGACATCGAGAACGTCACCGTCGTCCACCACGTGCAACAGGCGCTCAAGGCGCACACGCTGTTCCAGCGTGACCGCGACTACATCGTCAAGAACGATGAGGTGATCATCATCGACGAGTTCAC
>PLBV01000120.1 GCA_003135455.1 Hyphomicrobiales bacterium | reverse complement strand
ACGCTGCCCTGAGGGGATGTCGTGGCCGCCAGCGCAGGCCCAGCCCACCGCCGGCCAGCGAGCCGATCCCGAGCGCGACACTGATCGCGGCCCATGCGCCCGCCCCACCAAGAAATCGACGGGCGACCTGCGGTCCGCCCACCTGCAGTGGGCTATAACCGAACGCGAGAAACACCGCGAAATAGCCGGCGGTCACCCAAAGCCAGGTACGGGACCGAAACGCACGCCAGCCCGCGCGCAACTCGTCGATCATGCGGGTCGACTCCTCGGGGCGAGCCTGGACGATGTGCAACTGGCTTAGAAATACTGCGCTGAGCAC
Organism: Hyphomicrobiales bacterium; assembly: GCA_003135455.1. Classification (GTDB taxonomy): domain Bacteria; phylum Pseudomonadota; class Alphaproteobacteria; order Rhizobiales; family Methyloligellaceae; genus Methyloceanibacter. The sequence continues at coordinate 5,584 of PLBV01000120.1, read as the reverse complement.
GAAGGTCACTGCGTCAATCGCCAGTCCCCAGCCGGGGCCGAGCGTGGCCACGATCACGCCTGACTGCACGTCCTCGGTGACGCGGGCAAGCCCCTCGAAGTCGCCGCGGTCGTTGAACACGCGCACCGGATCGCCCTCGCGGATACGCCGGTCGGCCGCGTCCTTTGGGCTCAGCATGACGAACTGCTCGCCCTGTCCCCGAATCTTGTGGGCCTCGTTAGCGTAGCAGGAGTTGAGGAAGCCGTGGCTCTTCGGCGAGATGACGTTCAAGGGATAGCGCTTGGCGAGATCGGGGTTGCTTGCCGCGCTCTCCCGCGGCGGCACATAGCCCGGCAGCGGGTCGACGTCCTCGCCCGACTGCATCGCCTCGTACATCATGCGAAACGGAGGTGCCACGAAGTTCTTGGCGCCGTTGACCAGGAACTCGACCTTGCCCGACGGCGTCGGGAAATTGCCGTTGGCGTGTGGCAGCCGGTCGTCAGGCGTGCCTACAGCGAGATGGAAGTAGCCGTGGCGGCGGAAATACTCCATGTCGACGCCGCCCATCTGCGGGGCGTCCCATTTCAAATAATGCTCGGCGAGCTCCATGTCGCTCATCGTGAAGCGTGGATCGTCGTCGTAGCCGAACGCTTTCCCCAACAGCCGGAAGATCTCGGCGTTCGACTTCGCCTCGCCGCAAGGCTCGATCGCCTTCTCGTTGATGGTGAGATAGAAGTGGCCCCAGGAGAACATCATGTCGTCGTGCTCGCCCGCCATGGTCGCCGGCAGCACGATGTCGGCGTAAGCGGCGGTGTCGGTGACGAAGTGCTCCGCCGTCACGAAGAACAGATCCTCCCGCGACAGACCCTGCACGATCTTGTTGGTCTCCGGTGCCTGGCTGACGGGATTGGTGTTGTAAACAAAGAGGCCCATGACCGGGGGATCGAGCTGCATCGCGCCGGTAAGCGCGCTACCGAGCTGCAGATTGTTGACGACGCGGGTCCCGGGGCGGATGAAGTCAGGCCGCGACACGGCCGCCCAGTCGACCGGGAATTCCCAAAGCGGCATCTGCAGCAGCCCGCCGCCCACATGGCGCCAAGAGCCGGTGAGCGCTGGGATGGCGCACACCGCTCGAATGGTCTGTCCGCCGCCGGCGTGCCGCTCCAAGGCCACGCCCATGCGGATCACTGAAGGCTGGATGGTGGCGAACTCGGCGGCGAAGCGTGCGATATCGGCTGCCGGCACCCCTGTCACCCGCTCCACATAATCCGGCGTGAACTCGCCCGCGCGCATCGCAAGCTCGGGGAAGCCTACGGTGTGTTGATCAACCCAGTCGCGGTCGACATGGCCATTCTCGATGAGCGCCGCGATGATGCCCATGGCGAGCGCGCCATCGGTGCCGGGTTTCGGCATGATGTGCCAATCGGCCTGCTTGGCGGTGCGCGAGCGGTAGCTATCGATGACCACGAGCTTGGCGCCCTTCTTCTGCGCCTCGAGCACGAACGGCCAATGATGCAGATTGGTCGAGATCGAGTTGCACGCCCAGATCACGATATATTTGGAATGGGTGAAGCTTTCGGGATCGACGCCTCCCGTGGGTCCCACCGTGAGCAGCCAGGCGGTCGAGGAGCCCGACGCGCAGAAGGTCTTCTCGTTCACCGTCGAGCCTAGACGGTTGAAGAAGGCGTCCCCGGCGGTCAGTCCCTGCACCAGCCCCTCATTGCCGAGATAGGAATAGGGCATGATCGCTTGGCTGCCGTGGCGGGCGATGATGTCCTTGAAACGCGACGCGACCTCGGAGATCGCCTCGTCCCAGGAGATGCGCGCGAATTGGCGCGAGCCTTTGGGGCCGGTTCGGCGCAAGGGATGGAGCACGCGGTCGGGGTTGTAGTGGTGGTCGTGATAATCCTTCAGCTTCACGCAGAGGGTCCCGCGGGTCATCGGGTGGTCCTTGTTGCCCCTGACCTCGACCAGCTTGCCGTCCTCGACCTCATAGATCATGGCGCAGGTGTCCGGGCAGTCATGCGGACACCCGCCGAAGAACGTTGTCCGCGCCGGCTGATCGTTCATCGCATCCCCCCTCCCCTTCAAGCTTTGCGCCGCCTTCTTGGCCTTGCATGAGCGTACGAAGCTGCAGCAGGCTTGTCGATCACCAGGTGGGAAAATTTCCAAGGCCGGATACGGGAGGGATAAACTCCAGCTCCCGCCAAGCTTGGGAAGCGCTCAGCAAGCCTCAATCGGCAATACGAAATCATTGGTGCGGACGGAGGGAGTCGAACCCTCACGGGGGTTGCCCCCCTCAGGATTTTAAGTCCTGTGTGTCTACCAGTTCCACCACGTCCGCTAGCGCATTGGAGGCCCGGCCGGCCCAGAAATACGCTGACGCCAAAGCATTATCCGCAAAAAATGGAGACCGGCTTTCCGAAACATCAAGCCCAAACAAAAAGCCTGTGGTACCGCCGCTGCTCTAAAGTCGCAGCGGTCTAGGAGGGAAACGTCGCCTTCGGCTCCTCCGGCCTTTGCGATTCCTCGGGCTTCGACGCCTGCTCCTCCGGCTTCGGCGCGTCCCCCGGCTCTAAGTCCGGCTCCTCCGGCTTTGACGCCGCCTCTTCCGGCTTTGGCGCCTCCTCCTCAGGCTCTGAGGCCTGCTCCTCCGGCAAGCCCTCCTCCTTTGGTGCTCGCGCCTTGGGCAAGCGCAGCAACGCTTTCCCCTCGCCGTCACCCCCTGCCTCGAGGCTTGCCCTGAGCAGCAGGAACAGCGTCAGCGCGTTCAACAGATGCCAGACGAAATGGGTGCCGATCTTGCGCCCATCATAGATCACATGGTCGCAGAGCGACAGGTCGAGCGAGCGGAAGGTCACCGAGACGGCGAAGATGGCAGCGGCCCAAAGAATGTAGGGCGCGGCCCGGTGGCCCCGCTCTCGCAGAAGCCTGCCCACGACGATCAGCGCGACGAGCGCCGGCAAATAGCCCACGCTCCCATTCACGCATTCCTTGGCGTCGGCCACCTCCGCGCCCGGGACTCCCACCACCCCGTCCCAGCATTTCAGCTGCAAAATGATGGACGCGATGGCGGCGAAGCCGATGACGATCAGCACCGTCCAGCCGGGCGGCACGCGCAAGAATCGGTTCAGCGCGAAGCCGAGATAGACGAGCATGAACACGCCGATCGGCACCACGTCGGCAAGCTCCGTAGCGCGGCTGGCGAGGAGGTGGAAGGCGAGACTGCCCAACCCGATCAGAAGCACCAGCGCGATGAGCAGGAAATGGTCGGAGCTGCGCTGCTCGCGCGGACGCCGCAGCACGAGCATGAGGCCGATCAACGCCGCAAGCAGGAAGCCCGCATTGCTCGCCGCGTTCACCGGTTCCGCCAGCAGCAACTCGTTGGTGCCGCGTTCGCAATAGAGGAACACATGGTCGGTCAAACTCATGCTGCCTGTCCTTTCGACCCGCTAGAGCGCTATCGCGTCAGGTTGAATCGCGACAGCTCTTCTCGCTTTTTGTTGGATACCGCCGGAGCCGCTCCGCCGAATGCATGGCGTTGCAGCCTTCCATGCGTCATCGGTCGCGCCTATGATTAACGCCGAACATGGCGGTAGGTGGCCGCAAAGTGGAGCGGATATGGTGGGGACGAGCGCTGGAAAATTGAGCATGGCCGTCGTCGCTGCAACGGCGTTAGCCCTCGCCGTGGCGGCTTCGCCAAGCGCCGCCGGTAGCGATGCGGCGTTCAAGAGCTACCCGCAGATCACCGTGCCAAGCCAATATGATCCATCGACGACGATCTCGGCGCCGGTACGGCATCTGCCGCAAGGCGACCAGGTGAGGCTCCCCGGCGGTGCCTGGGTGTGGTGCGAGATCAATTGCTTCCACACGCTGCGCAACGCCACCATCGATTTCTGGCGACGCTACGACGCGCCTCCGCAGTAAGCGAGCGCGCCCCTATTCGGGCGGCGGCACGTCCTCGTCGGGCGGCGCGGATTCGTCATCCGGCGCCCCCTCCTCCTCGGTATCGGCCGGGAGCCCGAGGCTCTTCTTGCACGCATCCTCGAAGCCTTCATTGGCCGAGAGCAGATCCTCCAGCGTGGGATATTTCTGCGCATCCTCGTCGGTCACCGCGTCCTTGTGCACCTTGGTCAGCATATCCACGTCGGTCTGGCTGAGCTTGCCCTCCTGCAGCTTGCCGGTGACGCAGTCGCAATAAGCTTGCGGGGTGACCTTCGAGCCGGCCGCCAATCCCGGCATCTCGACGACGTTCTGGTCGACCACGCACGCCGCGACAAAGGCGTCGGTCTTGAGTTTTCCCGCCGGCGCCGCCTGCTTTCCCGCCGGCGCCGGTTGCTTTGGCGCCGCGTGGAGCGAGCCGACCGACAGCAGAGCGGACAGCGCGAAGGCGAGGATGAACCGGTAGCGCATCATTTCCTCCTTGGACGAGCTCTGCTTGTGGGACGATGAGAGCCCTTGCCGCTAACCATATGAAATGACTCCGCCTCCCGCCAACAGATAAAACGGACGTGGGTTAAGCCGGGCAAAGCTGGCGGATGCACTATTTCTTCGGCAGGTCGAGCTTTATATGCAATTCTTTCAATTGCTTGGGAGAGACCTCCGATGGTGCGCCCATGAGCAGGTCCTCCGCCTGCTGGTTCATCGGGAACATCACCACCTGGCGGAGATTCTCCTCCCCGCACAGCAGCATCACGATGCGGTCGATGCCCGGCGCAATGCCGCCATGGGGCGGCGCGCCATAATGCAGCGCGCTCAGCATGCCGCCGAACCGCACCTCCAGCTCGGCCTTGGAGTAGCCGGCGATGGCGAAGGCCTTCTCCATGATCTCGGGCTTGTGATTGCGGATGGCGCCGGAGGATAGCTCCACCCCGTTGCAGACCACGTCATATTGGAAGGCGAGGATGTCGACCGGGTCCTTCGTCTCCAGCGCCTCGAGCCCGCCTTGCGGCATCGAGAACGGATTGTGGGAGAAGTCGATCTTCTGCTCCTCCTCGTTCCACTCATACATGGGGAAGTCGACGATCCAGCAGAAGTCGAAGCGGTCCTGAGCGATGAGCCCGAGCTCGGTGCCGATGCGGGTCCGCGCCCGCCCGGCAAAATCGGCGAACTCCTGCGGCAGGCCGGCCATGAAGAACACGGCGTCGCCGTCGCCGAGCTGAAGCTGCTCGCGTAGCGCGCCCGTGCGCTCTATCCCGAGATTCTTGCCGATGGGTCCCGCCCCTTCACCCTCGCGAAAGAAGATATAGCCGAGCCCCGCCTGCCCCTCTCCTTGCGCCCAGGCATTCATGCGGTCGCAAAAAGCGCGATTGCCGCCACTCTTGGCGGGAATGGCCCAGATGCGCGTGTTGACGTCCATCTCGATCATGCCGGCGAATAGCTTGAAGCCGCCGCCGCGGAAATGCTCGGTCACATCGGCCATCTCAATCGGGTTGCGCAGGTCCGGCTTGTCGGTACCGTATTTGCGCATCGACTCCGCGTAAGCGATGCGCGGGAATTCTCTCGTCACCGCCTTGTCGCCCCCGAACTCCTCGAACACACCGCGCAAGACGGGCTCCACCGCAGCGAACACGTCCTCCTGGGTGACGAAGCTCATCTCGATATC
>PLBV01000070.1 GCA_003135455.1 Hyphomicrobiales bacterium | reverse complement strand
CTCTCTTGAAGGACCTGATTGGCAGGCAATCGGATCGCATACTTGAAGCCTTCGGCCTCCAGGAACTCGTAGACATCGGGGTCAGGCGCATCTGCCGAAGAAGTGAACTGGCAACATAAACGCTTCCAAGGAGTGGCATCGTTAGCTAGCGCATCTACACAGAAATTACACTCAGATGCACACTGTCGAGTTTGGCGTCCTTACCATAAGTGATTGATATTAGTGGTGCCCAGGGGCGGGTTCGAACCACCGACACGCGGATTTTCAGTCCTTATACCCAGCCTATGGTGCCACCTCATCACCCGTAATTAATTGCTGCCTAAATGCAGCCTAGATGATGAGGTTAAGCGATGGTCCTGATTAACCTATTGAAATATATTTATTTTTTTTCCAGACCGCAATTATCCCCTCTCCCCTCCGGGGCGAGGGGGCGCAAGCGAAACCGTCTCATCGCCAAAGTGGCACGAGGGTGAGGGAAACGCGGAGCGTGGCCGAGGGGCCGGATAAGGCTATCGGGTGAGTTCCCTGCAGCGAGCAAAGATCGCGGCTATGGCAGCCCCGTCAGTCTACTTTTTGTCCTCGCTGCCAGATTCGCCGCTTCCGCTGCCCTGGTCGCCGGCGGCGTCGAGCGCCTTTTGCTTGATGCCTTTCAGGCCCGCGGAAAAGATATCGGTGATCTTCTTCTTGGCATCGTCGTCGCTTGCGCCATTGGCGTCAAAATCTGCCTCCCAAATGACCACGCTGCGATCCTGATTCCTATCGTCCGCTTCGACCGAGAACTTCGCCTTGTAGTTCTTGACGGGAAGCGGGCTCTCGACGATCTCGTAGCTGTAGCTCGTGTCGTCGGACCCGACGAGCTTCTCCTTGATAATGCCACCGTCCTTCAGCGTGAGCGTGCGAAACGTGACCTCGCCCTCTTTGGTCTCCTTGCAATCGGCAACCACAGGGTGCCAGTCCTTGATGGTGCAGAAGCCTCCAGCCATCGCCCAGATGATCGGTGGAAGCCCGGGGGCTTCGATCCGCTTCTTGACCGTGATCGCGTAGGCGGAGCCACTTCCGATGACCAGCGCTACCGTTGTGACCAAGAGCCCCTTCATCATGCTCATGCGTCTCCTCCACTTTTGACGTGATTATTACCTCTGCGCGCGCCGATACTCGCGCACGGAACGTTCCAGAATAACAGAAGGACGGGTAGTGTCTCAGTCAAACTGAGACACTACCCGCGCCGCCGATCGGCGCGGAGCTCGATGTGGTCGATGTCGGCACCGGCCCCAATCTCATTCCATTTTTCTGCACCTTGCCTCGAGCCCGGCGGCTGACGGCCTGGGAGTATGCGGAAAGCAATGTCGCTTGGCTGCAAGCCGAGATGCGGCGCGACGAGATGCGTCCCCAATGGCGCCACTTCTGGAATGTGACCCGTGAGGCATACCAGCCGGAGTTTCAGCTACCGGAAGATCCGACGCCGGTCATGCGAGCCAAGAGCGTTGTCAGACGGGGTTCGATCTTCGAACTCCCAGAGCGCACATGGGATGCGGCGACCATGTTCTTCTGCGCAGAATCCATTACCGAGCGGAAGACGAGTTCGAATCGGCCTGCGCCGCCTATGCGCGTTGCGTGAAGCCAGGCGGCGCTCTGGCCGCCGCCTTCCTCGTGCGTTCGGCGGGCTACGTCGTGGCCGACCGCCCGTTTCCGGTTTTGTATCTGTCCGCTGACTCGATTGAGACCCTGTTTGCCCGTTATGCCGACGGCGTAAAGGCTGAAAGGATCGGCATGGTCAAACGGGAGATCCGCAGCGGCTACTCCGGCTTCGTCTTCCTCACCGGGATCGCGCGCTAACCACGACAGCACTCGGCCCGAGGGTGAGCGCGGGTGACGTCAGCCCTTCCCCTTGGTGCGCGTGTTGCCGCGCACGGCGTGGCGCTCCAGGAACTCGATCATCAGCCCGGCCACGTCGACGCCGGACGCCTTCTCCAGCCCCTCGATGCCTGGGGAGGAGTTGACCTCCATCACCAGCGGCCCGCTCTTGGAGCGCAGCATGTCGACGCCGCAGACATTGAGGCCGAGCGTGCGCGCGGCCTTCACCGCCACGGCCCGCTCCTGAGGCGTGATGCGCACGGCGGTGCCCGAGCCGCCGCGATGCAGGTTGGAGCGGAAATCGCCGGGTGGACCCTGGCGCTTCATCGCCGCCACCACCTTGTCGCCGATGACCAGCGCGCGGATGTCGGTGGACTCCGCCTCCTTGATGAACTCCTGGACCAGGATGTTGACGTTGGCGCCTTGAAAGGCCTCGATCACCGACTTGGCCGACTTCATCGTTTCGCCGAGCACCACGCCGATGCCTTGCGTGCCTTCAAGCAGCTTGATGACCACCGGCGCCCCGCCGACCAGATCGATGATGTCCTCGGCCTGCTTCGGGTCGTGGGTAAAGGCGGTGACGGGCAGCCCGATGCCGCGGCGGGCGAGCAGCTGCAGCGAGCGGAGCTTGTCGCGCGAGCGGCCGATGGCGACGGACTCGTTCAGAGGGTACACGCCCATCACCTCGAACTGGCGTAAGACCGCAAGCCCGTAAAAGGTGACCGAGGCGCCGATACGCGGGATCACCGCATCGAAATCCTCAAGCCGCCGCTTGCGGTAATAGAGCATGGGCTTGGCCGAGGTGATGTTGATGGAAACCCTGAGCGTATTGACCACCTCGATCTCGTGCCCGCGCTCCCGCGCCGCCGCGACGATGCGGCGGTGGCTATAGAGATGCGGATTGCGCGCGAGCAACGCGATCTTCATGGGGGCTGGTCTCCGGGGGGCAATGTGGTCTAGCGCAGCGCTTTGCTTGGCTCAAGGGCACCGCTCGTGCGGCGCCTGCGGCGGACGCCTGCAGGCCGCGGGCCAGCGAGGAAGGAGCGGCCCGGCTCGACGAGCACGCCGCGCTTGAGCGCCGTGCGCCCGAGCAGCATGCGGAAGCCCATCTGGTCGCGGTTGGCAAGCGCAAGCTCGATCGGCCAGGCGAGCTCCCCGAGCTTGAGCTCCGTCTTGATGACGTAGCGCCGCTCGACCTGCCCGCCCGAATTGCGCACCATGCGCTCGTCCACGGCGCGCGCCTCGCAGGTGACCTTCACCGCGTCGCTCCGCTGGATTGGATGCAGCTCGAACCTCACCCACTGCTCGCCGCCGCGGCGGAAGGGCTCGACGCGATAGGCATGCAGCGCGCTCGTCCGCGCGCCAGTGTCGATCTTGGCCTTCATGGCGGCGACGCCGAGCTCCGGCAGCCGCACCCATTCGCGCCAGCCGATCCGCAACCTCTCCGCCTTTGGCCGCGCGTCCGTCATGTTGCCTTTGCAAGGTTGGAAGGAGCCCTCTTAAGTTTTAGAGCAAGATCCGGAAAAGTGGGAACCGGTTTTCGCCAAAAGAGCCGCGCCGCCCGCTACAATGGTGGGTCGGCCTACACAATAGTGACACGCGCCAATTGGCCGCGCGGGAGGGGGAGGCCATGGGCAAGAACCAGCACGTCATGCCCCATGAGCGCGGCTGGGCGGTGACCGCCGATGGGGCAGCGGCGCCGTCTTCGGTCTTCAAGACCCAGAGCGAGGCGTGGGAGAAGGCCAAATCCATAGCGCGCAAGGAGCGGGCCGAAGCGCTGCTGCATGGGCGGAACGGGGCTATCCGCACGCGCAATACCTATGGCCACGATCCCTGCCGGAGCAAAGGGTGAAGCTGGGTTCTGCTGTCAGGGGCTGAAGATCAGCGCCACATAGACCACGAATAGGAGCAGGAGCACGACGCCCTGCAGCACATTGGTGCGGGCGCCGCCAAAAGTGAGCGCGCTCAGGAACAGGGTGAGGATGAGCAGCACGGCCTGCAGCTGGTCGAGGTTAAGATGCACCTCCGAGCCCGCCAAGAGCCCGATCATCAGCACCGCGGGGATGGTGAGCCCGATGGTGGCGAGCGCCGAGCCGAGACACACATTCACCGCGCGCTGCAGCTGATTGTCGAGCGCCGCATGCAGCGCCGTAAGCCCCTCGGGCGACAGCACCAGCACGGCGATGAGGATGCCGCCAAGCTCGGGCGGCAGCCCGAGCTGCTCGATGCCGAGATCGATCAGCACGGCGAGGAACTCCGACAAGAGCACGATGGGGATGAGCGTCAAGAGCAGCATGGCCACGTGATAGCGGAGCGACCCGGTGGCGTGCTTGTGCGTCCGCCGGCTGTCATAAGCGGCCGCCGCGCGGTGGTGGTTGCCGTTGCCGTCAGGCTCGGCGAAGAAAGCCCGGTGGCGTCTGGATGACGAGGAAGACGACGTAGAACAGGATGGTGATGACGGCAAAGAGCCCGGCCTGGAACGGCGACCGGCTCGGGTCAGGCACGGTCTTGGTGTAGTTGGGGATGATCAGCGCGAAGACCGCCAGCGACGCGATGACCACGAGGAAAGCGCGCGCGCCTTCGAGATTGTATTCCTGCTCCCAATAGCGCAGCGCCCCCATGAGCAGCGCCGTGCCGATCATGCCGTTGAGCATGATCATCAGGGTAGCGAACATGGCGTCGCGGGCGAGCGTCGGGTTGTTCTGGCCGTGCAGCATGATCGCGGCTATGAGCGAGACCTCGATGACGATCACCGAGAGCGTGAGCACCAGCGTGCCGTAAGGCTTGCCAAGCTTCTCCGCCACCGCATCGGCGTGGCGCACGACGCCGAAGGCGCCCCACAGCATCACCCCGAACAGCCAGACGAACATGAAGGCGGTGAGGGGATAGTTGGAGAGGTCGGCGAAGAAGGTGTCCTGGAACGCGAAGACCAGCAGGGTGGTGAGGATGCCGGCGACGGTCGGCACTTCCCCTGGGAGCCGGGCGGCGAGCGAGTGCCGCTCGGTGCGTCGTGCGGGAACGGGCGTTTCGCGCTGGTTCATGCATCCCTCGCTCCCCCGGCTACCGTCTCACCATTCGGAGAGGGCGTGGGTGAGGCAAACCTTCCGCGGGCAGCAATTCGCCGCGAGGGGCATACAAATGAACGAAAGCTGGCGTTTCAGAGCGATGCGTTCGGGTCGGGGCGTTGCGACACACTCGCTCTTCCCCCTTCAGGGAGGGGGTCAAACCGACGCGCAAAGACCAGTCGTACCGAAAGTGGCGGTGTGACGTGCTTTAAAGTAAAAGCCTTTCACATGCCGCCCTCCGATCCATCCTGGCGCCGGCCCGGCTCCTACCATCACGGCAATCTCAAGGAGGTGCTGCTGGAGGCCGCCCGCAAGCTCATCGAGCAGCACGGACCTGTGGGCTTCAGCCTGACCGAGGCCGCGCGGCTGGCGGGCGTGAGCCCGGCGGCGCCCTACCGCCACTTCCGCGACCGCGATGCGCTGCTGGCCGAGGTCGCCCGCACTGGCTTCGAGCGCTTCGCCGCCAGGCTCGATGTTGCCTGGAACAATGGCGTGCCGACGCCGCTCTCCGCTTTCGAGGCTGTCGGCCGCGCCTATCTCGCCTTCGCGCGCCAGGAGCCCGCCAGCTATGCCGTGATGTTCGAGGCGGGACTTGGCAGCGAGGAGGCCGCGCGCCTACCCTCCGCCGACCGCGCCTTCGGCGTGTTGCAGAAGGCGGCGGCCGCGCTGTGCCGCAACCTGCCTGAGGGCGCCCGCCCACCGGTCAGGCTGATGAGCCTGCATATCTGGGCGATGTCTCATGGCGTCGCCACGCTCTTCGCCCAGGGCGGCCCGGAGGCAAAGAAGGTGCCGATGAGTGCCGAGGAGATCCTCGAAAGCGCGATGCTGATCTATCTGCGCGGCCTCGGCATCCTGGAGCCTGAGAAGAGCGGGCATAGCTGAGCCCTGACCGGCGTGAACGCTTCGACCGGAGCGCCTCCGCCACCGCCGGGGGGAGCGCCACTCTCACCGGTTGACGTAGATCTTGTCGAGGATGCCGCCATCGGCCAGACTCTCGGCCGAGACCTTCTGCCATCCACCGAACACGTCCTCTACCGTCACCAGGCGAACGTCCGGGAATTCTGCGGCATGGCGTGCGGCCACGGCTTTATCGCTCGGGCGGTTGAAGTGGGCGGCGATGATCTCCCGAGCACGGCCGGCAGACGGAAGCTCGACGAGCCTAGAGCATGATCTTAGAAAAGTGGGAACCGGTTTTCCGAAAAGATCATGCTCAAACAAAAAGTGAGACGCGCTGTCGCAACTCAACCCGACGCGATAGCGCTCTGGCTCTAGCGACCCGCGTAGAGCGACCGCAATACGCGCGTCCAATCGGCGCCCTCGCCGTTGAAGACGTTGCGGTCGACCTTGCCCTCAATTCCGGGAACGCGCCCGGTGGTGGTGAACTGCCAGAACACCCAGCTTCGGTTGCCGTAGCGCTGCTCAGGCTCGGCCGCGACCGAGCGAAGCCAGAACTGATAGCCGGCGAGCTCCCCCTCCAACACGTCGCGATGGAAGACGGGATCGGTGTAGATGATCGGCCGCTTGCCAGTATAGGCCTCCATGGCGTCGAGCATGGTCTTGATCGTGTCCAGCGCCACCTGGCGGGAGACCCGCTTCGGGCAGGTGGCCGAATGGGAGTTCCACTCCACGTCGAGCACGGGCGGCAGGGCGTCCGGATCTACGGGCACGTTCAGCATGAACCAAAGCGCCTGCTCATTGGCCGGGCGGCACCAATAAAGGAAGTGATAGGCGCCGCGCGCCACGCCGGCCCGCTTGGCCGCGTACCAGTTCTCCAGGAACTTCGCGTCGAGATGATCGCCGCCTTCGGTCGCCTTGATGTAGGCGAACGCGGTGCCGGCGGCCCTAGCCTTCTGCCAATCGATATCTCCCTGCCAGCTCGACACGTCGACACCTTGCACCGGCATTGCGTGCGCGCTCGCAACCTCCGCATTGGGCTTGGCATCGGCAAGCCATGGCGAACCGGCGACTGCCTCGCCACCGGTGGCGAGCACGACGAGAAGCACGCCTGCTAGGCGGCAACGCACGACCAACATGACCAATATCCCCGCACCACGCGCCCGTTGTTGTCTCTCTTGTTTCCCCAGGGGTAACCAGCCCGAGTTAAAATTTTCACGCTGAGTTGCGCGTGCTTGAGGCGAAGTCGGGCATCACATTTTCAATGGCCCTCTTGACTCCGGGCCGAGGCACCGCATTTATGTGAATGTGAATAACATTCACACCGAAGGAAGGGCCTCGAATGCAGCTAGTGCAGACCTTGGACGACTATGGAAAGCCCGCCTGGATCACCGCGATGGTCGTGGGCTTCCTCCTCTGGTGGCCCCTTGGGCTCGCCGTGTTGGGCTATACGATATGGAGTGGACGCATGGGATGTGGAACGCGACGTGATTGGAGAGCGAGCGATATCGGGCGCGAGGTGATGCGCTGGCGGAGCGGCATGACCCCCTTCCGCTCGACCGGCAACGCCGCCTTCGACGAATATCGCGAGGAGACTCTGAAGCGGCTGGAGGAGGAGGCGGACGAGTTCCAGACCTTCCTACAGCGTCTGCGCAAGGCGAAGGACAAGGCCGAGTTCGACCAGTTCATGGCCGATCGCCGCGGCGGTGCGGCCTCGACGGCCTAACCGACACTCGCGACAGAATACAGAATAGAGAGGCAACGTTACGCGAGGGCGCGGGGGTTTCGGCTCCCGCGCCCTTTCTCGTGCAGGTCTTTGTGATTGTCTTTCTCGGCGCAGGCCGACGATCAGTAGCCACGGCCGGCAGTTTCATACGCAATGCCGCGGTTACTGGATTCCCGCCTGCGCGGGAATGACAATCGCGGAAGCCGCCGAGCCGCGCCCTCGTTTCGTCTGGGGCGGCGGTTGCTAATCGAGCATCGGCAGGTTGGCACAGACGAGCTTGCCGCTCTCAGCGTCGACCACGAGATAGCCGTCGATCGGGCTGCCTGGCGAGGTGACGGGCGATTCGACGACAACGTGGAATTGCCAGACGGGCCCCGTTGTCGTGCCGCAGGGCGTGCTCTTTCCATCGCTCAGCAATTGCGCGTCCTTGATAGTCTTGGCGACGTCCTCGGCAGAGGACCCGTAAGGGTCTCCTAGCAGGATGTTGGTAGCCTTCTCGCGCGCCTGCTCCTCTGTGAGCGGCGCGGCGGCATGCACAGTGCTGATGGCGAAGAGCGACGCGGCGAGCGCGGCAGCGAATGGTCTCATTTGGATCTCCGTTTTTGAACGATCCTGCAGGCGTCGCGACCCGCGGCCCGTGATCTGGTAATGCCTAAGCCGAGACGCGGTTCCCGTCCAGCCACTGCCTGTGCGTGCATGATGCTCGCGTAAGTTCAGTCACCCTCGCTCGCGGGCCGGCCCAAACCCGCCGCCGGTGGGTGTCTGGATGATGATGGCGTCGCCGGGCTCCATCACAGTTTCGGCGCAGGCCCCGAGCTGCTCGATGTGCCCTTCCTTGCGACGCACGGAGTTCTCGCCAGGCTCGCCCGGCTCACCGCCAAAGGAGCCGAAGGGGCGAACCTTTCGGAAGCCCGACAGAATGGAGCAGCTCATCTGCTCGAGGAACCGGATGACGCGCAGCGTGCCGTCGCCCGCGCGCCATTGGCCCTTGCCGCCAGAGCCGCGCCGGATCTCGAAGCGCTCGAGCAGCACCGGGTAGCGAAGCTCCAGCACCTCGGGGTCGGTGAGGCGCGAATTGGTCATGTGGGTCTGCACCGCGGCCACGCCGTCGAAGCCGGGGCCGGCTGGCGCGCCCGAGCAGATCGTCTCGTAATATTGGGTGCGGGCATTGCCGAAGGTGAGGTTGTTCATGGTTCCTTGCGCCGAACCGAGCGCGCCGAGAGCGCCGAACAGGCAGTTCACGATGATCTGGCTCGTCTCCACATTGCCGGCCGCGACGGCGGCGGGGTAGCGGGGCTTTAACATCGAGCCCTCGGGGATGACGATGTCGATATGCCTGAGGCAGCCCGCGTTGAGCGGGATGTCGTCGTCCACCAGCGTGCGGAACACATAGAGCACGCAAGCCCGCGCGATCGGCTCCGGCGCGTTGAAGGTGTCGGCGGTTTGCGCACTCGTTCCGGTGAAATCCACGGTCGCGCGGGTGCGCTCCTTGTCGATGCGGACCGCAACCTTGATGATTGCGCCCTGGTCGGTCTCAAGCTCGAAGCTTGCGGGCTTCAGCGTCTCGATGACGCGGGCGACACTCGCCGCCGCATTGTCCTGCACATGCCCCATATAGGCGTTGACCACATCGAGCCCGTAATGGGCGACGAGCTTCTCGATCTCCGCCACGCCCTTGGCGTTGGCCGCCGCTTGCGCCTTCAGATCGGCGATGTTCTGGTCGGGATCGCGGGCAGGGTAGGGGGCGCCGGTCAGAAGCGTGCGCACGGCCTCCTCGCGGAAGCGGCCACCCTCGATGAGCTTGAACGGGTCGATATAGACGCCTTCCTCCTCGATGCACTTGGCGTTCGGGCTCATCGAGCCAGGCGCGATGCCGCCGATATCGGAATGATGGCCGCGGGCGGCGACGAAGAAGAGGATGTTGGCGCCTCCCACGTCGAACACTGGCGTGACCACGGTGATGTCGGGGAGGTGGGTGCCGCCATTGTAGGGCGCGTTCAGCATCCAGACGTCGCCCGGTGCGAGGGCCGCGCCCACCTCGCGTGAGACCGTTTCGACGCTTCTGTCCATGGAGCCGAGATGCACCGGGATGTGCGGGGCGTTGGCGACGAGGCGCCCTTGGCCGTCGAAGAGCGCGCAGGAGAAGTCGAGCCGCTCCTTGATGTTGACGGAGCGCGCGGTGTTCTTGAGCGCGTAGCCCATCTGCTCGGCTATCGCCGTGAAGAGGTTGTTGAACAGTTCGAGCAGCACCGGGTCCGCCCGCGTCCCGGCCGCTTCTTGTGCCTTTTCGGACCGGACGCGCGTGAGCAGCAAATGGTTCTTGGCCGTGACCTCCGCCTGCCAGCCGGGCTCCACGACCACCGTCTGATGCGGCTCGATGATCAGCGCCGGGCCTTGCACGCGGTGGCTGGGCGCGAGGTCGGGCCGCGAGAAGACCTTCGCCTCGCACCATGCGCCGACGGTGAAGAGCTGCGTAATGGTGTGCGGCTTGGGCTGTGTCTTTGGCTCAAGCGGCAGGTCGGGCTCGTCCGGGCGCTCGCCGCCGCCCCGCGCCTCGACCTCGATCGCCTCGATCTCGATGGGCTTGTCGGGGCTGGTGAAGCCGAAGCGCTGCTGGTGCATCCCCTCGAAGTCGCGCCTCAGTTTGGTGAGCAGAGCCTCGGCAGGCTCCCTCTCCTCCTGAGGGGAAGGGTCAAGGGACAGGAGGGGCATGATCCGAGCCTGCAAACGAGCCCCCTCCCGACCGGTCTTTGATCGGTCAGTCTCTCCCGCAAAGAGGGAGGTGAAAAACGCGGGGTCGGACAGCACCGAGAGCGCGCTGTCGGTGCCGAGATAGCGCAAAAGCAGGCGAAGGCTCACGCCGATGCCCTTACGCTCCACGCCTTGGCGCACAAGCTCCTCGATTGCCTCCACTGCCAAAGGCAAGGCGATGACGATGGCCTCGCCCACCCCAGGGTCGTCCAGCAGCCGCAGCACCGCGCGGCTGCGCGTGGCGGCAAGCTTGGCGAGACCGATGCCATAGGCCGAGAGCACGCCGGACAGAGGGTGGATCAGCACGCGCTTCAAGCCCAGCGCCTCGGCGACGAGACAGGCGTGCTGGCCGCCGGCGCCGCCAAAGCAGTTGAGCACATAATCGGCCACGTCATAGCCGCGCTCGACCGAGATGGACTTGATCGCGGATGCCATGTTGGCGACCGCGATCCTGATGGCGCCTTCCGCGACCTCCTCAGGCTTTCGCCCATCGCCGATCTCGGCAGCAAGAGCCGCGAAGGCTTGGCGCACGGATCCCGCATCGAGCGGCTGATCCTGTCCTGGCCCGAAGATGGGAGGGAAGAAGCCCGGGTCGAGCTTGCCCACCATGATATTGGCATCGGTGACGGTCAGCGGGCCTTGGCGGCGGTAGCAAAGGGGTCCGGGATCGGCGCCGGCGGACTCCGGCCCCACGCGGAGCCGCGCGCCGTCGAAATGAAGGATCGAGCCGCCGCCCGCGGCAACGGTGTGGATCAGCATCATCGGCGCGCGGACGCGTACCCCCGCCACCACGCTCTCGAAGGTCCGCTCATAGGCGCCGTCGTAATGGCAGACATCGGTGGAGGTGCCGCCCATGTCGAAGCCGATGATCTGGGCGAAGCCTGCCAGGTGTGCCGTCTCCACCGCGCCCACGACTCCACCCGCCGGCCCCGACAGGATCGCGTCCTTGCCCTTGAACAGCGCGGCGGAAGTGAGCCCGCCCGAGGACTGCATGAAGAGGAGGTTGGGTACGGCAGTGCCAGTTGCTCCCCCACAAGGGGGGAGCGGGGAGTTTGCGGTTAGCGCGGAGGCGATGCGCTCCACATAGCGGCGGAGCAGCGGCGAGAGATAGGCATCGACCACGCTGGTGTCGCCGCGGCCCACGAATTTCACCAGCGGACTCACCTGGTGGCTCGCCGAGATCTGGGTGAAGCCCGCTTCGCGCGCGAGCTCCGCCGCCTGCTGCTCATGATCGGGATAGGCGTAGGCGTGCATGAATACGATGGCCACCGCATCGATGCCCTCGGCGCGTGCGGCCGCAAGGCTAGCGCGGGTTGCATCAAGATCGAGCGGCGTCTCGACGCTGCCGTCGGAACGCACGCGCTCAGGCACCTCGGCGACGCGCGCATACAGCATCGCGGGCTTCTCGATGCGGCGGGCGAAAAGCTTTTCCCTTGCCTGATAGCCGATCTCGAGCGCGTCGCGGAACCCTTGCGTGACGAGAAGCAGGACCGGATCGCCCTTGCGCTCCAGCAGCGCATTGGT
>PLBV01000040.1 GCA_003135455.1 Hyphomicrobiales bacterium | reverse complement strand
AGGAAGCCGCCGCCGACGCCGAACATGCCCGAAAGGAAGCCTACCGCCGCGCCTAATCCCAGCATCACCACGAGGTTCACCGAGATCTCGGCTATGGGCAGATAGACTTGCAGCATCGGCGGGTGCGGGCGTTGCCTTCTAGAGCATGATCANNAAAGATCATGCGTCAAAAAAGAGTATGATCTCAGAGAAGTGGGAACCGGTTTTCGCCAAAAGATTGCTCCAACAAAAGGCTAGAACGCTGTCGCGATTGGAACCTAACGCGAAAGCGCTCTAGCGTCGTAAAGCCAAACTGTTCGCCGCACGTCCGGGTGTCAATGCGCCAGTGCAAGACTTACCGATTTGTCATGCTGGCGTAAGGGTTCAGCGCTTTCACTGCCCGCCCATACGAGCGGGGAGCCCTTGGCGTCAGCTCGTCAGGCGCTCGAGCTTGGTGACCAGCGGCACGGTCACCTCGCCGGTCTCGGCGGTGCCGTTGCGGCGCTCGAAGCTCTTGATCGCGTCGCGCGTGCGGTCGCCGAGCGCGCCATCAGGCTGGCCCACATCGTAGCCGAGCTTGTTGAGGAGCGCCTGGGCGCGGCTGACGAGCGCCTTGTTGGAGGAAGCGGCATCGGCTTGGCCCTGTCCCGGCAAGGTCACTTCATTGGCGTCCGGCTTGACCGGCGTCGCCTTCCAAGCCTTCAGCACCTGCAGGTCTTCGCTAAGTGCTGCGGCCGGAAGCTCGAGCTTGACGAGATCGCGCTGCTTGACCGCCTCCGCGTCGCCATTGGCCGCCGCCAGCGAGAACCACTTATAGGCGTCGACCAGGTTCTTAGGGACGCCGAGCCCGTGCTCTTCCAGGATGGCGAGATTGAACTGGCTGTCGGCAAGCCCGTGAGCCGCGGCCTCGGCATACCATTTCGCCGCGAGCGCGTAGTCCGGCTTGCCGCCGACCGTCTCCCCCGCGGCCACGCCGAGATTATGCATGGCCTTGATGTTGCCCTGCTCCGCCGCGCGGGCATACCAGGACTGGGCCCGGCCGAGATCCTTGCCGACCCCCTGGCCGCGCTCGTAAAGCACGGCGAGGCGGTATTGGGCGGGCGCGAGCCCGGAGCTTGCGGCGAAGCCCAGCCAGCGCGCGGCCTCCGTCCAGCTCTGCGCCACCGCTTGCCCCTCGGCATAGCGAAGCGCGATGGCGTATTGCGCCTTGGCGTCGCCGCTCGCAGCCGCCTGGCGCAGGCTCAAAGGCCCAAGCTCGGCCGGCGGCATGGGTAGATGGGACGGCACCGCCTCGGCGCTGCCCATGGCCGGCAGCGGCGGCATTTTGGCGGCGGCTTGCGGCTCCTCGATGCTCATGCTGACGCCGGGCACCAAGGTCTCGGGGTGATCGGGCTTGAGCGACACGGGCTGCGGCTGCGGCGACGCTTCGGCTTCCGCTGCCGGTGCTGCACGGCGAGGGGATTTGGCAACCACGGTCACGCTCCATGTGGCACTTCCCGTGGTCTCGGCCATGGCGGTTTCCACCGGCGCCTCGCTTACGCGCACGGACGGCGGAATGTCTGATTCGCCAGATCGCGCCGGCGGCTTGCCTGCCCCGCCAGGAGCGACCGGCGCGGTGCCGTGCGGCGTTGACGGCTCAGGCGAGGCGGCATCGGGGTCGGATGTCTCGGGCGAAAGCATCTCCGGTGCAGGCGTCTCTGGCGCGGGCGTCCCTGGGGCGAGCCTCTCCGGGGCGGGCCTCTCCGGCGCGGTGGCCGAAGGAGCGGGCGTTGCGGGCGCGGAAGACCTCTGCTCGCTCGAGGGCGGCGTGGACCCAGGCTCGGATTTCAGCTTGAGGCGACCATAGAGAATGCCCGCGCTGATTATGAGCAGAAGGGCCGCCGAGATCATCAGAATTGACCGCTTGCGGCGGCCTTGCGGCTCGGCCGCGACCGTGGTGGCAATCGCGGCGCCGGCACGGGGCCTGCGNNGGAGGCCTCTTTCTTCGGCCTGGGCGGCTGCGGCTTGTGCCGCGCGGCGTGCCGCCGCCACGAAATCGTCAGGGGAGTCGAGCTCGTCCTCGTCGCCGCTGCGGAAGCGGGCCTCGCCGAGGTCGAGATCGACGGCCTCCTCGGCGTCCGGCTCACGCTTGGCGCGGCCGAAAGCGGGCAGGGGCTCGGCCTCGAAATCGGGGATGGCAGCGCCAAGCCGGCTCCTCAACGAGCGGTCTTTGGGCTGGGTTTGCTCGGCGGCCTCCTTGCGGGACGGCGCCTTTTCGATGCTCACTTCGGCCAGCGCGGGTGCTGCTCCGTAACGCGGCGGTTGCGGCTGCGCAGGCATGGCCGGCTGCTCAATCCCGCTCCTGCGCTCCGCCGCCCCATAGGGACGCTCGGGCGCCAAGGGCGGGGGTAAGGGTGCGCGGGGGGCGGCCGGCGGCGGCTCTCTGCCTCTTTCCACCTGCTGCACGAGCTGCCTCAAGGACGCGTGCACGGCGGTCAGCGTGTCGGCGAGGCGGTCGTCGGTGGTGCGGCTGCGATCATTCATGGCGACGAGGTCGCGGTGGATGGCGTCGAGCCGCTCGAATGCGCTCGGCTTGCCGATGCCGTTGGCGGCGGTGAGGCGGGCCGCCTCATTGGCGGCCTTGCTCGCTACTCGCTCCATTTGCGTGGGTGCGTCGTCGAAGCGCTCGATCAGGCCGAGCAACTGGCTCTCGATGCCGCCGATCCTGGCGATCTGTAGTTCTGCGCGGCCAAGTTGTTGGCCCATCTCGGAAAGTTGGTGTTCCACATGGTGCAGGCTGTCGAGCTTGGAGCTCTCTTGCAGCGCCACATCGAGCTTTAAGGCGATTTCCGCCATGCGCGCGTTGAGGCTTGAGACCTCCGAGGACGGCATCGCCGCGTCGATGGAGTTCTCGAGCCGGTAGGCCATGTCGACGAGCCGCTTGTCGAAATCGGTGTTGTCGGCTTCGAGCGGCGGCAGCTCGAGCTTGGGCGGAGCATAAGTCTCACCTGCCTCGGGCGCGGTGAAGTCAAAGCCTGCGGCGCTTGCCTCCGCCGGGCCGCCGAGTGGCGGGACTTCCGCCACGGCGGCCTTGTCCGGCGCCAGGTCGGAAGAGAAATCCTGTTCCCCGGCCAAGGCCTTGCCGAGCTTGACGAAATCGTCGAGGGAGGGCTCGGCCTCTTGCGCCTTCTCCAGCCGGCGGGCGAGCCCGTTCACTTGGCTGTGCAGGCGGTCGAGTGTCGCGGCTTCGTCGGGAGTGCCGGTCGCCCGGGCCGCGTCGGTGGTGTGCGATAGCTGATCGAGCCGCGCATGCAGCTCCTCGAGCGCTTCGCCATTGCGGCGCTCGCTCTCCTCGACCCGCTCAACCAGCCTGCGCAGCAGGCTCTCCACCGACCGCTGATCCATGTGGTTTCCTGCGAGCGGAGCGTCGCCTTCTGTCCCGGTGCTGCCGGCTTGCCACTTTGCTTCCGAAGCCATCCCGTTCCCCATGGGTGGGTGACGCTTATGCGTTCGACGCGCCGATTGGTCGTGGAGCGGGTTCGACGCGAGACGCAGCGGTCGCAACCACCGTGGCAAGGGGGAGTAAATTTTGGGTTAAGCCGCGACTTGTTGTGGGACGGAAGAGCGGATTTCCGGGGCCGCGCCTAGAGTATGATCCGGAAAAGTGGGAACCGGTTTTCCAAAAAGATCATGCGTCAAAAAGGCTAGATTCGGAAAAGTGGGAACCGGTTTTCGCAAAAAGATCAGGTGTCGGGGCGGGGCTATCGAGCGACGCCGCCCCTAGGACTTGCCAAGCGCAGACGAGAGGACGACGATGGCGTCTCGCGAGCAGACAGTGGAGGTCGAGCCATGCAGATGAGGATTTTTGCGGCGGCCGTGGTCGTGGTCCTCTTCTCCGGTGGAGCCGGCCTCGCCGCCGACGCTCCCGGCCGCTATACGCTCGCCCCCGCAGGCGAGGCCTTTTTGCGCCTCGACAGTGCCACCGGCGCCATGTCGGTGTGCAGCCAGAAGCCTTCGGGCTGGTCCTGCGCCAGCGTTGCCGACGACGTTCGGGCGCTGCAGCAGGAGGTCGACCGCCTCACCCACCAGACCGAAGAGCTTCGCCAGAAGCTCGCCGAGGCTGGTGCTCCCGCCGAGGCTGATGCTCCCGCCAAGGCGCCGGACACCACGCCCAGGCTCCAGCCGGCCAATCCATCGTCCAGCGTGCCTGAGGTCGCATTTGATCAGATGGCCGATCTCGTGGCCAAGATGCTTCGCCGCTTCGAAGACATGGTGCGGGATATCCAGGCCGGGGACCCGCCGAAGGAGATTTGAGGGCGGTCAGAAGGCCCGGTAGGCGCGAACACCATGGCAAACGCCGATGGCTGATTTCGTTCAGTCGAGCCACACGCTCTTTGTCCCCACCAGCGGCAAGGGCTTCATCGAGATCAGCCAAGTCTTGCGGAGCTGGCTCGACGGCATCTCGGCGGAGAATGGGCTGCTCACGGTGTTCGTCTGTCACACCTCCGCCTCGCTCACCATCCAGGAGAACGCTGATCCCGCTGTGCGGCACGACCTCATGGCGGCGCTCGATGGGCTCGCGCCCGAGCACGGCCCCTATGCCCACGCCGAGGAGGGGCCCGACGACATGCCGAGCCACATCAAGTCGATGCTGACCAGCGTCAGCCTCTCCATCCCCATCAAGGACGGCAGGATGGTGCTCGGGCAGTGGCAGGGCGTCTATCTGATCGAGCATCGGACGGAGCCGCACGAGCGGACCATCGCTCTCAACTTCATCGGCCATTCCGCCGAGGCGTGACTTAAGCAGAGCATGATCCGGAAAAGTGGGAACCGGTTTTCCGAAAAGATCATGCGTCAAAAANNCGGTGCCGGGCTCGGTCATGGCGTG
Source organism: Hyphomicrobiales bacterium (assembly GCA_003135455.1). Taxonomy (GTDB): domain Bacteria; phylum Pseudomonadota; class Alphaproteobacteria; order Rhizobiales; family Methyloligellaceae; genus Methyloceanibacter. The sequence continues at coordinate 23,526 of PLBV01000040.1, read as the reverse complement.
GCCCGCATCGGGCACCACCTTCAAATCCGCCTCGGGCCAGGCGCGGGCGAGGTCGAAGGCGGTCTTCACCGGCGTCACCACGTCGTAGCGGCCATGCACGATGATTCCGGGAATGCCACGGAGCCGATGCGCGTTGGCGATCAGCTGATCGTCGGAGTGGAAGAAGCCGCCATTGATGAAGTAGTGGCACTCGATGCGGGCGAAAGCGAGCGCATAGGCGTCCTCGGAGAACCGCCGCACCCGTTCGGCGTCGGGGAGCAGCGACAGCGTCTTGCCCTCCCATGCGCTCCAGGCGCGCGCGGCTTCGAGCTGGATGGCGGGGTCGGGCGAGGTAAGCCGCTTGTGGTAGGCCGCGATCAGGTCGCCGCGCTCAAGGGGAGGAATGGGGCGTAGGAAATCCTCGAACGCGTCGGGAAAGATCAAGCTGCAGCCTTCCTGATAGAACCAGGCGAGCTCGCTCCTTCTCAGCGTGAAGATGCCTCGAAGCACCAGCTCGGTCGCCCGCTCCGGGTAAGTCTCCGCATAGCTGAGCGCCAGAGTCGATCCCCACGAGCCGCCGAANNGAACACCTGCCAGCGCTCGATGCGAAGATGCTCCCTGAGCCGCTCGATGTCGTCGACCAGCTGCCAGGTGGTGTTGTCCTCGAGGCAGGCGTGCGGCGTGGAGCGCCCGCATCCCCGCTGATCGAACAGCACGATGCGGTAGCGGGATGGGTCGTGATAGCGGCGCATGAGCGCGTTCGAGCCGCCGCCCGGACCCCCATGCAGCAGCACGGCGGGCTTGCCGGCCGGGTTGCCGCATTCCTCGTAATAGAGCTCGTGGGAGCTCCCGACCTTCAGCCGACCGTTGCGGTAGGCGAGAATGTCCGGATAGAGCGCGAAGCGGGCGGAGACGAGGTTGAGGTCCATGGCGAGGCCGATTGGGTTGAAGGTCGAAGGTCAGGTTTATGGGCTGGGCGGCGCCGGGCGCCGCTGGGCGCGATCGTAAAGGGCCTCGCCGGCGGGATCGCGCAGCTCCTCGAAATAATCCTCTTCCGCCGGTGACGGCGCCTCAGTGAGCAAGCTCGCCACGACGCCTGCGACGATGGCAAGAAGGGCACCGATCAGGGCCGCGATCACGGTGGTCAATCCCGCCTGGCCTGAGCCGAAGGCGCCGCCAAAGGCGACCTCGACCGCCATGGTGGTGAAGCCGGTGCCAAGCGCCAGCATGGCGCCTATCCGCGTGCATCGCCGCCACCAGATGGCGAGCAACAGCACCGGGAAGAAGGTGGCGGCGGCAAAGGCAAAGGCGGTCACCGCGGCCTGCAGCAAGTCGATGTCGGCAATGGCCAGGAAGACCGCGGTGCCAAGCACGGTCGCCGCGATCGCGCACCCGAGCGATGGTGCAACAGTCGTAAAAATGTCGGCGTGCTCCGGAAGCGCACAACGCCCGATCCTNNGTCACCCAAGCCACCATGATCCGCGGCAGGTCCGTCATCTGCCGCGCGAGCACGCGGATCAGGTCCTCGGCGACGCTGCCGGCGAGCGTGAACAGGTGCGAGGCGGCGGCCGCGAGCGCGATCGCCATCCCGGCGGCCGCCGTGAGCACGGTGCAGATGAAAGGCAGCCCCGCCGCGGCGGGCAGCGCCAGCGCCACGCCGTCCCGCGCGATGAGGAGCTCGGAGGCCTCGATGACGCCGTCGCCATTGGCGTCGTTTGCCTGCAGCAGCTGATAGGCGCTCAAGGTGCTGAGCCAGTCGGGCGGCACCGCGGCCGGGGTCTGCGCGATGTCGGCGAACATGAGCAGTTTGACGAAGGCGGCCAAGGCCGGCGCGCTCGCCGCGAACAGCGCTACGAACAGCACCGCCCAGGCGCCGGATCGGCGCTGCTCGGCGACCGAGCTCGTCACCCCGCTGCGCACGAGCAGGCTCGGCAGCGCCGCGGTCCCGAGCGCGAGGCAGAGGAACAGGGTTAGAAAATCCGGCTTGGCGATGGAGCCGAAGGGCTGCAGGAAGGGCTTGGAGCTCGCTCGCGGCGGAGCGGCCGGCAGTGCCGTGGTCAGCTGCTCCGGTTGCGACGGCGACAGCCCGGCGGTGATCTCGGATTTCTGCAAGGGCAGGAACGTCTCGCCATAGGTGAGCTGCGGCGCCGGCAGGTTGGTGAGCAGCACCGAGACGATGATCAGCGGGACGGCAAAGCCCACGGCGCCGACGATAAACTGGGCGCTCCCGCTCCAGGTGAGCGCGCGCATGCCTCCGGCAATCGCGATTGTCCCAATGATCAGCCCCACCGCCCCCACGGCGAGGGGATAGGAGATGGGCAGGAACAATGAAGCTGCAAGCGCTGCGACCTTCATCTCGGCGGCGAGCAGCAGCGCGGCGGGCGGTAGCGCAAGCACGCATCCCATGACGCGCAAGGTGCGCGAGCGGAAGCGGTGGCCGAGAAAGGCCGGCACGGTGCAGGACCCCGCCTTGCGCAAGTAAGGCGTAAACAGTACCGCGGCAGCAAGCATGCCGCTCGCCCAGCCGAGCCCGATGGCGAGCGCATCGAAGCCCAAGAAGAATACCGTGCCGACATACGCAAAGAAGCCCACGCCGCCGATCGCGATCGCCGCCATGACGAGCCCGTTGAACACGGCAGGCACGCGGCGCCCTGACACGAAGAAGTCGTCGAGGTCGAGCGTCCGCGCCGCCAGCGCGATGACGAGATAGAGCGCAAGCGGCGCCAGCATCATGGCGGGAGCGAGCGCGCTTTCCCGCCAGCCGAGCTGCTCGAACAGAGCGAGCATGATGACCAGCGACACGACGGCGCTGGTGATGATGCCGTAATAGGCACCAAGATGCGGATTGGGTGTGCGGAGCTTGGCGGGAGCGCTCATCGTCTGATCACAGCTCCTCGCTCTCGCCGCGCTCCTGGTCGATGCGCTCCTGGGTGCCCGCGAACCAGAAAGACGCGGCGGTGATGACGATCAGGAGGCCCTGCGCCACGAGATAGAAGCCCAGCGGGAAGCGCAGGATGCGGTACTGGTTGAGCTCAGGCACGGTCGCCACCACGAGGACGACGGCGGCAAGCACGCTTGCGAGCACGGCCACGGCGAGGATGAGCGTCCGCCGCTGGTGACGATCGCTCGGGGCCTGCTCGGTCACGCAACCTCCCTGATGCAACCCATGCCGGTCTGTTCACTTGAGCCGCGCCGGCCGTTGCACCCTCGGCCCCAATGGACAAGCAGGTAGCAGTTGAGGGCGGGCTTGCAAACTAGCACACTCGTTGCTTGCCGAGAGGCTGGCATTGGCTGCCCGCATGCATGGAAGCCGAAAGCGTCTAGCAATCAGTTGGCGTGGAAACGTGGCAGGGGAGAGGCCGCGGGCGAGGCTCTTGATGGGACTTTCGAACCGGCTGTCTGGGCAGCAAACGGGGATGCGCTGATGCTGAAAGAGTTCAAGGAATTTGCGCTTCGGGGCAACGTGGTCGACATGGCGGTCGGCATCATCATCGGCGCCGCCTTCTCCACCATCGTCAAATCGCTGGTCGACGACATCGTCATGCCGCCGGTCGGCGTGATCACTGGTGGCGTCGATTTCAGCAACATGTTCATTTCGCTCAACGGCGCCCATTACGACTCGCTTGCCCAGGCGCGCCAGGCGGGTGCGCCGACCATGAATTTCGGGCTGTTTCTCAACAATTTGATCAGCTTCCTGATCGTGGCCTTCGTCCTCTTCATGGCGGTCAAGGCCATGAACCAGCTGCGCCGTAAGCAAGAGGAGGACCCGGCGGCCGAGCCGCCGCCCGCCCGCGAGGTGCAGCTGCTCGAGGAGATCCGGGACGCACTCCTCAAGCGCCCTAGCCCAGAATGAATTTTGCGCTGGCATTGCGCGCGGAGGATTCGCGATCCTTTTCTGAGACAAAAGGGAACAAAATTCTACTGTTTCCGTTCTACAGGAACATTATTGCTGCTTTTCCGCCTTGGCGCCTTCCATGCAGTAGGATTTTTCTGTAGAATGCCCCATCTCACACACTCGGGTGCGGCAACCAATTGAGGCGGGCTGGAAAGCGATGGCGGCCAATCAAGCTTCCACCGACGTGATTATCATTGGCGCCGGCCCCGTGGGCCTGTTCGCGGTGTTCCAGCTTGGGCTCGCCCATCTTGAGGCCCATGTGGTGGATATCCTCGACCGGCCCGGCGGCCAATGCGCCGAGTTGTATCCCGAGAAGCCCATCTACGACATTCCGGGCTTGCCGGTCTGCACCGGCCAGGAGCTGACCAATCGGCTGCTGGAGCAGATCCGGCCCTTCAAGCCTGAGTTCCATTTCGGCGAGATGGCAGCGGCCTTGGCCAAGACCGAGGACGGAAGCTGGCGGCTCACCACCGATGAGGGGCGGGTCATCGTGGCGAAGGTCGTGGTGATCGCCGCGGGCGGCGGCAGCTTCGTGCCGAAGCGCCCGCCCATTCCCGGTATCGACGCCTATGAGGGCACCAGCGTCTTTTACGCCGTCCGCCGCATCGGCGACTTCCACGGCAGGCGCATCGTCGTCGCCGGCGGCGGCGATTCGGCGCTCGACTGGACGGTCAATTTGGCCCCCATTGCCGAAAGGCTCACCCTGATCCACCGCCGCTCGGAATTCCGCGCCGCACCCGACACGGTGCACAAGATGCGGGCGCTGGAGGCCGACGGGCTGGTGCGGTTCGAGCTCGGCCAGCCGACGGGTCTCAAAGGCAGGGACGGAGTGCTCGAGGCCGTGACGGTCAAGCGGCCCGACGGCACGAGTTTCGACGTTGGCGCCGATGTGCTGCTCCCCTTCTTCGGTCTGACCATGAAGCTTGGGCCGATCGCCAATTTCGGCCTCAACCTCAACGAAAATCTGATCCCCGTGGACACGGCCCGCTTCGAGACGAGCACGCCCGGAATCTTCGCCATCGGTGACATCAACACCTATCCCGGCAAGCTCAAGCTCATCCTCTCCGGCTTCCACGAGGCGGCGCTGATGGCGCAAGCCGCCTATCGCTATGTTCATCCTGACAAGACGCTGCGTTTCCAGTACACGACCTCGTCGTCCGAGCTGCAGCGCCTGTTGAAGGTGGCCTGACATGATCGTCGAAGTGCGCATGCCGGATGGGACCACCCATCGCCTCGAGGCGCTCGAAGGCTGGCGGGTCATGGAGGTCATCCGCGACTGGGGCCTGCCCATCAAGGCCGAGTGCGGCGGGGCCTGCGCCTGCGCCACCTGCCATGTGTGGGTCGGCGCCGAATGGGTGGCGAAACTGCCCCCCGCTAGTGACGAAGAGCTCGAAATGCTCGATGGCGCCTTCCAGGTGGACGAGCGATCGCGGCTTTGCTGCCAGATCATCATGGCCGAAGACCTTGACGGGCTCGAGGTCGAGCTTGCGCCTGAGAGTCTCGCCGATGCGCCGGTTGTCCGACTTGCGGTGGGAGGCTAGCGGCTGATGCACAGCTTCCCGATTTTCCTGAGCTTCGACCGCAAGCCGCCGCTGGTGGTGGGCGGAGGCGAGCTCGCCGCCGTCAAGGCGCGGCTGTTGTTGAAGCGCGCGCGGAGCGTCGACCTTTCGGCGGCCGAGGGCGAGCTTGCGCCCGAACTTGCCCTGCTCGTCGCGGCGGGCCTCGTCACCGTGCTTGCGCCCAAGCCCGGCACGGCCGAGCTGCGCGGCCGGCCTTTGGTGATCTCCGCCACCGAGGACGATGCCGAGGATGCCCGCGTCGCGGCCATCGCGCGTGCGCTGGGCGTCCCCGTCAATGTTCCCGATCGGCCCGAGCTCTGCAGCTTTGCCCTTCCGGCCATCGTCGACCGCGGCCAAGTGACGGTGGCGATCGGCACCTCCGGTACAGCACCCGTGCTTGCCCAGCGCCTGCGTGCGTGGCTGGAGCGCGAGCTGCATCCCCGCCTCGATGCGGTGGCAAAGCTCGCGGCTGAGTTCCGCGAGCGCGTCGCCGAGAGGCTGCCAGCCGGGCCCTCCCGCCGTCACTTCTGGGAGGGGGTGTTTGACGGCCCTGCCGCGCGAGCCGCACTCGACGGCGATGAGAGCGGAGCCCGCCGCCTGCTCGGCGAAGCCATCGAGCGTGCCTCTGCCGCAGGCCCCGCCAAGGGCCGCGTGCTGCTCGTCGGCGCCGGACCGGGCGACCCCGAGCTGCTCACGCTCAAGGCGGTGCGCGCGCTGAAATCCGCCGACGTCATCCTCTACGACCACCTGGTCGGGATGAGCGTGCTGGAGTACGCCCGCCGCGAGGCCGAGCTGATCCCGGTCGGCAAGTCCAAGGGCGACCACAGCGTGCCGCAAGAGGCGATCAACGCGTTGATGGTCGAGCGCGCAGAAGCCGGCCAGACCGTGGTGCGGCTGAAGGGCGGGGACCCGTTGATCTTCGGGCGCGGCGGCGAGGAGCTCGCGGCCCTTCGCGAAAGCGGCATCGAGGTGGAGGTCATCCCGGGCATCACCGCAAGCGTGGCTGCGGCCGCAAGCTTGCAGATCCCGCTCACCCATCGCGACATCTCCCACACCGTGACCTTCGTCTCGGGCCACGCCGCGGGCGGTGAGGAGCCGAGCTTCGAGCATCTGGATCTTTCCGCCCTTGCGGGCGGGCAGAACACGCTCGTCATCTATATGGGCGTCAGCACCGCTAGTGTAGTCGCGGCCAAGCTCATCGCCGCCGGCTGGCAGTCCGACTGCCCGGTCATGGCGGTGGAGAATGTGAGTCGGTCGAACGAGCGCCGCGTTGCCACCACGCTTGCCGAGCTTGCCGCCTATCCAGAGCGCCTTGGGCTGGCGAGCCCCGCCGTGCTCCTGTTCGGCAAGGTGGCGGGATTGGAAGCCGCGGGCGCCGTGGACCGGGTCTTGTCGTTGCCGGAGCTGAGGCGGGCCTATGCCTAACGTCGTCACCGCTAACCGCCTCATCGACGGCATCGTCGTGTATCTGGCGCCGGACGGCAGCTGGACCGAGCGCCTCAACGCGGCGCGTCTGGCTAAGACCGAGGAGGAGACCAAGGCGCTCGAAGCCGAGGCGGCCAAGGCCGTCGCCCTGCGCAAAGTGGTCGCCGTCTATCCCATGGCGGTGACCGTTCAGCATGGCGATGTCACGGCCCTGTCGGTGCGGGAACGCATCCGCGCCTCGCACCGCACCACCCTGACCAAGGATTGGTACGATGTACCGTTATGACGAGTTCGACCACGCCTTCGTGAAGGAGCGCGTGGCGGAGTTCCGGGGCCAGGTCGAGCGAAGGCTCGCAGGCAAGCTCACCGAGGACGAGTTTCGCCCTTTGCGCTTGCGCAACGGGCTCTATTTGCAGCTGCACGCCTACATGCTGCGCATCGCCATCCCCTATGGCGTGCTCTCACCGGCCCAGCTGCGGCAGCTCGCCATGATCGGAAGGCGGTGGGACCGCGGCTACGGCCACTTCACCACGCGTCAGAACCTGCAATTCCACTGGGTGAAGCTGGTCGACGTGCCTGACATCCTGGCAGCACTCGCCGAGGTTGAGATGCATTGCATCCAGACCAGCGGCAATTGCGTGCGTAACGTCACCGCCGATCCTTTCGCCGGCGCCGCCCATGACGAGCTCGAGGACCCGCGCGCCTGGTGCGAGATCTTGCGCCAATGGTCGACGCTGCATCCGGAGTTCAGCTGGCTGCCGCGCAAGTTCAAGATCGCCGTCTCGGGCGCCGCCGAGGATCGCGCGGCAATAGCCTTCCACGATATCGGCCTCAAGATCGTGCGCGGGCCGAACGGTGAGAACGGCTTCCGCGTCTTCGTCGGCGGCGGTATGGGCCGCACGCCCTATGTGGGGCTCGAGATCCGCCCCTTCCTCGAGAAGGAGCATTTGCTTTCCTACATCGAGTCGATCCTGCGCGTGTACAATCTCCACGGCCGCCGCGACAACATCAACAAGGCGCGCATCAAGATCCTGGTCAATCAGATCGGCATCGACAAATTTCGCGACGAGGTCGAGGCCGATTGGGCCCTGAGCCGGAAGGACACGGTCGATCTGCCGGCCTCCGAATACGCCCGCATCCACTCTTATTTCACCCCACCCGATCTTCCTCCGCGGCCTGGTCTGGATGAAGGCGTCGAGCAACGCCGCATCACCGATCCGGCCTTCGCCACCTGGCTCAAGCACAATGTCAAGCCGCACCGCGTGCCGGGCTATGCGAGCGCCGTCATCGCGCTGAAGGAGCCCGGCCGCACCCCGGGCGATGCGAGCTCGGACCAGATGGATTACGTCGCCGACCTCGCCGAGCGCTACAGCCGCGACGAGGCCCGCGTGAACTACACGCAGAACCTGATCCTGCCCCATGTCGCCCGCTCCGGCCTGCCCAAGCTCTATGACGAGTTGGCCGGGAAGGGGCTTGCCACCGGCAATTACGATCTCCTCGGCGACATGATCTGCTGCCCGGGGCTCGACTATTGCAATCTCGCCAATGCCCGCTCGATCCCTATCGCCAAGGAGATCGCCAAGCGCTTTGCTGACCCGGCGCGCCAGGAGCTGATCGGCCCGCTCCGCCTCAACATGTCGGGCTGCATCAACGCCTGCGGCCACCACCATTCCGGCAATATCGGCATTCTCGGCGTCGACAAGAAAGGCACCGAGCTCTACCAGATCTCGCTCGGCGGCAGCCCCAAGGACGACGCCGCGGTGGGCACCATCATCGGGCCGGGCTTCCGGGCCGAAGCGGTGCCGGAAGTCATCGACACCATCATCTCCATTTATCTCGCTAACCGCAACGAAGGCGAGGATTTCCTCGCCACCTGGCGCAGGGTGGGTGCGGCGCCGTTCAAGGAGGCCCTCTATGGCGCTGCTTGATCTCATCACCGGAACGCTGAGAGAGAGCGCGGGCGAGCCAGCCGCGCTGCTCGAGCCGACCGCCGATGACGCGGTGTCGCTCGCTGCCGCTTCCGCCAGCGGCGGCCCCATCGCCATTCGCTTTCCAGCCTTCGGCGACGGCCGCGGCCATTCGCTCTCGGTGAAATTGCGCGAGCGGCACGGCTTCAAAGGCGAGATCAGGGCCGTCGGCTATCTGATCCCGGACCTCGCGCCCTTCTTGCTGCGCTCCGGTTTTGACACCGCCGAGATCGCAGACCTAGGCGAGATCGAGACCTGGAAGGCAGCCTTGACGCGCATTCGCCACAACTATCAGCCGGGTTTTCGCAATCCACAGCCGCTTCGCCGCGACGCATCGACCCGCGAGGCCGAGGAGCTGAACCTGCGGCTCGGCACCATCGATCGTCTTCCCGACAGGATCGCCGAGCTGAGAAGGAGCATCGAGGGGCGCATCACCTTCTCGACCAGCCTCGGACTTGAGGATCAGGCCATCCTGCACGCCATTGCCGAGCAGGGCGCCGACATCGAAATCTTCACGCTGGACACCGGACGGCTGTTCCCCGAGGTGCTGGAGACCGTGGAGCTCTCCGAGCTCCGCTATGGCTTGCGCATCAGGCTCGTGGCACCAGAGGCCGCCGAGGTGGAGGCGCTGGTCGCCCGTGACGGCGTGTTCGGCTTCCGCCACGCGGTCGAGAACCGGCTCGCCTGCTGCGAGGTGCGCAAAGTGCGCCCGCTGAATCGCGAGCTTGAAGGCGCCCGTGGCTGGATCGCCGGCATCCGCCGGGAGCATTCCGATGGCCGTTCCGGCGTGAAGCTCGCCGCCTGGGACGAGGCGCACGCCCTTATCAAGCTCAACCCCATCGCCGATTGGTCGACGCAACAGCTGACCGCCTACATCGCTGAGCACAATATCCCGGTCAATCCGCTGCACGCCCGCGGCTTCATCTCCATCGGCTGCGCACCCTGCACCCGCGCGGTGCAGCCCGGCGAGAATGCGCGCGCCGGCCGCTGGTGGTGGGAGCACGAGGAGAAGAAGGAGTGCGGCATTCACTTGAACCCGCGCCGAGAGGGGAAGGCCGCATGACGGCGCTCACCTCGCATCTGAAGCTGCTCGAGGCCGAGAGCATCCATATCTTCCGCGAGGCGGCGGCGCAGTTCCGCAGCCCCGTGCTGCTCTATTCGATCGGCAAGGACTCCACCGTCCTCTTGCATCTCGCGCGCAAGGCCTTCTGGCCGGCCAAGCCGCCTTTCCCGCTTCTGCATATCGACACGACCTGGAAGTTCCACGACATGATCGCCTTCCGCGACCGCACCGTGCGCGATCTCGGGCTCGATCTCATCGTGCACACCAACCATGAGGGGCTCGCCCGCGGCATCAATCCCTTCGACCACCCTCCTTCGGTCTATACCAACATCATGAAGACGCAAGGCTTGCGCCAGGCGCTCGATGCTGGCGGCTTCGATGCCGCCTTTGGCGGCGCCCGCCGTGACGAGGAGGCCAGCAGAGCCAAGGAGCGCGTCTTCTCCTTCCGCGCCGCCGGCCACCGATGGGAGCCGCGCCGCCAGCGCCCGGAGATGTGGACGCTGCTGAACGGGCGGCTGGGCAAGGGCGAGACGGTGCGCATCTTCCCGCTGTCCAATTGGACCGAAGGCGACGTCTGGCGCTATATCGCGCAGGAGAAGCTCGACGTGGTTCCCCTCTATTTTGCCGCGATGCGCAAGGTGGTGGAGCGCGACGGCCAGCTCATCATGGTGGATGACGACCGGATGCAGTTTCTGCCGGGCGAGCAGCCGGTCATGCGCAAGGTGCGCTTCCGCACCCTTGGCTGCTGGCCGCTGACGGCGGCGATCGCATCGGACGCGGCCGACCTCGATGCCATCATCGAGGAGACGCTCAAGGCCAAAGTCTCCGAGCGGGCGGGGCGCCTGATCGATCACGACCAGGCGGGCGCCATGGAGATGAAGAAGCGTGAGGGTTATTTCTGATGCGGTTGGCTGCGCTCTCTGAAGATGTGTTGACCAAGGTCCTGCCGGTTCCGGCCACCCACACCGGAGCCATGGTCAAGCTGCTCACCTGCGGCTCGGTCGATGACGGCAAGTCGACCCTGATCGGCCGGCTGCTCTGGGATTCCTCTGCCGTCACGCAAGACCAGCAGGCAGCGGTGCTGCACGCCTCCCACAACCGCGCCGTCAATGGCGAGCGGATCGATTTCAGTCTGTTGCTCGACGGGCTGCAGGCCGAGCGCGAGCAGGGCATCACCATCGACATCGCCTGGCGCTATTTCGAGACCCCCAATCGCCGCTTCGTCATCATCGATGCGCCGGGCCACGAGCAATATACCCGCAACATGGCGACCGGCGCCTCCCACGCCGACATCGCCATCCTTTTGGTTGACGCCCGCCATGGCGCCAAGCGCCAGACGCGCCGCCACGCCGCCATCTGCGACCTGGTCGGCATCAAGAAGGTCGTGCTCGCCGTCAACAAGATGGATCTGATCGGCTGGTCGGAGCCCCACTTCCGCACCATTGAGGAAGAGTTCCGCAAGCTGGCCTTAAGCTTTGGCTTCACCGAGATCGTCACTATTCCCGTGGCGGCGCTGACCGGCGACAACGTCGCCCGCCGCTCGAGCACCATGGCCTGGTATGATGGGCCGACCCTGCTCGATTATCTGGAGGAGGTGGAGCCGCGCGCTGAGCCGCTCGACGCCCCCTTCCGCATGCCGGTGCAGCTCGTGCTCCGCGCTAGCGGAGACTTCCGCGGCTATGCCGGCACGGTGACCTCGGGCACCATCCGGCCGGGCGACCGCATCGTCGATGCGCGCAGCGGCCTTGGTACTACGGTGCGGCGCATCGCCACCATGGACGGCGATCTGGCGTCTGCCGGGAAAGGCGACGCGGTCACCCTGGTGCTCGACACCGATCTCGATATCTCCCGCGGTGCGGTGCTGTCGGAGGTGCCGCGCCGCCCGATCAATGCCGACGTGCTGGAAGCACGCCTCGTCTGGCTCGACGAGACGTCCTTCGATCCGGAGATGGGCTATCTGCTGCGCACTGCCACCGACTTGACCCCGGTGACCAGCATGAGCGTCCAGGCGCTGATCGACTTCGAGAGCCTGGCCGCGACGCCCGCTCATGCCTGCGCCGTCAACGACATTGCCGATTGCCGCATCCTGCTCGGCCGCTCGACCGCGCTCGATCTCTTCCGCGATCTTCCCGCCACCGGCAATTTCGTGCTGGTCAGCGCCATCGACGGCGCCACGGTCGCAGGCGGCGTCATCACCTGGGCGCAGTCGGGCGCGCCTTCGGTCGGCGACAACGTTTTCGTGCTCGACCGCGCGCTTCTCGCCCGCGGGCTCTGCTCCGATCTCGGCGATTCCCCAACCGACAGGGCCGAATTTCATCGGCGCGCCCAAGAAGCCGCAATTCTGCTACGCTCGGTGGGCGTGCCCGTCCTGGTCGAGATCTAGATTTCCAGGTTCTAAAGGACGGTGGCCTGAACGGCGAAGACGGGGAATAATCCCGCCAAGGGGGAGGCTTCGAGCGCATGATCGATCTCAGCTGGGCGGCAGGGCTGCTGCCGCTGGCGGCGGTCGGTTTTGGCGTGGGCCTCCTGGTTGGGCTCACGGGCGTCGGCGGCGGTGCGCTGATGACGCCGCTGCTCATTTCCACCTTCGGCGTGAGCCCGCAAATCGCCGTGGGCACCGATCTCCTCTATGCCTCCATCACCAAGGCCACCGGCAGTTGGCGCCATCACGTGGCCAGACACGTGGAATGGCCGATCGTGTTTAGGCTGGCCGCGGGGAGCCTCCCGGCCGCCATCATCCTGCTTGCGGCGATCGCCTTTATTCCACTCGACACGCAGGCACTGGCCCGTTGGATCCGGTTGGGCCTCGTCGTCGCCCTGCCGATCAGCGCTCTTGCCATCGTGCTCTACCCCTTCCTCACGCGGAGGGCGAGGCGCGAGCAGGATGGAAGCATTCCACCGCGGACGCTTCCCACGGTGCTGTTCGGCGTGGCCTTGGGGCTGCTCGTCACCCTGACCTCGGTCGGGGCCGGTGCGATCGGTGTCTCCGTGCTCGCGGCGCTCTTTCCGATGCTGCCGGCGAAACGCCTCGTCGGCTCCGACATCGCCCATGCCGTGCCGCTCACCCTGATCGGAGGGCTCGGCCATCTCGGCCTCGGCAATGTCGATGGCGGCCTGTTGGTCGCGCTGCTCTGCGGGTCGATCCCCGGCATCCTGCTGGGCACGAGGCTCGCAGGCGTGGTGCCGGAATGGCTGCTAAGGCCGATGCTGGCGGTCACGCTCTGCTACGCGGCCTATGCGCTGTTCAATAAGTAGCGGGGCAGATTTTTGGTCCTCATGAAGACTCTACGCCTTAATATGCGCGTCCTCGGTTTGCTCGGTCCGCTGCGGCTCGGAGTTTTCCGCGAGCAGCTTGCCGCCCTCGTCTCGATTTTCGTCCTGTTGCCGATGTCGCTCTATTTGAACCGGCGGCTATCGTCGTGACGACCCTTCTCGCATCGGGCGGGTAGCCAGCGCGATTGCCCAACGGGGTATCGGCGTCTCTCGCCTTTTTTCTTTCTTTCCTTCTTTTCTTTATATAGTGGAACTGCTATATAGCTATTTCGCTATGTGCTGCCGATGGTTCAGAGAATTCCCACTGCGCAAAAGCCCCTGGAATGGGTCAGGTCATCGAGAGATGACCTGAAGGGCCTGCCTGAAGACGTTCAGGACGAGGTCGGCTACGCGCTCTATCTGGCTCAAATCGGCGAGAAGCACCCGAATGCGAAGCCGCTTAAGGGCTTCAAAGGAGCAGGCGTTTTGGAGGTCGTTGATAACTATGACGGCGACACCTACCGAGCCGTCTACACGGTGAGGTTCGCAGGCGTGATCTACGTCCTTCATGCCTTTCAGAAGAAGTCGAAGAAGGGCATCGCGACGCCGCCGGCAGATATGTAGAAGATTATGTCGCGCCTGAAAGAGGCTGAGGCTCATTACGAAGAGACATACCTCACCAAGAAGACCGGCTGACGGATTTTGATTGGCTTAGACCAAGGAGGTAAGGCCAATGGCATCGAAGATTACGAGATCAAGCGGTAACGTTTTCGCTGACCTCGGGCTTCCTAACCCCGAAGAGCGCATGCTGAAGGCGCGCATCGCTTCGGCCATCAGCAAGGCTGTCAAGCGCCATGCGCTGACACAAGTCGTTGCAGCGGAGCGTATGGGCATTGCCCAAGCTGATGTGTCCAAGATTCTAAACGGACGCCTTAGCGGCTACTCTCTTGAGCGCCTCCTTAGCCTTGTTCAGTCTCTGGGCAATGACGTGGAAATCAAGGTCAAGCCGACCAAGAACGAGCGAGGCCGGATGCTTGTGAGTGCGTAGTTCCGCACATTAACAGCACGTTCCGGCTTCGATCGGCCGCAACCGTCAGAGGAAATTGGCGGAAAACTGGTGCCGCCGCTCAGGATTGAACTGAGGACCTCGTCATTACCAATGACGCGCTCTACCACTGAGCTACGGCGGCGATGAGTGCCGGATGCGGCAGGCTAAGAGGCTTGGGAGCCGCCCTTTGCCTGGGCTTTTAAGAGGCGCGCCGACCCTGCCATAGGCCTTGCGCCCGCGCAAGCGCGTGCCCTTCGCGGCAGGCTGTGCCAGGGTGTAGGATGGAGGTCAAGAGCTGGAGCGAACCGGAAGCCATGACCAAGGCGGGCGAAGGCGAACGCGACGAGGCCCGCAAGCCGGCCAAATCGGAGGAGCGCCGGGCAAGGCTCGAGAAAGAGCTCAGGGCCAATCTCTTGAAGCGCAAGGCGCAAACCAAGGCGCGCCTGAAGACCGCCACAACTGAGGCCGACGATGGCCGCTGAGGGCTATGCCTCTGAATGGGTGCCCAAGGGCAGGCCTTGGCTTGCAGCGCAGGGGCTGCCGGGCTAAACGGGGACATTCGGCCTGCCTTCTAGCGGGGCGGAAGGGGATAAGGGGGACGCCATGGATCGTATCCGCATCATCGGCGGCGAGCGCCTGAAAGGCATTATTCCCATCAGCGGCGCCAAGAATTCCGCGCTCCCCCTGATGATCGCGAGCCTGCTCACGCGCCAGACCCTCACCCTCAAAAACGTCCCGCGCCTCGCCGATGTGACGCTGCTCTCCCGCATCCTCGGCAATCACGGCGTCGACGTCACCGTGGTCGGCAAGAAGGCCGGCCAGCGCACCAGCGACGGCCAGACCTTCAGGCTCACTGCCGCCGAGATCGTCGACACCACGGCGCCCTACGAGATGGTGGCGCGTATGCGGGCGAGCTTCTGGGTGCTGGCGCCGCTCCTGGTCCGCTGCGGCCAGGCAAAGGTATCGCTGCCGGGCGGCTGCGCCATCGGCACGCGCCCCGTCGATCTGCACCTCTCCACGCTCCAGGCGCTTGGCGCCGAGATCGAGCTCGAAGGCGGCTATGTCATCGCCCGCGCGCCGAGTGGCCTAACCGGTGCCAAGATCACGCTGGAAAAGGTCTCGGTCGGCGCCACGCACAATGCGCTGATGGCAGCGACCCTTGCCCGCGGCGAGAGCCTGATCGAGAACGCCGCCCGGGAGCCCGAGGTGATGGACCTCGCCACCTGCCTGGTGGAGATGGGGGCGAAGATCGACGGCATCGGCAGCTCCACCTTGCATGTGCAAGGCGTGGACGAGCTGCATGGCGCCGAGCACACTGTGCTACCCGACCGAATCGAGACCGGCACCTACGCCATGGCGGCCGCGATCACCGGGGGCGAGGTGTTCCTGGAGGGCGCCCGCGGCGATTTATTGCAGGAGGCGCTCGAGCTGTTGCGGAGGTCAGGCGTCGAGATCGAGGAGACCGCGACGGGCATCAAGGTGGCGCGGAACGGTCACGGGCTCGGTCCGGTGGAGGTCAACACTGCCCCCTTCCCGGGCTTCCCCACCGACCTGCAGGCGCAGCTGATCGCGCTCATGTGCATGGCGGAAGGCACTTCGACCGTGCGCGAGACGATCTTCGAGAACCGCTTCATGCATGTGCAGGAGCTGGCGCGGCTCGGTGCCCGCATCGACCTGAAAGGCGACACCGCCGTCGTCACCGGCGTGAACGGCCTCACCGGGGCGCAAGTCATGGCAACGGACTTGCGCGCCTCGGTATCTTTGATCATTGCTGGGCTCGCCGCGCAGGGCGAGACGGTGATCGGCCGCGTCTACCATCTCGACCGCGGCTTCGAACGCATCGAGGAGAAGCTCAGCCAGTGCGGCGCCCAAATCGAGCGGCTTTCGAGCTGAGCCTTCGTCCCCATATTGTCCGTTCCTTGCGCATTCGGAGCGTGCTACGCCCTTGCCACGAGCAGCCCCTCTTGCCATGACCCAACTGAAGCTGATCGCGCTCGACGAGGAGGATCTCAGCGTCGTGTCCTCCCATCTCCAGGACGCGGTGATGCGGGTTAGCGATATGGCCTATTTGCCCTCGCAGCAGCGCTTCGCCGCCATCGTCAACCGCTTCGACTGGGAAAAGGCGGTCAAGACCGACGGCGAAGAAGGCTACGCGCGCCGTCGCGCGGCGCTCCACTTCGACCGGGTGCGCGGGGTCAAGCTGAAGCACCTGAAGCCTGGCTCGGGCACCAGGGTGCTGTCGCTTCTCGCCATTAGCTTCACGGCGACCGAGCCGCCAAGCGGCTATGTCACGCTCACCTTCTCGGGCGATACCTCGATCCGGCTGGATGTCGAATGCATCGAGCTCGAGCTCAAGGATCTGGGCTTAAGCTGGAAGGCGCGGTCCAAGCCCCGTCACCCGGGCGGCGAGCCCGGCAGTGCCGGCTCCTGAAGCGAATCCTCCATGGCCGTGTGGCTCAAGACCGGCGAGGGGGACTTTGCGGCCCGCTTCGACGCGCTTCTGGCGGCCAAGCGCGAGAGTGCCGCCGACGTCGATCAGGCGGTTGCTGCGATCATCGCGCAGGTGCGGGCCGACGGCGATGCGGCGCTGATCGAGCTCTCCTTACGCTATGACCGCGTCGACCTAGGCCAGCTGGGCATCAGGGTGCCGCAAGCGGACATCGCGCAAGCCAAGCACGATGTGAATGCAGCCACGCTGGCGGCGCTTGAGCTTGCCCGCGACCGCATCCTCGATCATCACCGAAGGCAGCTCCCCAAGGACGAAAGCTACACCGACGCGCTAGGCGTCGAGCTAGGGCTCCGCTGGAGAAGCGTGGAGTCCGTCGGGCTCTATGTGCCTGGCGGCACCGCGAGCTACCCAAGCTCGGTGCTGATGAATGCGGTGCCGGCCAAGGTCGCGGGCGTCCCGCGCATCGCCATGGTGGTGCCGGCGCCGGACGGGGTGCTCAACCCTCTCGTGCTCGCCGCGGCCGAGCTTGCCGGCGTCGATGAGATCTACCGCATCGGCGGGGCGCAAGGCATCGCGGCGCTGGCTTACGGCACTGAGACGATCCCGCCCGTGGTGAAGATCGTCGGCCCCGGCAATGCTTATGTGGCCGCCGCCAAGCGCCAGGTGTTCGGCCAAGTCGGCATCGACATGGTGGCGGGGCCGTCGGAGGTGGTGGTGGTTGCCGATCACGACAACGACCCGGCCTGGATCGCCGCCGATCTCTTGGCCCAGGCCGAGCATGATAGGGCCGCGCAAGCGATCCTGATTACCGATGACGAGGCGTTCGGCCGCGCCGTTGCCGCCGCCGTGGAGGCGCAGCTCGCGACCCTGCCTAGGGCTGAGGTGGCGCGGGCGAGCTGGCAGGATTTCGGGGCCATCGTCCTGGTCAAGAGCCTCGACGAGGCACCCGCTCTCATCGACCGGCTGGCGCCCGAGCATCTTGAGATCGCCACGTCCGACCCTGAGGCGCTTTCGGATCGCATCCGCAACGCCGGCGCCGTCTTTCTTGGCCGCTATACGCCGGAGGTGATTGGCGATTATGTTGCGGGCTCGAACCATGTGCTGCCCACCGCCCGCAGCGCCCGTTTCGCCTCAGGTCTTAGCGTGCTCGACTTCATGAAGCGCACCTCGATGCTCAAGCTCGATGCCGCCAGCCTCAATGCGCTCGGCCCCGCCGCCATGACGCTCGCCGAAGCCGAAGGGCTGGAGGCCCATCGCCGCTCCGTCGCCATCCGTTTGAACGCGAAGGCCTGACATGGCCGAGGAGCAACGAGAGGCGGAGCTTGAGCCCGGCCGCCTCATCGGCGTGACGCTGGATCAGGCCTCGCTCGGCCACAACAACTCCGATGTCGAGCATGAGCGCGAGGTCGCTATCTTCGATCTCTTGGAGAGCAACTCCTTCGCGCTGGAAGGCCATGCGGGCGGCGGCCCCTACACGCTGCGGCTGTCGCTGGCCGAGAACCGGCTGGTGCTCACCGTGGGCGAGGCCAACAGCGAGCCTCTGATGCATGTGATGCTGTCGCTGTCGCCCTTCCGCCGGCTGGTGAAGGACTATTTCCTGATGTGCGAGAGCTACTATCAGGCGATCAAGACCGCACCCCCCTCGCGCATCGAGGCCATCGATATGGGCCGCCGGGGCCTGCATGATGAGGGCAGCCGCCTCTTGATGGAGCGGCTGAAGGGCAAGATCGCCACCGACATCGCCACCGCCAGACGCCTGTTCACGCTCATCTGCGCCCTGCACTGGAAAGGGTGATGCCTTGGCAGGAGGGAAAGCCGATCTGCCAGGCGCGGTCCTCTTCGCCTGCAACCGCAACTCTGTGCGCTCGCCCATGGCGGCGGCGATTCTGCATCACCTCGCAGGCAAGCGCGTCTACGTGGAGTCGGCGGGCGTGCGGCCAGGCGAGCCCGACGCTTTCGCAATAGCAGTGATGGAGGAACTCGGCATTGACATGTCGAAGCATCGGCCGATGTCCATTGCCGATCTGCACGACACCTCCTTCGACCTCATCGTGAGCCTGGCTCCGGAGGCGCATCACCAGGCACTCGAGCTGACCCGCGCGCAAGCCGTGGAGGTGGAATATTGGCCGACGCCCGATCCGACGCTGGCCAGCGGCAACCGCGAGCAGATTTTGTCCGCCTATCGCTGTGTCCGCGATGGCCTGTTCAACCGCATCAAGCAGCGCTTCCCTCTGGCCGGCGCCCCGAGCGTGTAGCCAGCACCGGTGCGTGGCACCGATCTTAAGAGGACATTCAATATGCAATCCACCGGGCAGGTCATTATCGTAACGGGAGCGGCCAGCGGCATAGGGCAGGAACTATGCCGGTTGTTTGCTCGTCGTGGAGCCAGAATTGGCCTGGTCGACCGCGATAAAAGCAGGCTGGAGACGTTCGCGGACGAGCTTCGCCAGGCCGGCGTGCCGTGTGCGGCGGCGGCGGTCGATGTCGGCCAGCGTGAGCAGGTACAAGATGGGGTTCGTCAGATGGTCGCCGCCCTTGGGCCGGCCGATGTTCTGATCCCGTGTGCCGGAATCTGTCGCGCCTCAACGGTCGATGATCTGAAGATTTCCGAACTGGAGGAGATCGTGCGGATTAATTTTCTGGGCATGGTTTACATGATCGAGGCCGTCCTCCCCTCGATGCTGGAGCGCCGAAGCGGCCAGATCGCCGGAATCTCAAGCATGGCAGGCGTGCGCGGCATACCCTTCGAGCCGGCCTATTCCGCGAGCAAGGCCGCGGTGGCGGCTTACCTGGAAAGCCTTCGATCCGAGCTCAGACCGCGGGGTATCACCGTCACGACGATATTCCCAGGCTATGTGCAAACCCCTTTGCTCGATGAAATCAATGGAATGATGGGTGCGGATATGTCTGGCGGGAAAGCATTCACGCCGAGCGCTGCCGCTGCCACGATCATGAATGGGATCGAACGACGGCGATCCTACATTTATTTTCCGAAAGGTCTCGGATTCAGTGTTCGCCTGAGCCAGCTCATGCCAGCGCGCATGTATGATCGGGTCATGGGCCGAATGTTCAGCCGTTTCCCCATTTCCCGTCGAGATAGTGCGGCGCCTGCTCCAGACAGGACCTAGCGGGGCTCCCCCTGCGGGCGGATGAGGTCCTCGGCGATCATCCAATCGATGCAGTCCCTGAACATGGTTTCGAGCGACGCGGGCTGATAGTCGAGTTCGCGCATTGCCTTGTCGCTTCGGCAGATGATACTCGCACTCACGATCGCAGCCGATTCCGGGGATATCATTGGCTCTTTCCCGGTGATCATTGATATCCATTCCAAGACGCGGCCGGCGAGGCGAAATGCAACCGGCCGGCCGACAAATGTATTGGTCGGTTGGCCGAGCAATTTGCCTACCATCCGCACAATCTCGGCATAGGAAGCCTCGGGTCCGCCCAGAATATAGTTGTGCCCTGTCCGTCCCTTCTCGGCTGCCGCCAAATGCGCCCGCACAACCGCCCCGACATCGGCATAGCGGGCGCGTCCCGGGGGAATCCGAAAGAGTTGCCGGTTCGCCGCCAGCCGTATGAACTGCGACCACGTACTCCAGTCGTAACGGCCAATAACATTGGCGGGGTTCAGAAAGACCGCATCCAATCCTTCCGCAATCCCTTTTGCGACTTCCTCCTCCGCCACGGCCTTCGAGTTCTGGTAATTGAAGCTGTCCTTTCCGAGCTTTGGCGCGGTCTCGTCGAACGGTTCGGTTTGCATCCCATAGACAGCAGTCGACGATGTATGGATGAACTTTCTGGCTCGCTTGGCCAGCGCCGTCGCCACCATGTTGCGCGTGCCTTCGACATTGGTTCGCCATTGCTGCTGCTTGTGGCCGGACCATAGGCTGACGTCGCCGGCGACGTGGAAAACGGCATCGACATCCTCTGGCATGGCTCGCTCGAGCGAGGCTGCGTCCTCGATCGCCCCTTCCACCAGGCGGACGGGATATTTTTGCAAATGCGTCAGCCGGGAGTTGGGTCGATGCAGCGCAATCACGTCCCAGCCCGATTGCGTGAGGTGCTCGACGAGGTTGAGACCGATAAAACCCGTGCCACCCGTGACGAAAGCGGTCTTGTTCGGCATGACTTACGCCCTCTTGTTGGCTTGTCCGCAGTGCTCCGACGAAGGTTCGGCCGTGCGTTGCTTGACTCGCTCATATCATGTTTCTAAACCGAGCCGTCGGGCCCTCGCGGGGGACTAGCCATACATGTTTTCTATAGCGACCCGCATGCATGTCGCGGGATTGTCCGGTCGGGAGATCACGGATTTTCTTTCGACCTGTGACGATGAAGCCTATCGGCGCTGGTGGCCCGGCACCCATTTCCATCTTCACACCGTCAAGGGAACGCCGGGGAGCGTCGGGAGCGTCGTCTTTCTGGACGAGCTGGGCGGCAACCGCCGGGTTAGACTGACGTGCGATCTGGTTGATCTGGTGCCGGGAAGGAAACTGGTCTGGCAACTGCGAAGACTGTTGCTCCGACTGCCGGTGAGGCTGGTCTTCCAACTGAAAGATGACGACACGGGCGTCCAGATCGAGCAATCGATACAGGCCGGCTTTTCAGGGGCAGCCGGATTTCTCGATCCAATGTTCCGGCTCTTTTTTCCGGCGCGCCTTGCTGCCGCCAAGGACCAGCATGTGCGGACCGAATTCCCAAAATTGAGGGACTTCCTTCGTCAAGAAAACCGCTGAAGCGGAGGCAGCGGTGGATGTGGAATATTGGCCGACGCCCGAGCTCACGGTAGCCCGCGGCAACCGCGAGCCGATCCTGTCCGCCTATCGCTGTGTCCGCGACGGCCTTCTTCACCCGCATCAAGCAGCACTTCGCTCTGGCCGGCGCGCCGACGGTTTAGGGCGTCATCCTGAGGTGGTCGCGCGAAAAGCGACCCTCACCTTGAAGGCTGATTCGAAAGATTGGCAAGTCAATCATTCTATCAAAAGTTGTGGGTCCCCATAGTGCAGTAACTTATTCCCGCCCTCCGCACCTCCCGTACACTCCGCCCATCCCTCCCTCATTGAGGGATGCGTGCCCGGACCGCCCGTGCATGTGGGGAAGGGTGCGGCGCCTGAGGATAACCGCAAACGTATGGGGCCTCGCCTGATAAAGGGTGGTCACCGCGCGCGCGGCCGGTGTAACGGACCACCTCAGGCCGGCTCTCTCCCCCGCTCGGGCTGGAAAGCCCGGGGCTATATCTGCCGGTCGCCCAGCGCGGCCCGCGGGACATGCGATAAGCGGGGTGGGAGCGGAAGCATCGTCGCGCGCGGGGCGCCGCAAGGCTGCCCATTTTGTGCACATGGACGCGGCCTCGCGGCGCTCCGCGCTTCCCTCATGACTCGCGCTTCGATGCGGCGAGGCGCTTCGGCATGCTTACTCCTCTCCCCTGAGGGGAAGAGAGGGGGAGGAGAGCGGAGTGGCGGCACCCGCAATCCTCCTTGATTTTGCGGAGTTAGGCGACCATTCTCCGCCGCGACGTGCGAGATGCGGAAGGAGCCTTATGGCGAAAGAAGAGATGCTCGAATTTCCGGGGGTGGTGACCGAACTGCTCCCGAATGCCACCTTCAGGGTGAAGCTCGAGAACGAACACGAGATCATCGCCCACACGGCGGGACGAATGCGCAAGAACCGGATCAGAGTCCTTGCCGGCGACAAGGTTCTGGTCGAAATGACGCCTTATGATCTCACCAAGGGACGTATCACTTACCGCTTTAAGTAGGCTGGGGCTTGGCAGCTCCGAGCCTGCTTTGAGCGAGCCGCCGCCCAAGCGGCGCGAGGCGTCGGGCTTGCGCCCGAAGCTCGTGCTTGCTTCGGCCTCGCCGCGGCGGCTTGCGCTGCTGGAGCAGGTGGGCATCACGCCGGATGCGCTCCGCCCCACCACCATCGATGAGACCGCGCACAAAGGCGAGGTGCCGCATCACCTCGTGCGCCGGCTCGCCCATGCCAAGGCCGAGGCGGCCTTTAGGCTGGTGCGCGCCGAGCCCGACTATGCCAATTCCTTCATCCTCGCCGCCGATACGGCGGTGTCCGTGGGCCGGCGCATCCTCGGCAAGGCCGAGATGGAGCATGAGGCCGCCCGCTCGCTCGAGCTGCTTTCCGGCCGCGCCCACCGCGTGCACACCGCCATCGCCATCATCACCCCCAAGGGCGAGTGGCGGGAGCGGGTGGTGGAGACCCGCCTCAGGTTCAAGCGCTTGAGCCGCTCCGACATGGAGGCGTATCTGGCAAGCGGCGAATGGAAGGGTAAGGCCGGAGGCTACGCCATCCAGGGGATCGCCGGCTGCTTCGTGGTCAAGCTCGTCGGCTCCTTCACCAATGTCGTGGGGCTCCCCTTGACCGAGGTGGTGAACCTTCTGCAGGGCGAGGGGTTTCCGGTGAGCTATTTCTGGCTGAACAAGGCCGAGGTGGAGACCGAGTGAGCGCGAAACTGCCCTCGCCTCGAAGCGAGGATGCGGGGAAGCCCGCCCGCGCCAAAGCGCCCAACCGCGCGAGCGCGTGCCCGATCTGCGGCAAGCCGGCCGCGGCCGGCTACAGTCCATTCTGTTCCAGCCGCTGCGCCGATATCGATCTCGGCCACTGGCTCGGGGGACGCTACGCCGTTCCAGGCGAGCCTCTCAGCAGGGAGCCCGAGGAGGAGGACTGAGGGTCGAACCAGGCGCCCGGGTCGCGATCCCGGCTCTCGACAGGGCGAGGGCGATTTCCTATAAGCCAGGGCCCTCTCCGGGAGAGGCGCGCACTCTATTTGCAAGTAAATCCCGGCGCGGGCAGCAAAATGCCCCTTTGAGAGGCCCAGGTAGCTCAGTTGGTAGAGCAGCGGACTGAAAATCCGCGTGTCGGTGGTTCGATTCCGCCC
>PLBV01000074.1:13050-13192 GCA_003135455.1 Hyphomicrobiales bacterium | reverse complement strand
TCGAGCTCGGCTCGGTGTGGCGCAGGCTCGGCGCCGAAGTGACCGTGGTGGAGATGCTCGACCGCATCACCCCTGGCCTCGATGCGGAAGTGGCCAAGCAACTCCAGCGCATCCTGCAGAAGCAGGGCATCGCGTTCAAGCT
>PLBV01000074.1:0-12948 GCA_003135455.1 Hyphomicrobiales bacterium | reverse complement strand
CCGATGCTGGCGCACAAGGCGGAGGAAGAAGGCGTGGCGGTGGCCGAGATCCTGGCGGGCCAGGCGGGGCACGTGAATTACGACGTGATCCCGAGCGTCATCTACACCGCGCCCGAGGTGGCGTCCGTGGGCCGAACCGAGGAGGAGCTGAAGGCGGCAGGGATCGCTTACAAGGTCGGTAAGTTCCCCTTCACCGCCAACGCCAGAGCCAAGGTCAATCGCACCACCGAAGGCTTCGTCAAGATCCTTGCCGAGGAGGCGACCGACCGCGTGCTCGGCGTGCATATCATCGGCGCCGACGCCGGCACCATGATCGCCGAGGCGGCGGTGCTGATGGAGTTCGGCGGCTCGGCCGAGGATCTGGCCCGCACCTGCCATGCGCATCCGACGTTGAACGAGGCGGTGAAGGAAGCCGCCCTCGCCGCCGGCAAGCGCGCCATCCATATGTGATTGGCAGCCGTCCCGCCTGACGGGACTAGCGGCGCTTTGCCGGGCGCGCTTTCGGCGCGGGCGTGACCCGCGGCGCCGGTTTGCTTGGAGCAACGCTTCTCACCCTCGCCGCCACGGCCGGCCCATCCTCCAGCACCGACCAGACCAGCGCGGCGAAACCGAAAAGCTCGAGCACCGCGAGCACCGCATGGCCCCACTCCCAGCGCGCGCGCCACGCGGTCCAATCCGTGGGCACCGGGCCATTCACCCATTTGGCGAGCTCGACATTGACGGGATAGACGATAACCCACCAGAGCAGCAGCGCGAGCGCGTACAGCACCGCCGCGGCAAGCGCGAGCCTGAAGCCCGGCCTACCATGCTCGAGCACGAAATAGGCGAGCAGCGCCAGCACGATCACGGCGCCCATTTCGATCAGCGCCCCGACCGTGCCGAACATGGCGTCGAGGCCGCCCTGCACCGTCGAGCCCACCCACAGAAATTGGTCCCACGCCAGACGCGACGGCAGCTGCATGAGATGGCAGAAGCCCAGCCCAAGCGTGAGTGCGGCGAGCAGGACCGCAACGAAGCGCGTGACTTTCAGCACCATCAACCTCACCCCCTCGCGCTCATGGTCCGCGTCTTTGCGAATCGCTTCTGAGCCTCGCCACAGTAGTGGTGGGCGGAGCGCTAATCCAGCGTCCGACGGAAGCGCAGCAGCGCCAGCCCCATGGCAACAATCATAAAGATGAATAGCGCCAGCACGTCCACCTGCATGTCGGCGAAGCCGTTGCCCTTGAGCGCAATGCCGCGAACAATGCGAATGAAATGGGTAAGCGGCAGGACCTCGCCGATCCATTGCGCCCATTGCGGCATGCCGCGGAACGGGAAGGCAAACCCGGACAGCAAGAAGTTGGGCAGGAAGAAGAAAAATGTCATCTGCACCGCCTGGAGCTGGTTCTGGGCGACCGTCGAGAAGGTGTAGCCGACGGCAAGGTTCGAAGCGGCGAACAGCGTCGACAGCGTAATGAGAAGCGGAACGCTGCCCAGGATCGGCACGCCGAAAAGATAATGGGCCGCGAGCAGGATGATGGTCATCTGCACCAAGCCGATCAGCACGAAGGGCGCGATCTTGCCGATCATGATCTCGACCGGCTTGATAGGCATGGAGAGCAGGCTCTCCATGGTGCCCCGCTCGATCTCCCGCGTCACCGCGAGCGCGGTGAACATCATCATGGTCATGGTCAGCACCACGCCGAGCAGGCCAGGAACGATGTTGTATTGGGTAATGCCTTCGGGGTTATAGCGGCGCTGGAGCGTGATCTGGAAGGGTGCCGGCGTGGCTGCCACCGCGGCGTCAGGCCCACGTAACTCGCGCCGGAGCGCGGTGTCGATCACGCCTTGCACGGCTGCGATCGCGGTCCCCGTCGCGACGGGATCGGTCGCGTCGGCAATGACCAGGATGGAGGGACGGTCTCCCCGCCGCACGTCGCGCTCGAAGCTGGCCGGGATCTCGATGGCGAATTGCACGGTCCCCGACCGGATCAGTCTGTCGAGCTCGTCTGGATCGTGCACCTGCTGGCGAAAGTCAAAATAGTCGGTGTTCTTCATGGCCGTGAGCACCGCGCGGGTCAGCGGCCCGTCGTCGCGCGTCAGCACAGCCGTGGGCATGTGTTTGGGGTCCGTATTGATGGCATAGCCGAACAGCACGAGCTGCAAGACTGGCACCATGATCATGGTGGCGAAGGTCATGCGATCGCGCCGCATCTGCACAAATTCCTTCACCACCATCGCCCACATGCGGCGGAGGAAGCCAGGATCGCGGCGGAGACCCGCACCGTTATAGGTGGCAAGACTCACGCGTAATTGTCCTTGGCGTTGCTCATGAGCAGGATGAAGACGTCTTCGAGGGAGGGCTGCCCCCGCGTCCAATGGTGAGCGCCATCGGCCTTCTTGGCTTCGGCGATCACTGCATTGAGCGCACGTTTGTCGCGCCCGCTGACATGCAGCTCGGTGCCGAAGGGCGCCACCATGTCGACGCCTTTGCGCTTGTGCAGCTCCTCGGCCAAATGCTGCAGATCGGGGCCCGAGACCACCCAGGTGCTCAAGCCGGACTGCGCGATCACCTCATTGGCGGTTCCGCGTGCCAGCAGCTCGCCGAAGGCGATATAGGCGATCTCGTGGCAGCGCTCGGCCTCGTCCATGTAATGGGTCGAGACCAGCACGGTGATGCCCTCTGCCGCGAGCCGATGGATCTCCTCCCAGAATTCGCGCCGCGCCTTGGGGTCGACGCCGGCGGTGGGCTCGTCGAGCAGCAGCAGCCGCGGCGAGGGCAGGATGCAGGCACCAAGCGCGAGCCGCTGCTTCCAGCCGCCCGACAGCTCGCCCGCAAGCTGGTTCGCCCGGCCCGAAAGACCGAGGCGCTGGATGGCCTCCCTCGCTGCCGCTCTTGGGTTGGGAACGCCATAGACCCGCGCCACGAATTCGAGATTCTCGCGGATGGAGAGATCCTCGTAAAGGCTGAAGCGCTGGGTCATGTAGCCGACTTCGCGCTTGATCTCGTCGGATTGGGTAAGGATGTCGTAGCCGAGACAGGTGCCACGGCCGGAATCGGGCGTGAGCAGCCCGCACAGCATGCGGATGGTCGTTGTCTTGCCGCTGCCATTCGGACCCAGGAAGCCGTAGATCTCGCCCTTCGGAACTTTGAGCGAAAGGTCACGCACCACAATGCGGCCGTCGAAGGACTTGGTGAGCCCCTCGACCTCGATGGCGATCTCGGTCACTTCGCCACCACCTGCGGCTCGGACCCAAGCGTCACCGTCACCGGCTGCCCGGCGGTCAGCTTGGCGGTTGCTTGAAGCGGCCGCGCCTCGACGAGAAAGACGAGCTTCTGCCGCTGCTCGCGCGAGAAGATCACGGGCGGGGTGAACTCCGCCTCCCGCGCGATGAAGCTGATCTTCGCGGAGAGCTCGCTCTGGCATCCGTCGCAAGACACCTTGATGGTTTGGTCGACATGCAAGCCCGCCCGCACCGGCTCCTGCACGAAGAAACGCACCTTGAGGTTGGCGGGCGGCAGCAACGCCAAAACCGCTTGCCCGGCATTCACCACCTCGCCCGGCCGGAAATAGACCTCTTCCACCGTTCCGCCGGCCGGCGCCTTGACTGAGCGCTTGGCGAGATTGGTCTCGGCCTCGCTCAGCGCGTGACGCGCCGCTTCGGTGTTGGCGGCGGCGGCGTCGATCATGTCCGTTCGTCCGGGAAGCTTGGCAGCGTCGATGCGCCGCTCGGCTTCCGCCACCGCCGCCTCGTTGCGGTCGTGCTGGGCGATGGCGTCGTCGAGCTGCGCCTGGGCAACCCAATGCATGTCGAACAGCTTTCGCGTGCGGTCCAGATTGGTGGCGGCTTGCTGGAGCATGGCTTTGGCCTGGTTGAGCGAGGCTTCCAGCACCTCGATCTCGCCCGGCCGCTGCAGCTCGGCCTTGACGTCGGCGAGCCGCGCTTCGGCCTCCTGCACCCGGGCCCGCGCCGCCGCGACCTCGGCCTCTTGCGCCTCGCTTTCCAGGGCGAAGAGCGGCGTGCCGTTCTCCACGCTCTGCCCTTCCTCGACGGCGAGCGTGGCGACGCGGCCGCCCTGCTCGGAGCCGACCAGCACGAGGTCGGCCTCCATATAGCCCGGGAACTCGTTGGACCGCCGATCGCCGCAGCCGGCAAGCGCCAGAACCGACGCGGCCAGCACCAGACCGATAAGGACGCCACTCACAAATCTCATTACGCGGCTCCCGCTTTGGCCCCCGGTGCCCTGATCGCGTCGAGCACCAGCGAGATATGCGTCGCCAGCATCGCGTCGGTGTCGAGATGGCGGTGCCGCTCGAACAGCGCGCGCCACAAGACGGCCGTCAACACCGGTGCTATGAGAAGCTGCGGATAGTCCCGCAGGGCCGTGGGGCGGAACTCGCCGCGCGCCACGCCGCGGTCGATGAGGGCTTGCAGCGCGTCATACCCGCGCGCGATCACATGCTCGCAGTAGAAGGCGGTAAGCTCGGGGTGCTTGTGCCCTTCGGCGATCATGAGCCGCGCGATGGCGACGCGTCGGGAGCCCACGAGCTCCTGGATGAAGGCGAGGAACGGGCCTTTGAGAAGGTCCTCGGTCGACAGCTCGCTCATCAGCATCTCGTTGCGGATCGCCTCGAAATGAGGCGTGATCACGCTGCGGACCACCGCCTTGAACAGCTCCTCCTTGGTCTTGAAGTAGAGATAGGGCAGGCCCTTGCTCACGCGCGCCCGCGCCGCCACGTCCTCGAGCCGCGTCGCAGCGAAGCCATGGGCCGCGAACTCCTCGAAGGCCGCATCCACGATCTCCTGCGGGCGCTGGTCCTTCTGTTCCTTGCGGGTCCTGGCGCGTCTTGCGCCTGATTGCAGCGATCTCTGCCCGGCCATGATGTGAGCTCCGGTGGTTGCGGCCTATATAATGACTGACCGGTCAGTACTACAATGCTGCCGAGTGCGGAATGGCTCTTTTTGCTTAAGCAGGGCTGGGGTGAGGGGGTTCGCATCGGGCCCGAGGCCCGATCGAAGGGCTCAAGCGCGCGGGTGCGACCGCTCGTAGACCTTGAGGAGATGCGCGCGGTCCACCTCCGTATAGATCTGCGTGGTGGAGAGGCTCGCATGCCCCAGCAGCTCCTGGATGGCGCGCAAATCCGCACCCGCGCCCAGAAGATGGGTGGCGAAGGAGTGGCGGAGCGCATGCGGGGTGGCCGTCTCGGGCAGCCCAAGCGCGCCGCGGGCTCGCGCGATGAGAAGCTGGATGATGCGCGGCGAAAGCTGACCTCCCCGCGCGCCGATGAATAGCGGATCGTCGGGGCCGAGCGTGGTGGGGCAAAGTGCCAAATAGCGCTCGATCGCCTCGCGCGCGATGGCGAGCACCGGCACCACCCGCGTCTTGTCGCCCTTGCCGCGTACGCGCAGCATGTCGCGGCCCCGGATCGGCGCCTCCTTGCGGGTGAGCGAAAGCGCTTCGGAGATGCGCAAGCCCGAGCCATAGAGCAGCGTCAGCACGGCGGTGTCGCGCGCGCCGAGCCACGGCTCCGCATCTGGTGTCATGACATCGGCACGGCCGACCAGCGTGGTGGCTTTAAGCGCAGTGAGCGGCTTCGGCACCGAATGGGGCAGCTTCGGCAGGGCGACGGCGCGCACCGCGTCGTTCTTGCCGAAGCCCCGCCGCTCCAAGAAGCGGTAGAACATGCGTAAAGCGCTGAGCGTGCGGGCGAGGCTGCGGCTGCCGACGCCCGCTCCCCTGCGCGCGGCGAGGAAAGCCCGAACATCGCGCGCCGAGATCGCCAGCAGGCGCGGGATATCGGGCAGGCGGTTCAGATGACCGGCGAGGAAGGTGAGGAATTGGCGCACATCGCGGGCATAGGCCTCGGAAGTCTTGGCCGACAACTGCCGCTCGGTGGAAAGATAAGCGAGCCAAGCCTCCACCGCCCGCTGCACATCGGGCGCGGCAACGAGCGTTTCGGCTTTGGCGATCAAGCGAGCACCCCGTGGTCGACCAGCGCAGAGGACAGGCGACGCAGACGGACTACTATATGGGATAGGACTCCTTCCCGACCCTTAATCTGCATTTGCGAGCTTGAGCCCTGGCCACATCCAAGACATCGCCCAAGACGAAACCGGCGGTGACCGTGCCGGTGACGGTCCCCGTCTTGCTGCCGCTCGCGCTTCCGGCACCATACGACTATCTGGTGCCGGAAGGAACGGCGCCAGAGCCCGGCCGGTTCGTCGTCGTACCGCTTGGCCCCGTCCCGCGGCTTGGCGTGGTTTGGCCGCGGGGAGAGGGACCGGCGGCACCGCCAGTCGACTCGGCCAAGCTCCGCCCGATCATCGAAGTCCTCGACAACGTGCCGCCGCTGCCGCGCGTGTCGCTCGACTTTGCCGCCTGGGTCGCCAACTACACCCTGTCGTCCCCCGGCATGGTGCTGCGCATGATGATGAGCGCGAGCGCGGCCTTCGCGCCGCTCGCGCCCCGCTACGGCGTCCGCTCTATAGGGCCCCCGCCCGCCCGCATGACGCCCGCCCGCGCCCGCGTTATCGAGGCCGCGAGCAATGGCCTTACCTTCGTGAAATCGAGCCTCGCCGAGATCGCCGGCGTGAGCGTGAGCGTGATCGACGGCCTGGTCGATGCCGGCACCCTCGTTACCGAGCCGCTGCCGGAGCCCTGGGCCGAGCCGTTCGACCTTAAGCGCGAGCGCGCCACGCTTAACCCGGAGCAGACGGTGGCGGCACGCGAGCTCGTGGACCACGCCAGCGACGGCTTCACTGTCACCCTGCTCGACGGCGTCACCGGCTCGGGCAAGACCGAAATCTATTTCGAGGCGATCGCGGCGACTCTGGCCAAGGGCAAGCAAGCGCTGGTGCTCATGCCGGAGATCGCGCTCACCAGCCAGTTCCTCGCCCGCTGCGAGGAGCGGTTCGGCGCGCGCCCCGCCGAATGGCATTCCGCCGTCTCGGGCCCGATGCGCGGCCGCATCTGGCGGGGGATAGCGGAGAATAAGGTCAAGCTCGTGGTCGGCGCACGCTCCGCGCTGTTCCTCCCCCTTCCCGATCTTGGGCTGATCGTCGTCGATGAGGAGCACGACGCAGGCTACAAGCAGGAAGATCGCGTCAGCTATCAGGCGCGCGACATGGCGGTGTTGCGCGGGTCGCTTGGGCAGATCCCGGTGGTGTTGAGCTCGGCCACGCCCTCCATCGAGAGCCTGGTGAATGCTGCCCAAGGCCGCTACCGCCACATCCGCCTGGCCCAGCGCTACCACAATGCGAGCCTGCCCGAGATCGCCGCCATCGACATGCGCATCAGCCCGCCCGAGCGCGGAAGCTGGTTGTCGCCCGTGCTGGTCGAAGCGGTGGAGCAGACGCTAGCTCGGGGCGAGCAGGTGCTGCTCTTCCTCAATCGCCGCGGCTATGCGCCGGTGACGCTCTGCCGCAAATGCGGCTTTCGCTTCGAATGCCCGAACTGCTCGGCCTGGCTGGTGGAGCATCGATTCCGCCGCCGGCTCGAATGCCACCATTGCGGCACATTCGCGCCCCTGCCCGAGACCTGTCCGAATTGCGGCGCCGAGCATTCGCTCGTGCCGTGCGGGCCGGGCGTCGAGCGCATCGACGAGGAGATCGCCGCGCGCTTTCCTGACGCCCGCCGCGTGCTCCTGTCGAGCGACCTGACCCCGAGCGTCAGCGATCTGCGCCAGACCCTGCGCGAGATCGAGGAGCGCGAGGCGGACATCATCATCGGCACCCAGCTCGTGGCCAAGGGCCATCACTTCCCGGGACTCGCGCTGGTCGGCGTCATCGACGCCGATCTGGGTCTCGCTCATGCCGACCCGCGCGCGGCCGAGCGCACCTTCCAGCTCTTGAATCAGGTCACAGGCCGCGCCGGACGCGAGGCGATCAAGGGACGCGGCCTGATCCAGACCTATATGCCCGAGCACCCGGTGATCCGGGCGCTCGTCTCAGGCGACCGCGACGCCTTCCTTGCCCGCGAGATCGAGGCGCGCAAAGGAGCAATCATGCCGCCCTTCGGCCGCCTGGCGGCGCTGCTCGTCACCTCGAGCGTACGAGAGACGGCCGAAGCTTACGCGCGGGAGGTGGCGCGCTCAGCGCCGCAAGCCGCCAAGATCGAGGTGCTGGGGCCGGCGGAGGCGCCGCTCTCGGTAATCCGCGGCCGCTACCGCTTCCGCCTCCTGGTCAAGGCCACGCGCGAAGCCGACCTGCAGGCCTATCTACGCCTCTGGCTGAGCCAAGCTCCAAAGACCAGAGGCGATCTGCGCCTTACGGTGGATGTCGATCCCTATAGTTTTTTATAGGTGAGACCGGAGCATCTCGCCATATTAGCCGTTCCTAATCTCCTGCGCCGCTCTCGCCAGGATCTCGACGATCCGGGTTTCGGCGTCCTCCTCACCCTCCAAGCGCTTCTGCGCGGTGGCGCGGAGGTTGTCGAGCGCCGCGTCAACCAGCTGCGGCACGGCGTGCCGCTCGTCCTCATCCCTGTCGCCCTTGCCCCAGGCACGGCGCATGCGCGCCATCTTCTTGCCGATCGAGGCGAGCCGCGCCAGGATCATGTCGGCCACGTCGCGGTTCTCCTCGAGGTAAGCGCGTCCGTCCTTTGTGATGGTGTAGCGGCGCTTGGCCCCTTCGCTCTCGGCGGTGACATAGCCCGCCTCCTCGAGAAAGGTCAGCGTGGGATAGATCACGCCGGGGCTTGGGCTGTAGCAGTCGCTCGTCTTCTCCTCGATGAGCTTGATCAGCTCATAGCCGTGCCGCGGCTGCTCGGCGATCAGCGCCAGCGCCAGCAGCTTGAGGTCGCCTTGGGCCAGCATGCGGCCGACGCGAAACCCGTCGCCGCCGTCAGCGCCGCCGCGAGCCCACCTGGGGCCCTCGCCATGGCGGCCGAAGCGGCGCCCGGCCCACACTCCGCCGCAAGGGTCGGTGTGATGTCTTAGTCCGTGCATTGGTGTTCTCCTGTACATATTTGATATATCGAAAGATAGTACGTGGGACGTGCTATCGCAAGATATATCTAATATTATGGCTGCAGCCGTCGCAATAAGGGGGCCGGACGGCGCCCCGCGCCCCGTTGCGCCACCCCCGCCCCATATGTTACAGGCTCGCCTGAGCCTTCCGGGGGCCGTTGGCGGCGCCTTTCGCAGCCGTTGATGCGGAAGCTCCAATCCCAGAATTTGCGGGTCCAGCGACGAGGCCGCTAGCAAGAGCGCCCGTCCGGGAGGAAAGGCGTTTCAATTGGCTGGCGAGGACCAACCCATATCCGGCGTAGCGGGCCGCTACGCGCTTGCCCTGTTCGAGCTCGCCCGCGATGAGGACGCACTTGCCGAGGTCGAGCAGGACCTCGCCAAATTCGCCGAGGCGCTCGAGCAGGTTCCGGATTTGCGCCGCCTGGTCAAGAGTCCCGTCTTCTCCGCCGAGGACCAGCAACGGGCCCTGTCCGCCGTGCTGGAGGCGCTCAAGATCGGCAGACTGACCGCCAATTTCCTCAAGCTCGCCGCCAGGAACCGGCGCCTCTTCGCCGTCCCCGACATGATCGGTGCCTTCCGCGCTCTTCTTGCCCGCCACCGCGGCCAGGCAAGCGCGCACGTGACCTCCGCCACCGCGCTCGAAGAGGGGCAGGTGCGCGCGCTGCAACAGGCGCTGGCGGCCACGCTCGGCAAGGACGTGCAGCTCACGCAGGGCGTCGATGCGAGCCTGCTCGGCGGCCTTATCGTCAATGTGGGGAGCCGCATGGTCGACACCTCGCTCCGCACCAAGCTCAATAGTCTCAAGCACGCCATGAAAGAGGTTGGCTGATGGATATCCGGGCCGCTGAGATCTCCGCGATCCTCAAAGAGCAGATCAAGAATTTCGGCCAGGAGGCGGAAGTTGCCGAGATCGGCCAGGTGCTGTCGGTCGGCGACGGCATCGCGCGGGTCTATGGGCTGGACAACGTGCAGGCGGGCGAGTTGGTGGAGTTCGCCGACGGCACGCGCGGCATGGCGCTGAACCTCGAGGTCGACAATGTCGGCATCGTGATCTTCGGCTCCGACCAACACATCAAGGAAGGCGACGTCGTCAAGCGCACCGGCGCTATCGTCGAGGTGCCGGTGGGCAAAGGCCTGCTCGGCCGCGTCGTCGATGCGCTGGGCGACCCCATCGACGGCAAAGGCCCGATCGAGAGCCATGAGAAGCGCCGCGTGGACGTGAAGGCCCCGGGCATCATCCCGCGCCAAGGGGTGCACGAGCCGATGCAGACGGGGTTGAAGGCCATCGACGCCCTGATCCCCATCGGGCGCGGCCAGCGCGAGCTCATCATCGGCGACCGCCAGACNNGCCAGACCGGCAAGACCGCCATCATCCTCGACACCATCCTCAACCAGAAAGCCACCAACGCGGAAGGCGACGAGAAGTCCAAGCTCTACTGCATCTACGTCGCCATCGGCCAGAAGCGCTCGACCGTGGCGCAGTTTGTCAAGGTGCTGGAGGACAAGGGCGCGCTGCCCTATTCCATCATCGTGGCGGCCACCGCGTCCGACCCCGCGCCCATGCAGTTCCTGGCGCCCTTCTCCGGCTGCGCCATGGGCGAGTTCTTCCGCGACAACGGCATGGCCGCGGTCATCTTCTACGACGACCTCTCCAAGCAGGCCGTGGCCTACCGCCAGATGTCGCTTCTGCTCCGCCGGCCGCCCGGCCGCGAAGCCTATCCNNCTCACCGCGCTGCCGGTGATCGAGACCCAGGCCAACGACGTGTCGGCCTATATCCCGACCAACGTCATCTCCATCACCGACGGGCAGATATTCCTGGAGACCGACCTCTTCTATCAGGGCATCCGGCCGGCAGTGAATGTGGGCCTCTCGGTCTCCCGCGTTGGCTCCGCCGCGCAGGTGAAGGCGATGAAGCAGGTGGCCGGCAAGATCAAGGGCGAGCTTGCGCAATATCGCGAGATGGCGGCCTTCGCCCAGTTCGGCTCCGACCTCGACGCCACCACGCAACGGCTGTTGAACCGCGGCGCGCGGCTGACCGAGCTTCTGAAGCAGCCGCAATTCTCGCCGATGCAGGTGGAGGAGCAGGTGGTGGTGATCTATGCCGGCGTGAACGGCTATCTCGACCCGCTGCCGGTGAAAGACGTGCAGCGCTTCGAGACGGAGCTCTTACGCTTTATGCGCGGCGAGCATCCGGACATCCTCGCCTCCATCCGCGACACCAAGGAAATCTCCAAGGAGACCGGCGACAAACTGAAGGCGGCCGTCGACGCCTTCGCCAAGGCCTTTGCGTGAGAATGAATGTGACCGAGGCTGCGGCTCCGGGCTGCTGCTCTCTCTCCAAAAGCGAGCCTGAGCCATGCCGTCGCTGAAAGAGCTGCGCAATCGCATCGCAAGCGTGAAGTCCACGCAGAAGATCACCAAGGCCATGCAGATGGTCGCGGCGGCGAAGCTCAGGCGCGCGCAGAGCGCGGCGGAGGCTGCCCGCCCCTATGCCAGCCGCATGGAGACCGTGCTTACCAATCTTGCCACCGCCTTGCAAGGCCGCGAAGGTGGTCCGCCTCTGATGGCGGGAACGGGACGGGACACCGTCCATCTGCTCGTCGTCTGCACCGCCGAGCGCGGGCTTTGCGGCGCCTTCAACTCCTCGATCGTGCGGCTTGCCCGCGAGCACGCTTATCGGCTCATCAGCGACGGCAAACAGGTCAAGTTCCTCTGCGTCGGCAAGAAGGGCTTCGATCAGCTGAAGCGTCAATTTGCCTCCCAGATCATTGAGCTGATCGAGCTCAGGGGCGTGCGCCAGCTCGGCTTCACCGACGCCGAGGCGATCGCCGAGAAAATTCTCGGGCTGTTCGCAACCGGCGCCTTCGACGTGGCCACGCTCTATTTCTCGCGCTTCCGCTCCGTGATCAGCCAGATCCCAACGGCATTGCAGATCATTCCGGCGGTGATCCCGAAGGAGGCGCCTTCCGCCGAGGCGGCGCTGGGGGGCGCGGTCTATGAGTATGAGCCCGACGAGGGCGAGATCCTGACCGAGCTCCTGCCGCGCAACATCGCCACCCAGCTGTTGCGGGCGCTGTTGGAGAACGCGGCGTCGGAGCAGGGCTCGCGCATGAGCGCCATGGACAACGCCACCCGCAACGCCGGCGACATGATCGATCGCCTGACCCTGCGATATAACCGCACCCGCCAGGCGATGATCACCAAGGAGCTGATCGAGATCATCTCCGGCGCCGAGGCGCTATAGTATCGAGACCGCAAGGAACCGTAGCATGGCAAAGAAATCCCCCGTGGTCGCTGAGACCAAGAAGCAAGAGAAGAAGGTCGCCGCCGGCGAAGGCGCCAAGGGCCATGTGCGCCAGGTCATGGGCGCCGTGGTCGACGTGCAGTTCGTGGATCGCCTGCCCGAGATCCTGAACGCGCTTGAGACCGACAATCACGGCAGCCGTCTGGTGCTCGAAGTGGCCCAGCATCTGGGCGAGAACACCGTCCGCACCATCGCCATGGACTCCACGGAAGGGTTGGTGCGCGGGCAGGAGGTCACTGATACGGGCGAGCCGATCGCCGTGCCGGTTGGGGTCGAGACCTTGGGCCGCATCATGAATGTGGTGGGCGAGGCGGTGGACGAGGCCGGGCCTATTCTGACCGCGGAGAAGCGGCCGATCCATGCACCGGCGCCTTCCTATGTCGATCAATCGACCGAGGCCGAGATCTTGGTGACCGGCATCAAGGTCGTCGATCTGCTCGCGCCTTACGCCAAGGGCGGCAAGNNTTCGCCGGTGTCGGCGAGCGCACGCGCGAAGGCAACGACCTCTATCACGAGTTCATCGACTCCGGCGTGAACAAGGACCCGAAGAAGAACAAGGGCTCGACCGCGGGCTCCAAATGCGCGCTGGTCTACGGCCAGATGAACGAGCCGCCGGGCGCCCGCGCCCGCGTCGGCCTCTCGGGGCTCACGGTCGCCGAATATTTCCGCGACCAGGGCCAGGACGTGCTGTTCTT
>PLBV01000126.1 GCA_003135455.1 Hyphomicrobiales bacterium | reverse complement strand
AGCCCGATCGGATTGACCTTCTGTCCCATTAAGCAACGTCCTCGACTTGGCGCAGCACCACGGTGATCTGCGCGAACGGTTTCTCGATGCGGCCGGCTCGCCCCCGCGCCCGCGCCTTCATGCGCTTCATCACCAGCCCTTTGCCCACATAGGCCTCGGAGACGACGAGCGCGTCGACGTCGAGGGAGTGATTGTTCTCGGCATTGGCGATCGCCGATTGCAGCGTCTTCTTCACGTCGTGGGCGATGCGCTTGCGCGAGAAGGTGAGGTCGGCGAGCGCCCGGTCGACCTTCTTGCCGCGGATCAACTGGGCGAGCAGATTGAGCTTCTGCGGGCTCACGCGAAGGAGCCGCGTCACTGCCCTTGCCTCATTGTCACTGAGGGTTCGCTCGCGGTGCGGCTTGCCCATCACGCCTTCCTCTTCGCCTTGCGATCCGCCGCGTGGCCGTAGAAGGTCCGCGTCGGCGCGAACTCGCCGAACTTGTGGCCGATCATGTCCTCGGTGACGAGCACCGGGATGTGCTTCTGGCCGTTATGGACGCCGAAGGTGAGCCCGACGAATTGCGGCAGGATGGTCGACCGCCGCGACCAGATCTTGATCACCTGGTTGGAGTGGCTGCCCCGCGCTTTCTCCGCCTTCTTCAACATATAGCCGTCGACGAACGGGCCTTTCCAGATCGAACGTGACACGGCCCTACCCTTTCTTCTTCTTGAGATGGCGGCTGCGCAGGATGAACTTGTCGGTCGCCCGGTTGTGGCGTGTCTTCTTGCCCTTGGTCGACTTGCCCCACGGCGTCACCGGATGCCGGCCGCCCGAGGTGCGCCCCTCGCCGCCACCATGGGGGTGGTCGATCGGGTTCATCGCCACGCCGCGTACCACGGGCCTTCGGCCCTTCCACCGCATGCGGCCGGCCTTGCCGAAATTGATGTTGGAGTTGTCGGGATTGGAGACGGCGCCGACGGTCGCCATGCACGCGGCCGGCACCATGCGCGTCTCGCCCGAGTTCAGCCGCAAGATTGCATAGCCCGCGTCGCGGCCTACCAGCTGGACATAGGTTCCGGCGGCACGGGCGATCTGGCCGCCCTTGCCTTCCTTCATCTCGACATTGTGCACGATGGTGCCGATCGGCATGCTGGCGAGCAGCATGGCGTTGCCGGGCTTCACGTCGGCGCGCTCATCGGCGATCACCGTGTCACCAGCCGAAAGGCGCTGCGGCGCCAGGATGTAGGCGAGCTCGCCGTCCTCGTAGCGGATCAGCGCGATGAAGGCGGTACGGTTCGGATCATATTCGAGCCGCTCAACGGTTGCCGACACGCCGAACTTACGGCGCTTGAAGTCCACCAGCCGATAGCTGCGCTTATGCCCGCCGCCGCGATGCCACATCGACACGCGGCCCTGATTGTTGCGGCCGCCGCTCTTGCTGAGGCCTTCGGTCAGCGCCTTTACGGGTTTGCCCTTCCACAGATGGCTGCGGTCGACGAGCACCAGCTGGCGCTGGGAGGGCGTGGTGGGCTTGTAGGTTTTGAGGGCCATGGTGGGTTAGATCCTCGTCGTCACGTCGATCTTGTCGCCTTCGGCGAGTCTGACGATCGCTTTCTTGACGTCCTGCTGCTTGCCCTTCATACCGCGGAAACGCTTGGTCTTGCCCTTGCGGGTGAGCGTGTTGACGGCGAGCACCTTGACCTTGAACAGCTGCTCGATGGCAGCCTTGATCTCCGTCTTGGTGGCGTTCTTGCGCACCTTGAAGATCACCTGATTGTTCTCCGACGCCATGCTCGACTTCTCGGTGATGACCGGAGCGAGGATCACGTCATAGGCGGACAGCGTGCTCATTTGAACCGTGCCTCCAGCGCCTCAAGCGCCGCTTTGGTGAGCACCAGCTTGTCGTGGGAGAGAATGTCGTAGACGTTGATGCCGGCGACCGGCAGCACATCGACTTGCGAAAGGTTGCGCGCGGCGCGGGCGAAGGCCTCTTGCACCTCGGCGCCATCCACGATGAGGACCGAGACGAACCCAAGCTTAGAGAAGCGCGCTTTCAGCTCCTTGGTCTTGCCCTCCTTCAGCTCGCATTTGTCGATGACGACGAGCTCGTGGGCTTTCGCCTTGGCCGAAAGCGCGTGCTTCAGCGCCAGCGCCCGGACCTTCTTCGGCAGATCGATGGCGTGGCTGCGCGGCTTCGGCCCGAACGACTTGCCGCCGCCTCTGAATAAGTTCGCCCGGCGGCTGCCATGGCGAGCGCGGCCGGTGCCCTTCTGCTTGTAAAGCTTGGCGCCGGTATAGGTGACCTCGGAACGATCCTTGACCGAGACGGTACCGCTCCGCCGCTTGGCGAGCTGGTAACGCACCATGCGATGCAGGATGTCGGGCCGGGGCTCGAGCCCGAACACATGGTCGGGGAGCTCTACGGTTCCCGCCTTCTTGGCGTCAAGGGTGGTGATATCGGTCTGCATCAGGCTTCGCTCCCGGCCTCAGCCTGCTCGGATTTCGGTTCCGCCTTGGCCTTGGCGCCGGGATTGGAGTCTTCGCCCGTGGCCGCCTTGCGGAAGGCGCCCGGCTTCGGCGCGGCCTCGGGCAGGCTGCGCTTCACGGCGTCGCGCAACAGCACCCAGCCGCCCTTGGCACCCGGCACTGCCCCCCGGATCATGATCAGCCCGCGCGAAGGGTCGGTCTTCACCACCCGCAGATTCTGCGTGGTGACGTTCACGTCGCCCATGTGACCCGCCATCTTCTTACCTTTGAACACCTTGCCCGGGTCCTGGCGCTGGCCGGTCGAGCCGTGGCTCCTATGGCTGACCGAGACGCCATGGCTCGCGCGCAGGCCGTGGAAGCCGTGGCGCTTCATGGCCCCGGCAAAGCCTTTGCCGATGGTGGTGCCGGAGACATCGACGAACTGGCCTTCGACAAAATGGTCGGCAGTGATCTCGGCGCCGACCTCGATCAAATTCTCCGGGCTCACGCGAAATTCGGCGAGACGCCGCTTGGGCTCGACATTGACGGCGGCGAAATGCCCGCGCACGGCGCGCGTCAGCCGCTTCACCTTGGGCGTGCCGGCGCCAAGCTGCAGCGCCGTGTAGCCGTTCTTCTCGGGGGTGCGATGACCCACGACCTGACAATGGTCGAGGCGCAGCACCGTCACCGGAATATGTTCACCGACGTCGGTGAAGATTCTGGTCATGCCGAGTTTTTGCGCGATGACACCTGATCGCATCGGTCTTGCTTCCTTGCCTCGCCCTGCCAGCGCCCTAGAGCTTGATCTCGACGTCCACGCCGGCGGCGAGGTCGAGCTTCATCAAGGCATCAACGGTCTGCGGGGTGGGATCGACGATATCGAGCAGGCGCTTATGGGTGCGCATCTCAAACTGCTCGCGGCTCTTCTTGTCGATATGCGGCGACCGGTTGACCGTGAACTTCTCGATGCGCGTCGGCAGCGGGATCGGCCCGCGCACCTCCGCGCCGGTGCGCTTGGCGGTGTTGACGATCTCCTTGGTCGACGCATCGAGAATGCGATGGTCGAAGGCTTTGAGCCTGATTCTTATGTTCTGGCTTTGCATTGCTTTTCTCACCTGTCACGGCCGCGCTTGTCCGGCCATCCACGATTTTCTCTAAAGACGCGGATGCCCGGCACGAAGGCCGGGCATGACGTCGGTTACATCCTCACTCGATAATGCTCGCCACCACGCCCGCGCCTACGGTGCGGCCACCTTCTCTGATGGCGAAACGAAGCTTCTCCTCCATGGCGATCGGCACGATCAGCTGGACCGTCATCGCGATGTTGTCGCCCGGCATCACCATCTCGGTGCCCTCGGGCAGCTCCACCACGCCGGTCACGTCGGTGGTGCGGAAGTAGAA
>PLBV01000083.1 GCA_003135455.1 Hyphomicrobiales bacterium | reverse complement strand
CTCGTCCTCGCGCTTCGGCCGCGGCAGCAGCATCCGCGACTTGATCTCGATGAGGAGGGCCGCCATCAGCAGGTAGTCGGCGGCCAGCTCCAGCTGCGTCGTGCGCATCATCTCGACGTACGACATGTACTGGCGCGTGAGGTCCGCCATCGGGATGTCGAGGATGTCGAGCGAGTGGCGGCGGATGAGGTAGAGCAGCAGGTCGAGCGGGCCCTCGAAGCCCTCGACATCAACCACGAGCGTCTCGCCCGCGCCGGGACCGTCGCTTCTCGCCTCCTCCTCACCCCAGTCGGAGGCGTCGTCGGCAGGCTCGGCCTCTTGGGGCTCCACCTCTAGAGGTTCTGCCTCCTCGGCAATCTCTGTCTCGGCTACGCCCATCGTCATCCTCAAAGCTCGGCGCTGGCGACGGTGTCGCGGCCGAGGTCGGTCATCAGCGCTACCGCCGTCCCTGCATCGAAGTCTTCCGGCTCCCGCAGCTGCGACCGCGCGCGGGCGAAGCGGGAGGCCGCGTCGCCGTCCAGCGGCGGCACGACGCTTGCCACTTCCACCATCTCGGCGAGGTTCCCGCTGCAATGGAGCGCCACGTCGCAGCCCGCCGCGATCACGTCCGCCGCGCGGGTCGCCATGGTTCCGCCAAGGGCTTGCATGCCGATATCGTCGCTCATCACCAGGCCCTTCAGGCCAATCCGATCACGAATCACTTCCCCCATTATAACGGGGGAGACGCTCGCCGGTCGCCGGTCATCGAAGGCGGTGAGCACCACATGCGCGGTCATGGCCAGGCCTGCGTCGCGCAGCGCCTGGAACGGCACGAAGTCGACCGCTTCGAGCTCGGCGCGCGTGGCCTCGATCCGCGGCAGCGCGAGATGACTGTCGGCCTTGGCGCGCCCGTGGCCCGGCACATGCTTGATCACCGGCAGCACGCCGCCCGCAAGATAGCCTTCGACCACGGCGCGGCCGAGAGCGCTCACCACCGTAGGGTCGGCGCTGTAAGCGCGGTCGCCGATGATGTCGTGGGCGCCAGGCTGCGGCACGTCGAGGACAGGCGCGCAATTGACGGTGATGCCGGCATCGCGAAGCTCGGCTGCGATCAGCCGCGCGCCAGCAAAGGCCGCCACCTTCGCCGCCTCAGGATCGGCACCATAGAGGAGACCGTAGCGCCGTGCCGGAGGCATGTCCCGCCACAGCGGAGGGCGTAAGCGCTGTACGCGTCCGCCCTCCTGATCGATGAGCACCAGCACCTCGTCGCTCC
Source organism: Hyphomicrobiales bacterium (assembly GCA_003135455.1). Taxonomy (GTDB): domain Bacteria; phylum Pseudomonadota; class Alphaproteobacteria; order Rhizobiales; family Methyloligellaceae; genus Methyloceanibacter. The sequence goes on along the minus strand of PLBV01000083.1, from coordinate 26,545 downwards.
CGACCGCCTCCTTGAAGGCGGCGATCAGGGCACGAATTTGCGCCGGGCTCTTGCAGTTGCGGGCAAAGAGAATCAGCCCGCAAGGGCGCGCCTCGGCGAAGAAGGCACGCTCGGCATCGCTTAAGGACGCAGCCGAGCAGCCGGAGATGAAGGCCTTGAGTTCCACGAAGCCGGGCTAGCGGCCGCGAGGGCCTCGGTCAAGGCCCGCGCGCTTCGCATCACCCGCTTATTCGGTCATCACCAGGCAATCGCTCATGCCTTGCGACTTGAGCTGGGTGCAGAGTTTGGAGGCAGCGGTCTTGTCGTTGATCGGTCCAATGCGCAAGCGATACCAAACGCCCTTGGCGCCGAGATCGGCCTTCTGCACCATGGGCCGATAGTTGGCGAGCAGCGTCGGATATTTCTGCTGCATGTCGGCGAAGGTGGCAAGCGCATCGGTCTGGTTCTTCTTCGACCCGACCTGGACGACGAATGCGCTAGAGGCGCGGGCGGCAGGAGCTGCGTCGTCACCCCCGACGGAGGCCTTGACCACCGCCTTCGGCTTCGGCGCCGGCGCCGGCTGCGGCTGGATGGAGGCCACCTGCTGCGGCTCGGAGGTATCGGTGGCACGCGGTTGCGCAGCTGCCGGTGCCGGTGCCGGTGCGACCGCGGCGGCCATCTGCACAGGCGCCGCGGCAGCCGGAGCAGCAGCAGCTGCTGCGGCCACGCCTACCGGGGGCATGACGGAGCCGTCAGGGCGTACGACCAGGGTCTTCACGCGGCGCGGACCGCCATCCGGATCATCGACCGTCGCCACCGCCGAGGCCGGTACGGGCGGCATGGCCTCAGTGGTCTGCGGCCCGGGCGCCGTCAGGCCGGCGGTATTGGTTGGGGCAGGCATCGCCGGTACGGCAACGTCCTCCTGCCGCGGTACGAGGTGATCGGCCTCTGGCTTGTCCCCGGTCTCAAGCCGATCATAGATGAGCTTGTTCTTGTGAGGGAAATCCTTGGCGCCAGCCTGTTCAGGGGCCTCCTTGACCGGCCGGTTGTCGGCCTGCACCAGGGGCGGCGTTCCGTTCATGGCACCGCCGCTCTGCTTGTAGGCATAGGCGAGCGCGCCCCCCAAGGCCACAGCGCCGAGCAATGCGCTGCCCACCATGAAGATGCTGCGGCCCTTCACCGTCAGCTTGCGCCCCGCCTGGGCGGCGACCATATCGGCCCCAGCCGCTTGGCCGTCATCGAGAAAGTCGGCATCCGGCCGCTCGCCCTCATAGAAGCCTGCCGCGCCGTGGCGTGCCTGCTCGGGCGAGCCCAAGGCGATCTGCGGCGGCTGGTCATACAGGGCATCGAAGGTGGCAACCGCCCGATGCGGGTCGGCTCCGTTGGCGCGGGCTTGGCCCCCTCGCGAGGCCATGGCCACATGCAGCGCTTGGTCATTGAGCGGATGATAGGCCTGGGGATAGCCGCCATTCGGCGCTTCCAGGTTCAAAGGCTCCTCGTGCCCATAGTCGGCGTTTGGCGCGTAGCTTGCCTCCTCCGGGAAGCTCGCGTCTGCCGCATGGTTCGCATCGGAGAAGCCGTTCTCAGAGAAACTCGCGTCTTCGCGATAGCCCGTCTCAGGGAAGCTCGCGTCGCCGGCGCTCCCCTCGGCGAAGCTTGTCTCCGGGAAGCTCGCGTCGGCAAAGCGTCCATCGCGGGTGGCGTCCCCCTGATAGCCCTGGTTGGAATAATTCTGGGCCGGGTATCCCTGGCTCGGATAACCCTCAGCAGGATAGCTCTGCGCGGGTTGACTCTGGCTTGGATAGCTCTGGTTGGGGTAGCTCGGGCTGGGATAGCTCTGGCTCGGATAGGCCGGAGCCATGCCATTGTTGCCATTGGAGCGGGGATAGGATGGCGCCGGGGCTGGATTGGTGGCCGGATAAGGCGCCGCTCCGCTTTGCGGGTAGGGCGCCGGTTGCGGCGGCTCTGGTTGCGGCTGCGGTCCCTGATCGTAACCGCGAGTGACGGGCGTATAGGACGGCATGCGGGCGAATGCCGGGCTGCCGCCTCCGAACATCGGGCGTTGTCCCATGATGGGCTGGCCGGGTCTACCTGGTCCCGAACTCATGCAAGGTACCTCGCTCGTGGCGTTAAGGTTGATGCTCCAGGACGCATCGTCCGGAGCCCTCGAAATCGTCTGACTGCTAGCAAAATCTGACTGTGACCTAAGGGCCGGAGCGGCGCGCACGCCGGATCCGTCATCGTGCATGGACATGGAACCTTCCCTCGAACCACCCCCTGCCCCGGTTAATGCAGCTCGAACATGGCGTGGACGCCGAGCATCCCAAGACCCGATGCCAAAACCCGTTTCGTTGCAGCGACAAGAGCTACGCGAGCGCGAGTTAACTCTCTGTCGCTTTCATTAATAAATCGTAATTGTGGCGAGTCTTTGCCCCGGTTCCAAAGACCGTGAAAGTCCCCTGCAAGATCATAAAGATAGAAGGCAATGCGGTGCGGCTCGTGCGCCACCGCGGCGGCTTGCACGATACTCGGATACTGCGCCATGCGACGGATCAGGGCCGTCTCGGCCTGGTCGTTCAGCCGGGCAAGATCGGCATCCGCCAATGCACCCTCCGCAAGGTCGAGGTCGGGGAACACGTCCCCCACGTTACGCAACACCGAACTCGCCCGGGCATGGGCGTACTGGACATAGAACACCGGGTTGTCCCGCGACTGCTCGGTCACCTTGACGAAATCGAAATCGAGCGGCGCGTCGTTCTTCCGGTAGAGCATCATGAAACGGACGGATCCCGGGCCCACCTCGTCCACGACCTCCCGGAGCGTGACGAACGTCCCGGCACGCTTGGACATTTTGACAGGCTCGCCGCCGCGAAACAAGCGCACCAATTGGCAAAGCTTGATATCGAGCGCGCCCGCGCCTTCAGTGAGCGCGGCAACCGCCGCCTGCATGCGCTTGACATGGCCGCTATGGTCGGCGCCCCAGACGTCGATCATGGTGTTAAAGCCGCGTCTGAACTTGTCGCGGTGATAGGCCATATCGGCTGCGAAATAAGTGTAGCTGCCGTCCGATTTGACCAGCGGCCGGTCGACGTCGTCGCCAAAGGCGGTGGAGCGGAACAGGAGCTGCTCGCGGTCTTCCCAGTCGTCGTCGACCTTGCCCTTCGGCGGCGGCAGGCGGCCTATATAAATGAGACCCTTGGCCTTCAGCTCGCCGATGGTCTCGGCCACCTCGTCACGCGGGCCAGCCGTCAGCGACCGCTCGGAGAAGAACACGTCATGGCGGATACCGAGCTCGGCCAGGTCCGCCTCGATCATGGCGAGCATGGCGGTGACCGCCTCGGCGCGGACGATCGGCAGCCAGTCGCGTTCCGGCATGGCGAGCAGCGCGCGCCCATGCCGTTCGACCAGCGTCTGGCCCACGGGCTTCAGATAGTCGCCGGGATACAGACCCTCGGGGATCTCGCCGATGTCCTCGCCCTGCGCCTCCCGGTAGCGGAGATAAGCCGAGCGCGCGAGCACATCGACCTGGGCGCCGGCGTCGTTGACATAATATTCGCGGGTTACGTCGAAGCCGGCGAAGGCAAGAAGATTGGCGAGCGCGTCGCCGAAGACGGCACCGCGACAATGGCCGACATGAATGGGCCCAGTCGGATTGGTCGAGACATATTCGACGTTGACCGCTGCGGCCTTGCCCATGGCGCTTCGGCCATAGTCCGCACCCTGCTCCAGCACCATGCGCAAGACGCTCGGCCAGAAGGCATGGGCTAGCGTCAGATTGATGAAGCCCGGCCCTGCGATCTCAACCCGATCGATCAGTAGATCGGCGGCGATGAGCGGAGCCAAGCGTTCGGCAAGCGCTCGCGGGGGCAGGCCGGCGGCCTTGGCCAGCACCATGGCGGCATTGGTGGCGAGATCGCCGTGGCTCGCGTCCTTCGGCGGCTCGAGGTTCACCGCCTCGATCGATGCCTCCACCGGCACGACGCCGTCATGCTTCAACTGTTGGACTGCCGCCAGGACACGTCCGTGGAACCCTGCAAAGACGTCCATGACCGCTTTCCGAAAGAGTCTGGGGCGACTAGCGTAAATCGGGGGTGGCGTCAAACAGGCGGCGGTGCTCGGCAAGGGCGTAGCGGTCGGTCATGCCGGCGATGAAATCGCAGACGTGGCGGTCGATGCTGCTACCGGAGGCCTCTCGCGTGCCTCGCTCGCGCCATTCGCGCGGCAAGGCATCGGGTCGGCTCGTGTAACGCGCGAACAGCTCCGCCACCACCGTCTCCGCGTCGCCCATGATGCGAGCGATGCGCGGATGCTTATAGACGCGGGTGTGCAGGAAGACACCCAACGCCGCAAGCTCCTCCTGCATGGGCGGGGAGAAGGCGGCGACGGCGGAAGGCGCCTGGCGCACGGCGTCGGCGCTGTCCGGGGAAAGAGCCCTGAGCCGGCCTTCCGTCTCGCCGACCGCATCGTCGATCATGGCGGTGATCAGACGCCGGTTCATTTCGTTGAGCAGCCGAGCGCCCTCGATGCCGGGATATACGGACCTGACGGCGCCCTGCGCGCGCGCCGCCATGGGCACCTCCGCCAGCTCCTCGAAGGTAAAGACTCCGGCGCGATAGCCGTCGTCAACGTCGTGGTTGTTGTAGGCGATGTCGTCGGCAAGAGCTGCAAGTTGCGCCTCGACCGAAGGATAGGTGTGCAGCGCGAGGTCCTGTTTGGCGCAATAAGCAAGAATGGCCGGCGCAACGTGCCCTACCCGGTCGCCGCTCGCCCTCCCGGCCGCTGGCAGCAGCGGGCCGTTATGCTTGACGAGGCCCTCCAGCGTCTCCCAGGTGAGGTTGAGGCCGTCGAAGCCCGCATATTTGCGCTCGAGCTCGGTCACCACGCGCAACGACTGGGCGTTGTGGTCGAAGCCGCCGGCGTTCACCATGGCCGCGGCCAGCGCACGCTCGCCGGCATGACCGAATGGCGGGTGGCCGAGATCGTGGGCGAGCGCGAGCGCCTCGGTCAGGTCCTCATCGACGTGAAGCGTCCGCGCCATGGAGCGGGCGATCTGCGCCACTTCCAGACTGTGGGTGAGCCGGGTGCGGTAGTGATCGCCCTCGTGATAGATAAAGACTTGCGTCTTGTGGGTCAGCCGTCGGAAGGCGGTCGAATGCAGGATGCGGTCGCGGTCGCGCTGATAAAGCGAGCGTGTGGGGCTGGGTGGCTCGGGCGCCAGCCGCCCGCGCCCCTGGCGCGGATCCACGGCGTAAGGCGCAAGGTTCGACGTCTGGGGCTGCTCGGAAGCCCGGTCGCGTGTGCGGCCATGGTCGATTGACAAGCCGAAGCGCCATCCTATGTTTAGGCGAGCCTTGTTCAGGCAAGACTCGGGTCAGGAAGCCCAATAAATTTTGGGCGTAACTCATGGAATTGGCCTAACCCAAGATGAGCGAAGCGTCCATTACGATGAGCGAAGCGTCCATGACCTTGAGCGAGCGGGCGGTGCACCGCATTGCCGAACTGCTCCGCGACGAGGCGGCGGGCGCGCTGTTCCGCGTCTCCGTCGAGGGCGGCGGGTGCTCGGGCTTCCAATACCGTTTCGCATTCGTGAAGGAGACCGAGCCCGACGATCTGCTCGTCGAGCGTGACGGCGCGCGCGTCGTCATCGATCCTGTGTCGCTCGGTTTCGTGCAAGGGGCCGAGCTCGATTTCGTCGACGGCCTGATCGGCGCATCGTTCAAGCTCAACAACCCGAACGTCACTGCGTCCTGCGGCTGCGGCACCAGCTTCTCAATCTGACGAACGATTCAACGGTGCAGGCTCACGGCTCGCGGGCGCAAGCCTCGGTGATGTTGGCAGCGCTCGCGTTTTTCTGCGGCGAGGAGCTCAGATCGTCGCCCCCCGGTATGGGCAAGCTCCGGCCCGACAAGTTCGGCTTGAAGGCCGTGCCTGCGTCATCGGGAGCGGAGGCTTGCGCCATGAGCGGGACAGCGAGCATGAGCGCGGCGAAGATGGTCGCTACGGCAAGACTGAAGGGCTTCGGGGCTGGCATGACAGGACTCCTTGGGAAAGGTGGGGGACCGCGTCGGTACAGGCGGCCTCCGGTGCTTTCCTGACAAACACCGGAGGATAAGGGCGGTTCCGCATCCCCTTTGAGCGTCTTGTCGCTTCCGGTCGGGGCTCTCCCCGGCTATTCGTCAGGCCATGAAGATCGCGACCTGGAACATCAACGGCATCAAGGCGCGCATCGAGGGTGCCAAGACTTGGCTCGCCGCGGCCTCGCCCGATATCGCCTGCCTGCAGGAGATCAAATGCGTCGACGAGGCCTTTCCGGCAGATGCGTTCGAGGCGCTCGGCTACAACGTGTCCGTCCACGGCCAGAAGGGCTTCAACGGGGTGGCGCTCCTCTCCAAGCTTCCCTTCGACGAGGTGGCACTGAGGCTTGCCGGCGATGAGGAGGATTTGCAGGCGCGCTATCTGGAGGCCGTCGTGTCGGTCCCCTCGGGCGTGCTTAGAGTGGTCAATATCTACCTGCCGAACGGCAATCCCGTCGGCACGGAAAAGTTCGCCTATAAACTTGCCTGGATGCGGAGGCTGCGGGAGCGGGTCAAGGCGCTACTGGAGCTGGAGGAGCCGCTCATCATCGCCGGCGACTTCAACGTCATCCCGGCGCCCGACGACGTCTATAACCCTGATGCCTGGATTGACGACGCGCTGTTTCGGCCCGAGACCCGCGCCCATTTCCAGTCACTCGTCAATCTCGGTCTGACCGACGCCTTCCGCGCCTGCCACGACGAGCCGCACCGCTATACTTTCTGGGATTATCAGGCGGGAGCCTGGCAGAAGAACCGGGGCTTGCGCATCGACCACCTGCTCTTGTCGCCGCAGGCCGCCGACCGGCTGGTGAAATGCGAGATCGATGCTGCCCCGCGCGCCTGGGAGAAACCCTCCGACCACGTGCCAATTTGGCTCGAGCTCACCCTCTAAGGGCATGCTCTTTTTTGACGCATGATCTTNNCCACTTTTCCGGATCATGCTCTGAGCGCTTTCGCGTGAAACAGAATCGCTACTGCTTGATCGCCTCGGCGCCACTGCCGAAACCGACCGGCAAGCCCATCGCTGCTGGCGGATGAGCGTTCCCCTCGCCCGCTGCCACCGCCGCGCTCGCGCTTGGAGCAGAGGAAGCCGATGCCGCCCCTCCCCCGGAAGCGGGCACGACCAATGGCTCCTCGGCCTTGGCGGTGGGAACGGCCGCCACCGGGGCAGCGGCGAGCGTGCCACCCAGTTCCGGCATCAGCGCACGCGCCTCCTTGCGGGTCGCGCCATCGGCGGCGGCAAGGGTCTCGCGATAGAGCTGCTCGATCCAAGCCTGGCCCTCGCCTGCGCCCTTGGTGTTGTCATGGGCAAGCATGATCAGCGCCAGCCCTTGAGCCGGGCGCGCGTGGATCGTGTCGCCACGCCACAACAGCTCGCCGAGCGCGGCTTGCGCTGGGGCGTGCTGCTTCTTGGCGGCCATAGCCAGCCAGCTGGCCGCAAGCCCGATGTTCTTGTCCACGCCATTGCCGGTCAGATACAGGCGGGCGAGCGCGTATTGCGCATCGGCATCGCCGAAATAGCTCGCCGCATGGCGATAAAGCCCCGCCGCGCGCGGGGCATCAGGCTGAAGCAACATCGCAGAAACGCCGTCCTGATAGTCGTGGCCGAGGGCCACGAAGGCCTCGGCGACAAATTTTGCAATCGGGTTGCCCGGATTGATCTCGGCGTGCTGGTCGGCGATCTGCTGGTAGTAGGTGAAGGCCTTGGCGTCGTCCTTTGGCACGCCAAGCCCCTGCGCATAGATGCGCGCAAGCTTGAGCTCGGCACCAAGGACGCGATGCTCGGCCGCATAGGCCAGAATAGGAAGCGCCGCCTCGGTGTGTCCCGTCTTGATCGCTTCTATGCCTTGGCGATACGCCTCGGTGGCCGACGCGAAAGGCGGGGCGTCGTCGGCGCCGACCGCGATGGAGCCCACGACCATCAGCGCCGCAAAGGCGCCAAGCAGCTTACCGTTACACATCCGCATAGCACGCCACTTCCGCTGCCGCACCGGGATGGGTCACCGCGCCCGTCCGCGCCGGTCCAACCTCGTTCGCGTACTTCCACAAATACCCGCTCCGGAACGGGCTCACCGGCGCTTTCCACGCCGCCCGCCGCTCAGCCAGCTCCGCTTCGTCGAGCTCGACGTCGAGAATGCCGCGCTCGGCATCGATCACAATGATATCGCCGTCGCGGAGAAGCGCGATCGGACCGCCCAGCGCCGCCTCCGGCCCCACATGGCCGACGCAGAAACCGCGCGTGGCGCCGGAGAAGCGGCCGTCGGTGATCAGCGCCACCTTGTCGCCCATGCCCTGGCCGTAAAGCGCGGCGGTGGTGGACAGCATCTCGCGCATGCCGGGGCCGCCCTTGGGGCCTTCATAGCGGATGACCAGCACATCGCCTTCCTTGTAATTACGCGCACTCACCGCCGCGAAGGCGTCCTCCTCGCAATCGAAGCAGCGCGCCGGCCCGTGGAACTTGAGCCCGTGCATGCCGGCCACCTTGACGATGGCGCCGTCCGGCGCGAGCGAGCCGCGCAAGCCGACCACGCCGCCGGTCGGGGAAAGGGGATTGTCGGCCGGCCGCACCACGTCCTGATCGGGGTTCCACGCCACCTTGGCCATATTCTCTTTGATCGTGCGCCCAGTCACCGTCATGCAATCGCCGTGCAAATAGCCATGGTCGAGCAGCGTCTTCATCAGAAGCGGCACGCCGCCTGCTTCGAACATATCCTTGGCGACATAACGGCCGGACGGCTTCAGATCGGCGATATAGGGGGTGCGCTTCAAAACCTCGGCCACGGCAAACAAGTCGAAGTCGATGCCGCATTCATTGGCGATGGCGGGGAGATGGAGTGCGGCGTTGGTCGAGCCGCCCGAGGCCGCCACCACGGCGGCGGCATTCTCCAGCGCCTCGCGAGTGACGATGTCGCGCGGGCGGATGTTGAGCGCGATCAAGTCCATGACCTTCTCGCCGGCCGCCATGCAGAAGCGGTCGCGGATCTCGTAAGGCGCGGGCGCACCCGCCGAATAGGGAAGCGCGAGCCCGATGGCCTCGGACACCGTCGCCATGGTGTTGGCGGTGAACTGGGCGCCGCAGGCCCCGGCCGAGGGACAGGCGACCTGCTCGAGCTCGTCCAAATCGCCGGCCGACATCTGGCCCACCGAATATTGGCCGACCGCCTCGAACAGGTCTTGCACCGTGACGGGACGGCCGCGAAACGAGCCGGGAAGGATCGAGCCGCCATAGATGAAGATGGACGGCACGTTCAGCCGGCACATGGCCATCATCATGCCGGGAAGCGACTTGTCGCAGCCGGCCAGGCCGACCAGCGCGTCGTAGCAATGGCCGCGCATGGTGAGCTCGACGGAATCGGCGATCACCTCGCGGGACGGCAGCGAGGACTTCATGCCCTGGTGCCCCATGGCGATGCCGTCGGTGACGGTGATGGTGCAGAACTCGCGCGGCGTGCCGCCGTAAGTGGCGACGCCCTGCTTCACGGCTTGGGCCTGGCGCATCAGCGAGATGTTGCAGGGCGCGGCCTCGTTCCAGCAGGTGGCGACGCCGACAATGGGCTGGTGGATCTGCTCGCGGGAGAGACCCATGGCGTAATAATAAGAGCGGTGCGGCGCGCGCGCGGGACCCTCGGTGACGTGCCGGCTGGGCAAACGCGACTTATCGAACGTCTTTGCGTCCATTTCTCAGGCCCGGATGAGCGTGCAATGAGAACAGGTGGCCCCGGCCGCCGTCTCGGACCGGCTCCGCGTTCCGTCAGCTCTCGCCCCTCGCGTGAGCCTTCGAAAGTCGCCGCGGCCGGTCCTCCTCGAACGGGCCCGTGTTCCCAAAGTTTTATGGCGCAAAGTAGGCGAAAATGCCTCAGTCTGTGGTATTTTAGTAACAGTTGCTAAGATTTTGCGTCACCTCTGGTTGCACTCGCCAGAGATTGTGCTTGCGGCGCAAAACCATGGATCCTCGCCCTTGGCCCGGTGTCAGGAAAAAGTCGGGCTGACAGGGACCTAAAGCGCGGCCTCCAGCCGCTTCAGCGCTTGCGCCAGGCGGGCCGCGATCGCCTCGGCGTCGGCCTTGCGCTCGCGCTGCTCCTCGACCACGTGCTCGGGGGCACGGGAGACGAACTTCTCGTTGGCGAGCTTGGCATCGAGTTGCCTGATCTCCGAGCCCACTTTGTCGATCTCGCGCTTCAGCCGCTTCTGTTCGACATCGACGTCGATGATGCCGGCAAGGGGCAGCGCCAGCGTCGCCTCGTCGAGCACGATCTGGACCGCTCCCTTGGGCATGGAACCGAAGCTCACCGTCTCCAGACGCGCCAGGCGCAGCAGCGTCTCCTCGTACCGCTCGACCCGCGCCGTGGTCTCCTTGCTCGCGCCGGAGATGACGAACGGCACGCGCGCGCGCGCCGGCACGTTCATCTCGGCGCGCACCGAGCGCACCTCGGAGACGAAGCGGATGAGCCAGCCGATCTCGGCGTCGGCTTCGGCGTTCTCCAGTCCGAGATGCTGCGGCCAAGATGCAAGGATCAAAAGGCTCTCCCTGCTCTCTCCTTCCGGTGCAAGCTTCGCCCAAAGCTCCTCGGTGACGAAGGGCATGAAGGGATGCAGGAGTTGAAGCGCCCGGTCGAGCACCCAGGCGGTCATGGCGCGGGTCTCGGCGGCGGCTTCAACGTTGCCGGCCAAGATTGGCTTGATCAGCTCGACATACCAGTCGCAGAACACGTGCCAGACGAAGTGGTAGAGGGCGGCTGCCGCCTCGTTGAAACGTAAGGCTTCGAGCGCTTCGGTGACGCTCGCGAGTGCCCGCTCGCTCTCGCCCGCGATCCAGCGGTTGACGGTCTCGCGGCTTTGCGCCGGATCGAAGTCCGCAACGGACACGCATTGATTCATCTCGGCGAAGCGCGCCGCGTTCCAGAGCTTGGTGGCGAAGTTGCGATAGCCTTCGACGCGGGCGGGCGCCACCCTGATGTCGCGCCCTTGCGCCGCGCAAGCCGCCATGGTGAAGCGGAGCGCATCGGCGCCATAGGTATCGATCAGCTCGAGCGGGTCGACGACGTTGCCCTTCGACTTCGACATCTTCTGACCCTTCTCGTCGCGGATCAGGGCGTGCAGATAGACGATTCGGAAGGGCACTTCGTTCATGAAATGGAGGCCCATCATCATCATGCGGGCGACCCAGAAGAAGATGATGTCGAAGCCGGTNNGTGTCGAGGACGTCCTCGTCGCGCCATAGCGGCACGGAATTCAGATCAAGGGTGTGCTCTAGACCATATTGCGCCGCCGCTTTCTCATTCGCCTCAATGTGGGCCCGCATCCCGTAAATAGAAGCAGCTTCTTTCAACACGTCTTCGGCAGTTTCGGCGACGATCGGCTTCCACGTGGCGTAGTTGAACCCGAACTCCCCTTTGGTTGGTCCGTACCAGGCGGGAATCTGATGGCCCCACCACAGNNAGCTGGCGCGAGATGCACCAGGGCTGGATGTTCTCCATCCAGTGGAAGTAGGTGCTCTCCCAGTTCTTCGGCACGAAGACGGTGCGGCTACGCTTCACCGCGTCGATGGCGGGCTTGGCCAAGGCCTTCGCATTCACGTACCACTGGTCGGTGAGGAAGGGCTCGATGACGACATTCGAGCGGTCGCCATGGGGGACGGTGTGGACGTAAGCCTCGATCTTCTCGATGAGGCCCCTCGCCTCCAGTCTCTCGACGACCGCCTTGCGCGCCGCGAAGCGGTCGAGCCCATTTAATTCCTGAATCGTCTTCTCAATTTCAGGATTCAGCTTCACGCCGCGTGTGAACTCCAAATTGGGCTGCAGAAGCAGCTTCGCTTCTGGATCGAGCACGCTGATCATCGGCAGGTCGTGGCGCTTGCCCACCTCGAAATCGTTGAAGTCATGCGCGGGGGTGATCTTCACCGCGCCCGAGCCCTTCTCGGGGTCGGAATATTCGTCGGCGACGATGGGGATGCGGCGGCCCGTCAGCGGAAGGACCACGCTCTTGCCGACAAGAGGCTTGTAGCGCTCGTCGTCCGGATGTACGGCGACGGCGGTGTCGCCGAGCATGGTCTCGGGCCGCGTCGTCGCCACGACGATGAAACTCGAGGCGTCGCTCGGATCGAACGTCTTGCCTTCGATGGGATAGCGCAGATGCCAGAGATGGCCCTTCACCTCCATTTGCTCGACCTCGAGGTCGGAGATGGCGGTGAGCAGCTTCGGGTCCCAATTGACCAGCCGCTTGTCCTTGTAGATGAGGCCAGCGCGGTAAAGGTCGACGAACGCCTTCATCACGGCACGGACCATCTGATCGTTGTTTACGCCGCGCTCACCCATGGTGAAGCGTAAGCGCGACCAGTCGCAGGAGGCGCCAAGCCGCTTCAGCTGCTCGACGATGATGCCGCCCGACTCCTCCTGCCATTGCCAGATGCGCTCGACGAAGGCCTCGCGGCCGAGCGCGCGGCGGCCCAGCTCCTTGAGCTCCATCAACTGGCGCTCGACCACCATCTGGGTGGCGATGCCGGCGTGATCGGTGCCGGGCTGCCACAGCACGTCACGCCCGCGCATCCGCTCGAAGCGGACGATGATGTCCTGCAGGGTGTTGTTGAGCGCGTGCCCCATATGCAGCGACCCCGTCACATTGGGTGGCGGAATGACGATGGCAAAGGGCTTGGCGTCCGCCCGGTCGGGGCGCCCCGCTTCGAAGGCGCGCGCCGCTTCCCAGGCGCGGTAGATGTCGCCTTCGATCGATGCGGGCTGATAGGTCTTGTCGAGCATGGACGGGCGCGCTCAAAGGAGGGACGGGGTCGGTCTTGGACCCCGCGCGCGTCCTACGCTGCCGCCTTCCGGGCTGTCAACCAAGGAGGATCAATCACCACCGACCGGCGGTGCGGAACTCTAACGTCCGAAGCGTCGAAGGCCTAGTTTCCGCCCCACTGCGCCTCGGTGTCCTTGAGCTCCTCGCGCAAGGCCGCCGCCATCATGCGCGACATGTTCTCATCGGCACCCTTGAGCTCATCGCGCAAGGCCGCCTCCAACACGGTCGACATGTGCTCGTTCAGCCATTGGCGCAAGAGCGGACGGAGCGAGGCCTTGATGGTGTCCTCCACCGACTTGGCCAAGAGCTCGGCGCTGCCATTGCGTGGCTCAAGGTGCGCTCCGCCATTGACGCGCTGCGGCGCGTGCTCAGGCTCGGAAGGCAGGCCCCAAGACGAGGGGCTCGGCGACCAAAACGGGCTCTCCTCTTTGACGGCCACAACCGGCTCGGGCGCCTCAGCCTCGATGACCGGCTCGAGCTCGAGATCGCTGAGCACGAGGTCGGGCTCCGGCTCGGGCGCCGGTACCACGCCAGCCCTCAGCGCCGCGATGGCCGCCTCCAGCGACAAGGTCGCCTCGTCGCGTCCGGCTTCCGGCTCCGCCCCGACCGTGGTCTCGGGGGCACTGCCGGCATTTGCGCTCGTGGCCGGGTCGACGCCGCTATAGTCGACGCCGCTATAGAGATCGGCTTGGAAGATTGTCGCGCTTATGAAGCCCTGCTCCGCCGGCGCTGTGCTCGGCTGCTCGTCGCGGGCCTCATCGAGCGGACCGAACTCCTTGGTGAGGTCGAGGATGTCGTCCTCCGCCTCGCCCCTTCCGCCGCCGCTCAGCACGCGGGCAATATCGTCGATGATCCGCGTGTCCGCCTCGTCGTCTGAGACCTCCAGGCTTGCCTCCTCCCGGCGGGGCGCGTAGGTCGCACCGCGCCGGGCCAAATTTGTTTCATCATCAGAGATGATCCGACGAATGGACGCGAGAATTTCCTCCATTGTCGGTTCGGGAGCCCGCTCCATGCTGCTCATCACCAGAACCTCTTGCCGCCATTTACCCCGCATACACCCGGCGGTGACACCTGGGTGCCCCTCAAGGGTGCTAGCTTAACATAGGGTTAACTTACAAGTCTCGATTTGGTTGGGGGTCCGCCTTCTTGACGCGATGGTTAATGCGCGTCTCGCGGCCCTTCACTCGTCCGGCGTGGGCGGCGGCGGCGGCGTCAGGCCGAACCATTTGTTCTTGATGGTGTCATAATGCTCGATCGGATCGTAATAAGGCACTGAGAGAGCCAGGCTTTGTGCGTCGAGACGGCCGACCGCGGCATACAGGGAATATTCGGCAACGACGCGGTCGCGCAGCGCCGTGACGAGGCCGATCTGCGAGGTCAATAATTCCAGCTGGGCATTCAGCACGTCGAGCGTCGTGCGCTGGCCGACCTTTTCCTCCTCGCGCACGCCTTCCAGCGCGATACGGTTGGCATCCACGGCGGCGCGGGCGGACTGGATCTCGGCGGCGGTGGATTGCAGGATGCCCCAGTTGGAAACCACGTCGGCGTGAACGCGCAACCGGGCGTCCTCCACGAACTTCTTCAACTGGTTGTTGGTCTCCTTGGCCTGGCGAATGCGCGCGGCAACCTCGCCGCCCTGGTAGAGGGGCACGTTCACCCTCCCGGTCACCGTCGTCGTCTGCTGAGCGTCCAGCACACTGCTCGAGTCGAAGCGCTCCTGGTACTGCGCCTGCAGCGTGACCTGCGGCAGCAGCTCGCCGATGATCTGATTGACGGAGTAGAGCGAGGCCTCCTCCTGATAGACGGCGCCGAGAATCACCGGGTTCTCGCCGTCGCCCTGGGTCATGGCCTCGTCGAGCGTCCTTGGCAGAAGTTGTAGGATCGATGTCGGATTGACCAGATTGCCCGGCGGGTGGCCAATGATCTGCTCGTAGGTGGCGCGGCTTGCCTTCAGATTGGCTTGGGCCACGTTGAGGTCGGCGATGGCGCCGGAACGGCGGGCCTCGGCTTGCGCCACGTCGGTGCGCGTGACCTCGCCCACATTGAAGCGGTCGCGCGTCTGCTTCAGCTGCTCGCTCAGCACCGTGACGTTGTTCTCGCGCAAGCGGACGACGGCCGTGTCGCGGACGACGTTGACATAGGCCGTGGACGCATCGAGCAAGGTCGTCTGCTCGATATTGCGCAAGCTCTCGCGACCCGCCTGCACGGTCGACTTGGCCTGGCGGATGGCGTTGAGGTTCTGGAAGCCCTCGAAGATGGGCTGGGTGAGCTGCACCGAGTAACCGTGCGGGTGGGTGACACCGTCGCTCGAAATGGAGCCGCCCTGACCGAAATTCGCCTGGCCGATGCGGCTGCCCGACTTGATGTTGCTTTCAAAGTTCTGGAAGCTCGTGTCGCCGGAGCTGGTGATGACAGGCCGCAGGCCCGACTTGGCGATGGCCACCTGCTCGTCGGTGGCGCGCAACCGGGCGCGCTCGGCATTCAGTGACGGATTGATGAGATAGGCGTCGGTCAGCGCCTCCTGGAGTGACTCGGCGCCAGCGGGACGACTGTAAAATGCCATGCCAACGAGCATGCAAAAACAAACGGCGCGCAGCCGCCAATACCCAGCCCGGCAGGAACCGGAGTGCCCGCTCACAACGCCAGCCAATTGCACACTCCCGCAGCTCGTGAAGCCCCCGCCCCCGGCTGCTGCCCGAACCATAGAGCAGCCGAGGCTGACCGGTACAAGGCACGCGGAGCGATTTCAGCAAAAACTCAAAGCACTGTGGGATCGCAGCAACAGTGCAGACAGCCTTGTGGAAGACTAGAAAATGAAGCACGGCTCCGGCGCGAAGCCCGGCAAGGGCTTGGCGCCCGCGTCGAAATGCGGCAGCCCGCTCGCCTCGTCTCCGGTCCTGAAAAAGAGGTAGCCCTTACCCTGGATCCCATTGGCGACGACCGCGACGAGCCGGCCCTCTTGCTTCAGCTGAGCGGTCAAGGTCTTGGGCACCTCCGGCACGCTGCCATTCAACAGGATCACGTCGTAAGGGCCTGTCTCGGCATGGCCCTGGTTCAGCGGACCGGTGACGATGCGCGCGTTAGCGATGGCGAGCTCCTGCAGGGTCGCCTTCGCGGCAGCGGCGAGTTCCGGCTCAGCCTCTAGACCGATGACGGAGCGGGCAAGACGCGCCAACACCGCGGTCGAATAGCCGGTGGCGCAGCCAACATCGAGCACCGTGTCGTCCTCGCCGATGGCGGCAAGCTGGATAAGCCGGGCGAGAACCATGGGGGCCAAGAGGAACCGTGCCGGGGCGCCGTCGATCGACGGCCACACCTCTACGCCCTCGTCCATATAGGCCAGCGACCGCTTCCCCGCCGGCACGAAGGCCTCGCGCGGAAGCGCGCCCATGACGGCCAGCAGGCGCCGGTCGGTCACCTGGTTCGGACGGAGCTGCGAGCAGATCATAGCGCGGCGTGGACGCTCGTAATCGATCATTCGCTGCCCCTCAAAGCGCCTCACGCGCGCTCGATCAGCCTGCCCCGATCCGTCCCAAGCTTAACAAGCTTAACCAGAAAGATCAGCCTGCGTATCATTTTTCTACGGTGCCTGCTAAGTATTCGCTGGTGTTGGCGAACAGCCGACGCATATTGACGCGGGAGGGGGTCGCCATCTAGTTACTGGTTGGGGACCCCAACGTCCTAAGAGTTGGCCACGTGGCGGAGTGGTGACGCAGCGGACTGCAAATCCGTATACCCCGGTTCGATTCCGGGCGTGGCCTCCATCCTTACCCTATCTTCTTCTCCGCGCCGATCTCGTCCGCGCGCACTTTTCTATTGCCGCTTCTCCGGTCGCGATGCCACCAAAGCGCAAGCTTCCGACGCCAGCGCCGCACGATCGGAATGTCCACCGAGAGCACGAGCAGGCCGAGCGGAATCATCCAGAATCCGACCACCGGCAGAAAGCCGACCAGACCGCAGGCGACGAGCAGGATACCAAGCCCGACGCGCAGTGGCCTGGACTGCGGCAAGTGGAACTCGCGACTGGCAAAGCGGATCTTATGGGCCATGGTGAGACTCTTGGCTTGGCGCGGTGCGTCGCGGCCTGCCTCCGACATAGGCGTTCAAGGTTCCGGCCGCAACGTCGCTTGCCGGACGGCTCGCGCCCCGCGCGCAAAGGTCTGGAAAGGGTCACTGCCATTTGCTATGACGCATGACGCGCGCGAGACAAATGCGCGCTCTGCTCCCCGGTAGCTCAGTTGGTAGAGCAAGCGGCTGTTAACCGCTGGGTCGCTGGTTCGAGTCCGGCCCGGGGAGCCAAATCTCACTTTTCGCCGAATTGGCCGTGTTTCCCGCCTCGCGGCGGGCGGCGATGGCGGTTGTTTGTGCCAACAAATCAAATGGTTGGCGGAAGGCGGCGACCACCTCACCGTCGTCCCAGGTGCAGTTCGATAGTACGAAGTTCAGCAGGCGGCGTTTTTCGCGCGGTTCCTGCCGCTCGAACAGGCGTTGGGCGTTACGGGCCAGTTCGAGAATCTCCACGCCCTCGTCCATATAGGACTTGTCGGCATCCTGATGCCGATCGATCTCGCGCAGGCAGCGGCTCTGTTCGGCGCGCCACTCGGCGGACATCTTGTCGAAGAAGGCGGCGTCCACGCGGCCGTCAAGCTTGTCCACGTACATCGCGTCGAGGCGGCGCTGTAGCCGGTCGTACTCGGCCCGCAGCCGCGCGATCGCTTCCTCTTGCTCCCGGCGCTTGTCGGCATGGCTCGCGTGCAGCGCCTCGCGCACCCAGGAGAGCACCTCGTCATCGAAATGAAGCCGGCCGAGCAACGCGGTGAACTGTTGCTCCAGCACCTCCTCGCGCACATAGCGGCGACGGCAGGAAGTAGGGTTGCCCTGGCACTTATCGGCGTAGCCGGTGCAGTGGTTAATAGACGTATCGCTGCTTCTTGATCTCGCCGACCACCGAGCATCCGCACTTGGCGCAGGCGATGAGCCCCGAAAAGGCAAAATCATGTTTCATGCGCCGGTGCTTCTTGGCGTGGCGACCGTCTAGCACGCCCTGCACTCGTTCCCACAATTCGACCGAGACCAGCGCCTCGTATTTGCCCTGATAGAGCTTGCCGTTCCACTCGAACTGGCCGGTATAGAGCCGGTTGCGCAGAATCGAATGCACCGTGCTCACCGGCACCTTGGCGCCGCTCTTGCGGTAGACGAGGCCCGCGTCCCGCGCCTTCCGTGCAACTTCTTGCAACGAGTATTGGCCGGTCGCGTACCACTTGAATAGCTTCGACACGATGGGCGCGACAGCGGGGTCGGTGGCGATGATCTTCTTGCCGTCCGGGCCGGCGATGTTGCGATAGCCGAGCGGTGCAAATGAAGGCCAGATCCCCTGCTCGGCCTTTTCGAGCATCCCCTTGCGCGTCTCCTCGGACAGATTGTCCACATAATTCTTTGCCATCAGCACCTTGATGCCGTGCATGAACTTTTCGGAGGAGCGCGACTCGCGCGACAACACCACGCCTTCCTTGGGGAAGTGAATTTCGATCTCCAGCTCGTCCAGCGTCACCCAGTCCTTGAGGTTGCGGTAGAGTCGGTCGGTCTTCTCGACCAGCAGCACGCGGACGCCTATATGCGCCTTCAGATAGGCGACCATCTCGCCGAAGGCGGCACGGCCGGTCTGCTTGGCCGTCTCCACGTCCACATATTCCTGCGCGACCATGAAGCCCTGCGCCGTCGCGTATTCCTTGAGCAGCTTCAACTGCGCCGGGATCGAGAATCCCTCCTTCTCCTGCTCCTTGGAGGAGACGCGGGCGTAGATCACCGCCTGCCTGCGGGCCGGGTCACAGAGCACGGAGATTGATGTGAAGGCCGTTGGGGAGCACCTCATCCAGCTTCCCGGAACGCGCATCGAGGTGGAGACAATCGCAAAGAGCTTGGACGTAGGCAAAGAGGACATCAAGCTTGGTCTGAACGCAACCGAGAAGGCGGTGAAGCAGTCCAAGCTCGACGACTACCGCATCGTCTATTTTGCCACCCATGGGCTCGTTGCTGGTGACCTGAAGGCGTTCACCAAGGCAAAGGCTGAGCCAGCCCTTGCCCTCACCATCCCCGAGAAGCCGTCGGACCTTGATGACGGCTTGCTGCAGGCGAGCGAGGTTGCCGAACTCAAGCTCAATGCGGACTGGGTCGTTCTGTCTGCCTGCAACACCGCATCGAGCGACGGAGTGGGCGCGGAGCCTCTATCAGGCCTTGCCCGCGCCTTCATCTATGCCGGAGGAAAGTCGCTCGTCGTATCGCACTGGGCTGTCAGCGACGAGGCAACAGCAAAGCTGATGTCGAACCTCTTCGAGATATCCAAGAACAAGCCTGATCTGTCTCATGGCGAGATGTTGCGGCAGGCCACTTTAAATCTCCTCGACTCCGCAACAACAGATGAGGAAGCCGACCCCCGCGTCTGGGGCCCCTTCGTCGTGGTCGGCGAGCCGGCGAGACCGAAATGGCTGCCGGCGGCGCTTTCCCCGCCCGCTGCACCTCCCGCCGAGGCCTCTGCGCCGCCTCTGGTGGGACGCTGGTCGGGACTCCTGACCCGGCCCGGCGGCACCATTGAGAGCTACGAAGCGGTCATCAGCTTGGACGAGACCGGCGCCGGCAGAATTCGACTATCCGACCCTCCAATGCGGCGGCGCCCTTTCGCCCGTGGAAGCGACCGGAGCCCCCCATATACCGCCGGCCTCGCAAGATGCGAGGGAAGGGTTCGGCTTCGTGACGACCTCAGCGACCCCGGAAGCGGCGCCGCCTTTCTCAAGCGAGCGCGTGTCGAGCATGTTCGTCACGACGCAGCCCACTCCTGCGGGGACACAGACCGCAGCGCCCGTACCTGAGGCGCTCGCCCAGCCTGACGCTCCGCCGCAAGAGCAGGCTAACGTTCCGCTGCCGGGTCCTAAACCCAGCTATCTCGAGACTTTGACCTATGGGCAATCCAAATGCATCGACGGGGGCACGGTCATCCTCACACCCATGGGCCACTCAGTGCGGTATGAGCGGCAGCAAGACGGGGTCAAAACTGTATCCGGCGATCTATCCGCGAGCCAGGCGAATTAGAGGTTCGCGCGCCGCTGGCTGAAACTCTGCAGCGGTTGTCGGCGAGCCGCGTCTTGGTCAATTCTCTGCCGCTCATAGAGATGGCAAGCGCGCCTCCACCGCCGCCGAGGCTGTCGGCTGATCCGCAAAAGGGGTCGTGCGAAGCAGGTAAAAATGTGGGCGACGGGGACGGCGGAAGCAGCCCTTAGCCTTCTCTACCTCGCATCGAAGTTCCCCTGCTCGAAACACCTCAGGGCATGGGCGCGGGCTTCATCAACTCGCCAAGATCGGGCTCACCGCAGCCGGCCAGTATGACCTCCCTCACCCGCTGGCGGAGTTCCAGCACCGAGGCGAAGTCGGTGCCTGACGGATTGATCGGTTCGGCGACCTCGACGGCGATCGGGCCCCATCGTGGAAACCATTGATCCGACCGCAACATGGATCGTGTTCCGCGAAGAACGCCGGGGTAGACCGGGAGGTCCGCTTCGCAGGCAATTTTGAAAGGGGCGAGGTGAAAGCCCACCAGGCCAGGCCTGCGCGTAAAGGTTCCTTCCGGGAAGATCACGAGCAGGCGTCCTTCGCGTGCGGCATCGGTCGCCATGACAATATCGGCAAGGCTCCCGCTGAGATCGTAACGCTCGAGGAACAAAGCACCCAATCGGCGCAACATGCGGCCGGCGAAGAACTGCTCGGCAAGTTCCTTCTTAGCCAGATAGGTCGGCGCGTGAGGAAGGACTGCGGCGAGAACGATGGCGTCCATGTAGCTCGCATGATTGAACATGACGACCGCACGTTCCCGGGGAAAACGGTCGAGGCCGCTCGCCGCCACCGGCACGCCCATGGCCGCAAGCGCCGTCTTGGCGAGCCAGCGCACCGCTGCCCAACGCCATTCCACGCGGGGCACCATCATGACCGTCGGCCAGCCGATAGCGAAGGCCACCGACACCACGGCCCACCACCAGGCCGCGTAGAGCATGTCCTTGAGCATCCGGCTCAAGCGAGAGAGTTGTGGTCCGAGGCTCGCAAGCGACAGACGCAGCATTTGCCAGCGCAGAGCGCGCTGCGGTGCAGTAAGCAACCCGGCAACGTAAAGCTCGCTTGCGGCAGCCCGCCTTATTTTCCCGCTCGACGTTTTCGGCACCGCGCCAGGCGCGACAAGGACGATCTCCTCGGCTGGCGCCCCAACGATATCGGTCGCGGCTTTTTGCGCCTTGGCCCGCAAGCTGTCCCGGGCCACTGGATCGGCTTCGTCGGTTTCAGCAACGATGATCATGCGCTCAGTGCCGGACTTGGGGTCGAGCATGCCGAACACCGCGACTCCACCTTTGCGTATGCCCACGATATCGCCGATCGCGTCTTCCAGTTCATGGGGATAGATGTGCTGGCCCGCGCGTATGATGATGTCCTTCGTCCGGCCGGTGATGAAGACATCCGCATCGGCGATGTATGCCAGATCGCCGCTGTCGAGCCAGCCGTCGTGAACCAACGCGCGGGTCTTGGCCTCGCTGCGGAAATAGCCTGATGTCGCAGATGGTCCGCGAAACTCCAATCGCCCCTCACTGCGGTCGGCGACCTCGCGGCCGAGATCGTCGACAATGCGGATCTCGTAGTCAGGCAGAGGTTGCCCGCATCCGACGATCTCGATCGCGTTCTCTTCCTCTGCACGCGCGGGCTCGGCCTTGCCCCGGCGGCTCAGCGTCTCGCGGCGCACGCGATCGATGAACGGTGGCCGGCCGAGAGGGGGCATCGCCAGCGCCACCGCGCATTCCGCGAGGCCGTAAACCGGCGCCATCGCCTCCGGCCTGAAGCCAAAGCGCGCGTAGCGTTCCGTGAACTGGCGCAAGCCGTTGACGCTGATTGGCTCAGCACCGTTAGCGAGCAGCCTGAGCGCGCTCAAGTCGAGCCCCTTGAGATCGGCCTCGTCGATCTTGGTGGCGCATAGCTCGAAGGCGAAATTCGGTGCCGCGGAAATCGTCGCGCGGAAACGATGCATGGCCCACAACCAGCTTTGTGGCCGGGCAAGAAAGCTGAGCGGCGACATCACGTAGAAAGAAACCGCGAAATAGAGGGATCCGAGCCAAGCGCCGATCAGACCCATGTCGTGATAGAGCGGGAGCCAACTCACGAACACGTCGGCCGATGTAGCCTCTATGACGAGGCCCATTGCCCGGATGTTCGCCAGCAGGTTGGCGTGGCTCAGCACCACCCCCTTCGGATCGCCAGTGCTTCCGGATGTGTACTGGATGAGGCCGGTCGCGGCGCCGTCGCCCAAGATCGGCAGCGGGATATCCGGGCGCTCGGCCGACAGGCTCTCGACGCTTCGCACCGCATCGATCGTGGGCACGAGGCGCCGCAGCATTGCGGCGGATTGCAGTCCTTCGGGGACCGTCACGAGAATGCGGGCCCCGGCATTGCGGAGGATGCCGGCTTGGCGGCGCATGAACTCTTCGATCTTCGCCAATTGCATCGGTGGATAGATCGGTACAGGCACGGCGCCAGCATAAAGAATGCCCAAAAAGGCGATGAAGAACTCCGTGCCCGTGGGCAGCATGAGCGCGATCCGGTCGCCCGGCGCGACATCGGCCTCGATCAAACCCGCCGCTACGGAACGGGCGGCCTTGCCAAGCTCCCCATAGGTCAGTGTGGCGAGCACGACGCTCTCGTCCTGCAGCACCGTGAGGTGCTGCCGGTCGGGGTGCGCGGCAACATGCCAGTCGAGTGCCTCGACCAATGTCCGCGCCTCTTTGGGGGCATGCACAAGAGGAAGCTCAGGCAGCGCCGGCGGGAGCGCGGCCGCAATAGCGAGGCGATCCGCCGGCACCTGTCCAAGCGCGTCGAGGATATCGCCGACGGTGTTGGCTTCGCTTAAGACTTTAAGAGGAAGTCGGACCCGAAAGGAGCGCTCGATGCGCAAGATCAGCTCGGTTCGCCCGAGACTGTCGATGCCGAGATCGCGATCGAGTTGACTGGACCGCGAGACATCGACATGTCTTCTAGACTGTTGATGGAGCTCCTGGACCAATTCGCTCACGACGGCAATCAGCGCGCGCTCGCGTGCTTGATCCTCGGTCGTGTCGAGATGCTTTCTGCGGTCGGCCACTGCCATGGAAGATGCTTAGCTCGTTCGGGGTGGCTTCTCTTGATTCGGATCAAACGCCTGCGACTGTGCGCCTCTCTCAGACGCGACGCGGTAACCGGGAGCTAACCTGCATGCGGCCGCTTCTTCACGCCAGTCTGGTCAACGGCCGATACGGCGATCCAGCTCTCTACATCGAAACGCATGAGCCCCCTCCTTTATTGTCCTCCCGGCGCGCCGCCCCTACTCGAACTTGTCTTGTCGAAGGCTTTGCGCAGCTCTTGCTTGGCCTTTTCGAGGCGGGCGCGGTCTGCATCCGATAAGTTCTTGCCTGCACGGTTGACATAGAAGGTCAGCATGGACATTGCCGAGCGATAGGGGTCGGATTTGCGCCGGTGGCTTGCCTCCGCAGAGCGTTTAAGCGACGCGGCGATCTTCTTCGGGTCGTTGAGCGCGAACACGCCTCTTTGCAGGTCGAGCGCATTCGAGTGCTCCGTCACCTCCTGCGACCAGCCCTTGGTGGGCTTCTTCGACCTCGTCGCTTTCCTGGCCATGACGACCATCTCTAGGCTTGGTACGTTGGCAGACGTTCGCACCAAAAATAACGCGCCATGCCGGGCCTTGTGCCGGGCATCCACGAATTTCTCTGGTCGCCCTACGATCGCTGAAAAATTCGGCGCGGCATCGCTGCCGCGCGGGTTAGTGGTTGCCATCCTCAAAGGAACGAGCAGGTCAGGGGCTGGTTTATTTCCGGTCTTCACCGAACCTGCACGCCTGAAGCGGCGTTGCTCATGGGCCCCCCGAAGTGGCAATCTCTTGTCCGCCGATAGGTTCGCAAAGCCGGGGGTGAGCCCGCGCTGTTGGGTACCGAGGCCTGTCCCGGCGCGCGAGCGATCTGCCCTGTCGTCGTTGTTAGTGCTTGCGTTCGTTGCTGTGCGGTGGATCGGGCGATGATGCCGGAGGGAATGATGACCACGGTGGTTGTGTTCGGCGGCACAGGATTTCTCGGCCGGCGACTCGTGCACCGCCTAGCGGCCGAGGGGGCGGTTGTGCGCGTCGCGGTCCGGCATCACGCAGCTCGTCCAAGAAGTCAAGGGTCTGCGCCATAGGCACCCCTGGTGGCCTGGTGAGATCGTTGGCGCGGTGCACCACGTTGGGACCAAAGCGCTTGGCGAGTTTATCGATTGCCACCTCCAACTGGGGTGTTGAAGAGCTGAACCAGATCGTCGATGCCGACTAGGTCGTAAAAGCAGGAACGCGAGGCTTTTTACGTAGGTGTGCCGGAGGGCCAAGTCTACCCGACCCTCGCTTCGTTCCTGCATAGAAGCCTTAGACACGCCACGGTAAAAGCCGTACCCTGATTACCCAGGCAGGTGCTCCCCCCAAATGCCTCTCCTGTCAGAAGCCGTTTCGCCGAGCGCACTGCACGACGCTCTTTCTGTTGGAGTACCAAACGCATGGTAGGAATCATCGCCGGGATTATCGTCTTCTATCTCTTCATATCAATCCGTGTCCTGCGGCAGTATGAGCGCGGTGTGGTCTTCCTCCTCGGCAAATTCACCGGCGTACGCGGACCCGGGCTCACGCTCATTTTCGTCCCTGTCCAGATGATGACGCGCACATCGCTGCGCACCGTCACGATGCAGATCCCTTCGCAGAAGATCATTACCAAAGACAACGTCTCGATAGATATCGCTGCCGTCGCCTATTACCACATCAGTGACCCCGAGAAAGCAGTCATCGCGATCGAGAACGTCTACAGCGCCATCAATCAAATCAGCCAAACGACCGTGCGCAATGTCGTCGGTCGCTTCTCGCTCGATGAGCTATTGGCGCAAACTGCTCAAATAAACGAGCAGATTAAGAACGTGATCGATGCTCATACGGAGCCTTGGGGCACGCAAGTGACCGCAGTCGAGATAAAAGACATCACACTGCCCGACAACATGCAGCGCGCAATGGCCAAAGAGGCCGAAGCGGAGCGCGAGCGACGCGCAAAGATAGTCGCCGCCGAGGGTGAATTCCAGGCCGCCGTGAAATTGGGCGAGGCTGCCGACATCATTACGGCCCACCCCGTGGCGCTGCAGCTGCGCACCCTTCAGACCATGGCAGAGATAGCGACTGAGAAAAATTCCACGATCATCTTCCCCGCACAATTCATGACGACCGTGCAAGAGGCACTCGCCATTTTGCAAAAAGACTCGCAGTCCAAATAAACGCTCTCCGAGCCGTGCTCGGCCTGCACGGCGAAAGCGAGCAAGCGTGTCCAGTTCGGCTACGGGCTGAACTATCTCATCGATAATGACCACGCGGTGATCGTTGACGTCGAAGCCACCCCTGCTCACACTTATGACGAGGTGGCCGCGACCAGGAAGATGCTTACCCGGGCAAGACAACGGCTCGGCCTCAAGCCCGACCGACTCGCGGCCGACACGGCCTATGGCACGGGCAAGTTCCTCGACTGGCTCGTGCGGCAGCGCATCGCGCCGCACATCCGGGTCTGGGATTAGAGCAGGCGTGAGGACGGTACGTTGTCGCGCGAAGAGTTCGCTTACGACCGCAAAGGCGACGTCTATGTCTGCCCGCAGGGCAAGCTTCTTACCACGACCAGTAAGGTGCACGACGGCAAGACGATCCTCTATCGGGCGAGCAAGTTCGACTGCGATCCATGCCCACTCAAGCCGACGTGCTGCCCCAACACGCCCTGCCGCAAGATCCCACGCGATGTGCATGAGGCTGACGCGACACGTCAGGACGTGTCTAGCCATGACGAGACACTGACGAAGGAACTGCAAGGGCGGCTTGAAGCCGTAGAGCACGAGCCGGAAGAGCTTCAGAATGAGAACATGCAGCTGAAGATCGCCCGCACCAAGGGCAAGGTGCCGCTGTTCGTGATCGGCGTCGATGCTGCGAAAGACGGCTTTGACACGTTAACTCTCGTCGGGCGCAGTTTATTCGCGGTCTGCTGGCGCCGACACAAGTTCCGAGCTAGCTTTCCAATCGGATCACTCGAAGGGTCGGCCAGTCGCGCCGCCCCTCAGTCACAGGAGAAAATCATGCGGGGACTGTTGCTTATAGTAGCCTTTGCGTTAGCCGCGGTGCCAGCAGCAGCCCAGGCGTCAAATCGGAAATGGGTGCAGTCAGGTAAAGAAGACCCATACGGAACCATTTGTGTTGATCAAAACAGCATCGTAAAGCGTGCGGACGGTCTTACTCAATACGATGACCGAGGATGCGAGGGAAAAGACGATGAGATTCGAGTATCGTTCATAAATTGCAACGAGGATATGTCCGGCGCGAAGTTTATGATCAAAAGTCGTCCATATAATGCTGGAAAAAACGGCAAATATAATTGGAGCGAATTAAACACGGATAGCACATCGATGTCTGGCCAGAGTGCGAAGTTCGTCTGTCACAAGTAATGGCCCCTTAATTTCGGGCCAAAATGCTCGGTCTTTCCCTTCCTACGCGGTTAATCCGTCAGCTTCACCGTCTCCCCCTTCCCGCTCACCCACTCCGCCTCGGGCGGCGAACTGGCATTGACACGTTAACCCAC
>PLBV01000041.1:981-3411 GCA_003135455.1 Hyphomicrobiales bacterium | reverse complement strand
CATCGTCATCGGTCTCGTGCTCGCTCTTGCCTTCGGGCTGGCCGCCCAGCGCCTGCGCCTGCCGCCACTCGTGGGCTACCTCCTCGCCGGCATCGCTGTCGGCCCGTTCACGCCTGGCTTCGTCGCCGACCAGGNNTTGATGTTCGGCGTCGGCCTGCATTTCTCGCTTGAGGACCTGCTGTCGGTACGCGGCATCGCCATTTCCGGCGCCAGCGCCCAAGCCCTCCTCGCCATCCCGCTGGCCATGGCGCTCGGCTGGTGGCAGGGCTGGAGCTGGGCTACCGGGCTCGTCTTCGGCATCGCCCTTGCCGTGGCGAGCACCGTGGTGCTGCTCCGCCTGTTGCAGGAGCGGCGGCTGATCGAGACCGAGCGCGGGCGCATCACCGTGGGCTGGCTCATCGTCCAGGACCTCGCCATGGTGCTGGTGCTGGTCCTGTTGCCCGTCCTTGCCGGCACGCTGAAAGGCGAGGCGGCCGCGGACTCCACCGCGCTGATCCAATCGCTGGCGCTGACGCTCGGCAAGATCGCCGTCTTCGTCGCGCTGATGCTCATCGTCGGCACGCGGCTGATCCCCGCGCTCTTGCATTACGTCGCCCACACCGGCAGCCGCGAGCTGTTCCGCCTGTCGGTGCTCTCGATCGCGCTCGGGGTGGCTTATGCGTCGGCCGCTCTATTCGGCGTTTCGCTCGCGCTTGGCGCCTTCTTCGCCGGCATGATCTTGAGCGAATCGCGGCTGAGCCAGCAGGCGGCCACCGAATCGCTGCCCTTCCGCGACGCGTTCGCGGTGCTGTTCTTCGTCTCGGTCGGCATGTTGTTCGACCCAAAGATCGTGCTCGAGGCGCCGGCGGCGCTGCTGGCCACGGTCCTGATCGTCGTGGTGGGCAAATCGGCCGCCGCCTATCTTGTCGTCCGCCTGTTCGGACATGGCCACGCCACGGCGCTGACCATTTCGGCCTCGCTGGCGCAGATCGGCGAGTTCTCCTTCATCCTGGCAACGCTCGCCACGAGCCTCGGCCTCCTGTCCGCGGGCGGCCGCGATCTCATTCTTGCCGCCGCCATCATCTCGATCCTGTTGAACCCGCTGCTCTTCGCCGGCCTCGACCGCATGCTGGCCAAGCCGGCACGGCCGGAAGCCGCACCGGCGCGTCCGCAGCCGGAAACGCCGACGCGGGAGCCAATCCGCCCGACGAGCCTCACGGGCCATGTGGTGCTGGTCGGCCATGGTCGCGTCGGCAGCTTCATCAGTGCCGTGCTCGGGCAAAGCGCTGTGCCTCTCTTCGTCATCGAAGACAATCCGGAGGCGGTGCAACAGCTCAAGGCCCGCGGCATCGAGGCGGTGAGTGGCAATGCGGCCGACCCCGAATTGATCGCCGCCGCAAATTTAAGCTCGGCGCGCTGCCTGCTCGTTGCCATCCCCGATGCCTTCGAAGGCGGTCAGGTGGTGGAGCAGGCCCGCGCCGTGAACCCGTCGCTGCCGATCATCGCTCGGGCTCATTCGGAAGCGGAGACCCTGCATCTGAAAAGGCACGGCGCGAGCATCGTGGTCATGGGCGAGCACGAGATCGCCAAGGCGATGATCGAGGAGATCGCGCTTCCCCCTGCGCCGTTGGTGCCAGGCGCGGCCGTCGAGGTCTAGAGCCCGAGAAGGGCTGAAGGAGAGGCGGCAGGGCGAAACCTTGACCCCGGTCCTTTCATTGCCCTTGATCGTCGGGCGCTTGCGCGCATATGCGGGGGCGATGCGACGGGCAGTGGGGAACCAGCCGATGATCGGCAGCAACGATCTTTACGAGCGACGCCGGGCCGGAGCGAGAGGCCGCGCCGGGGCGGGCAGCCGCNNGGCTGGGATTCGATCATTGGGCTGTTCCCGGGCCTTGGCGACGCGGTGACCAGCCGCCATCTCGCTTCTCATCGTGCATCACGCCTGGCAGACCGGCGCCTCACCGCTGACGCTCGCGCGCATGCTCGGCAATATCGGCATCGATTTCCTGGTGGGCTCGGTGCCTTTGATGGGTGATGCCTTTGACGTCGTATGGAAGGCCAACCGCAAGAACGCGCGGCTGCTGGAGAAGCACCTGCACAAGTTAGCCGCCAAGCAGGGACGCCCGCTTCGTCAGAGCTTCTCCGACCGGATGATGGTAGAGGACGCAGAAGAGGTCATTGAGCCTCGAGGGCACTGACCTCATCGTCGGTGAAGACGCGGCTGCGCGTCAAGAAGCGTAACCCCTCCGGTGCCTCCAGCGAGAAGCCAGAGCCGCGGCCCGGCACCACGTCGATGATGAGCTGGGTGTGCTTCCAATAGGCGAACTGGTCGGCGTCCATATAGAACGCCACGCCGCCGATGGCGCCGAGAAGCACGTCGTTGCCGCCGACCCGGAAGTCGCCGTCCGGATAGCACATGGGTGCCGAACCGTCGCAGCAGCCGCCCGACTG
>PLBV01000041.1:0-912 GCA_003135455.1 Hyphomicrobiales bacterium | reverse complement strand
GATTGCCGGGTCAAGCCCGGCAATGACGCAAGGTTTGGTACAGGAGCAGACCAACTAAAAGAACCCGAGCGCCTTGGGGCTGTAGCTCACCAGCAGGTTCTTGGTCTGCTGATAGTGGTCGAGCATCATCTTGTGGTTCTCCCGCCCGATGCCGGACTTCTTATAGCCGCCGAAGGCCGCGTGCGCCGGGTAGAGGTGATAGCAGTTGGTCCACACCCGCCCGGCCTGGATGCCGCGCCCCATGCGATAGGCACGGTTGATGTCGCGCGTCCAGACGCCGGCGCCGAGGCCATAGAGCGTGTCGTTGGCGATGGCCAGCGCCTCCTCCTCGTCCTCGAATGTGGTGACCGAGAGCACCGGTCCGAAAATCTCCTCCTGGAAGATGCGCATGCGGTTGGTGCCCTCGAACACCGTGGGCTGCATGTAATAGCCGTCCTTGAGGTCGCCGTTCAGCGCCAGGCGCATCCCGCCGGTGAGGAGCTTGGCGCCCTCCTTCTTGCCGATGTCGATATAGGAGAGGATCTTCTCCAGCTGGTCGTTGGAGGCCTGCGCGCCGACCATGGTGTCGGGCTCGAGCGGGTTGCCCTGCTTGATCTTCTCNNCAGGTGCACACCTCGCCCTGGTTGAAGGCGAACATGGTGAAGCCTTCCAGCGTCTTGTCGAGAAAGTCGTCATCCTCCGCCATGACGTCGGCGAAGAAGATGTTGGGCGACTTGCCGCCGAGCTCGAGCGTCACCGGGATCAGATTCTCCGATGCATATTGCATGATCAGCCGCCCCGTCGTGGTCTCGCCGGTGAAGGCGACCTTGGCGATGCGCTTGTTCTGGGCGAGCGGCTTGCCGGCCTCCACGCCGAAGCCGTTGACCACGTTGAGCACGCCGGGCGGCAGCAGGTCGCCCACCAGATCCATCA
>PLBV01000050.1 GCA_003135455.1 Hyphomicrobiales bacterium | reverse complement strand
TCGGTGCGCGGCTCCGACCCCGACGCCTCGCTTTATTGGCTCGCCCGCATGCTCGCGGGCGGCGAGGACCCGCTCTATATCGCCCGCCGGCTGGTGCGCATGGCGGTGGAGGATATCGGGATGGCCGATCCGCACGCGCTGGTGCAGGCCAACGCCGCCAAGGACGCCTATGACTTCTTAGGCTCGCCCGAGGGCGAGCTGGCGCTGGCGCAAGTCACGCTCTATCTCGCCACGGCGCCGAAATCCAACGCCGCCTATGTGGCCTTTGGCGCTGCCTCCCGGGCGGCTGCGGAAGGCGGATCGCTTAGCCCGCCCAAGCACATCCTCAATGCCCCCACCAGGCTGATGAAGCAGGAGGGCTATGGCAGCGGCTATGCCTACGACCATAGCGAGGAGGAGGCGTTCTCCGGCCAGAACTATTTCCCCGACGGCATGGAGCGGCCAAAATACTACGAGCCGACGGAGCGGGGCTATGAGGCGGAGATCAAGGAGCGCCTGGACCGCTTTGCGAAGCTGCGCAAACAGCGGAGCGGCGGCTGACTTTTCGCGAGTCTCGCCAGTCTATTCCAGCCGGTCGGTCCCATATTGGATGACCTTGACCTTCTCCAAGGTCACCAAGCCGCTGCCCATGATGGGTTCGATCGCGGCGAGGAATTTGGTGATCGCCTCCTCGCTGTCGACGATCTCGATGATGAGCGGCAGGTCCTGGGAGAGGCGCAGGATCTTGGTGGTGTGCAGCCGGCTCGAATGGCCGTAGCCCATGGGCCCGCGTAAGACCGTGGCGCCGGCGAGATGCATCTCGCGCGCCTTCAGCACGATCGCCTCATAGAGCGGCTTATGGCCGGCCTTGTCGTCCTCGCCGATGAAGATGCGTAAGAGCACGGCGTCGCGGGAGAGCGGCATGGGTCAGATCCACTTCAGAGAGTTGATCGAGGCGGCGAGCGCAAAGCCGGCAAAGACCGCGACGAGGCAGGCGACGACGGAAAGGGCGATATTGGCGCCCGCCAGCCACCACTCCCCGTCCTGGACCAGATTGAGGGTCTGCAGGCTGAAAGACGAGAAGGTGGTGTAACCGCCGCAAAACCCGATCATCACGAATTGGCGGGTGAGGGTGTCGGCGAAGATGCGGCCGTCGGGCCCGGTCAGCGTGGCGAAGAAGCCGATGATGAGGGAGCCCAGCACATTCACGATGATGGTGCCCCAGGGAAAGGTCTCCCCGATCAACCGCGCTGCCAGCCCCGAGCACCCATAGCGGGCCATGCCGCCAAGAGCGCTGCCGATGGCAATCCAGACATAGCTCAGCATGCGACCTTCCGTGCGTAAGGGTACCCTCGGTTTGCCGACGGGGACCTATATAGACTGAGTCGGTTCCGGCTGTTTGGCCGCCGCCGCGGGCTCATCCTCGAACTCGGCGATGGCCCGAGCCTCGTCGTCGCCTGCCGGCTGCGGCAGCAGGTGGCGCGGCAGGAAGAAGGCATTGGCGATCAGGGTGGGAACCACCGCGCTGCCGATCACGCCGGCCACGAGGATGGAATATTGGCCCTCGTCGATGATGTGATGGGAGAGGCCGTACAGAGACGAGATGGTGCCGAAGGTGAGCCCCGTCGACATCAGCAGAGTCGTATACATCGCCTCTTGCTGAGGTGACTTGTAGGCCTTGGTCACCGGATAGACCCCCACGAATTTGGTGACCATCTTGGTCAAGAGTAGCAACAGGAAGGCGAAGGGTGCCGCGATCAGGGCAGGGATCGAGACGAAGGATCCGGCGCGGATGAAATAGAAGGGGGTGAGAAAGCCGAAGGTCAGCGTACGCAGGCGCCGGATCAGTGCGTGGTCCTTGCCCACGGTGCCGGCCAGCACCATCCCGATAATATAGGCGGGGAGCACCGCCTCGCTGTCGGCCCAGGCCGCGAGTGCCCCCATGCCGAACAGGCAGAGCAGCAGGAATTTGGTCTCCAGCTCCGACGGGCGATTGCCGTAGAGCTTGAAGAAGCGCGGGGTAAGCCAGGGCAGCACGGCGAAGATAACGATGGCGGCGCCGGCGAAGATCAGCGTCTTGATGGTGAACGGGGCGAAGATGAGGCCGAGCGCGAGCACGGTGAAGAGATCGTTGATGAAGCAGGCGGCGAGCACCGTCTTGCCGTACTCCGTCTTGTTCAACCCGAACTCTAGCATCACGGCATAGACCACCGCGACGGAGGTGGTGGAGAGGGCTACTCCCGCGAGCCAGCTTGGCGAAGCCTGCCAGCCAAGGACGAAATAGGCTGCCGCCGCGCAGCCGAAGAACGGGAAGAAGAAGCCGACCAGGCCGACCGCCGTCGCCTCCTTCCATTTGCGCCTGAACACCTCGGGATCGAGCTCGGCGCCGGCAAGGAAGGTGAGCACGATGGCCCCGGTGCCGGACAGCATCCTGACCCAGGATTCGTCGGTCCCGAGGATTGCCGCGCCGATCGCTGCGCCGATGAGCAGCTGCGCGATGGTGCCAACAATGATCTCCGACAGTGCGGTAGAAACGCGCAGCCAGATCGACAGCAGGGATGCGATCAACGCCAGCCCCAGCCACAATGCCGCCAATGCCCAAACTCCGGTCATGATCCCTTCTTGCCTCCACGGTTCGCGTCCGCAAGGGTGGGCTCAGGCGGCTTTGGGTTTTAACAACAAAAAACCCGCCTGGCGGCGGGTTTGCGGACTCAAGCCCCCACCGCATAAGAAAGATGCGGTAGGAGTCATCAGCCATCGGCGGTTCAGGGGGACTCCATCCCCTTTCTAATTGTCCACGCTATGCTAGCCGAGAATCGATACCGATCAAGTGCATTCCCGCCGCAGCCCTAAAGCCTTGTTGCCCTATCCATGCCCGCACCCAAGACCATGACCGAGAGATCCGCCGTCGCCACCCTTGAGGTCGGCCTCGACGAGGACGGCATGCGGCTCGACCGCTGGTTCAAGACCCACTATGGGGACCTTCCCCACAGCCGGCTCGAGAAGCTGCTGCGCACCGGCCAGGTGCGCGTCGATGGCGGCCGCGCCAAGGCGAGCACCAGGCTCAGCTCCGGCCAGAAGGTGCGCGTGCCGCCCTTGCCCGCCACCGCGCCCCTGCCGTCGAGGCCCGCTTTGTCCAACGCCGACCGCGCGCTACTCGCCTCCATGACGCTCTACGAGGACGACGACCTCATGGTGCTGAATAAGCCCTCGGGGCTCGCGGTGCAGGGCGGCACCAAGACCGCCCAGCACGTCGACCGGCTGCTTGTAGGTCTGGGAGATGGGCCGGAGACGCGACCGCGGCTGGTGCACCGGCTGGACCGCGACACCTCGGGCGTGCTGGTCATCGCCAAGCGGCGCGCCGTTGCCGCCAAGCTCGGTCGCGCCTTCCAGACCCGCTCGGTGCGCAAGATCTATTGGGCGCTGGCCAAGGGCGTGCCGAAGCCGCCGCAAGGCAAAATCGAGGCGGCGTTGGTCAAGGCGTCGGGGCCGGAAGGCGACCGGGTGCGGAAAGCCCGTCCCGGCGAGCAGGAGCGGGCCCAATCGGCGGTCACCCATTATGCCGTGGTGGACCGGGCTGGGCAGGAGGTCTCCTTCCTGTCGCTCAAGCCCGTCACCGGGCGCCAGCACCAGCTCCGCGCCCATATGGCGATCCTCGGCCACCCGATCCTTGGCGACGAGAAATATCAGGGGGACCGCGATCTGCCGGGGGGCATCGACAACCGCTTGCATCTGCATGCGCGGCGCATCAGCTTTCCCCATCCTTCGGGGGAGGGCGTGGTCGATGTGACGGCACCGCTGCCGCCGCATATGGTGCGCGCCTTTGCCGCCTTCGGTTTCGAGGCGTGGGAAGCCGATGCCAGCGAAACGTGATGAGTGCGCGGGGTGACCTTCTCGCGGGCTCCGCTAGCAACCTTTCAGCATGCTCTTGCGGGCTTTCATCTCGCCCATCATCGCGGGAACACCGGGATTGAAGTTGGCGCACCAGTCGTAGTGAGCCTTCTTGTCATCGAGCCAACGCAAGCCAGTGAAGCCGCATTTTTTGGCGACATTGATCGCGATCTGCACCATGGTCTGGCCGGCGTACCATTGGCAGATGCAGCCGTGTATGTCCGTCGCGCGGGCGTCTGACTCGGTTTGCGCCAGCTTCTCGTCGACGATGAGGCACCAGAGCCGATGGCATTGGGGTCCTTAATCCATCGCGGTCCCTGGAAGCCGCAATTGAACTTGTTCGCAAGCTTCATGCTCTGAGCTGCGGCGTTGGCGTAGCCATCACAGAACACTGGATCGGCGGCGCGAGTTGAGGAGATCGGTACGAGCAGCCCCAAGGCGCAAAGCAAGCTCAGCGCGACAGCCAAGCGTGGTGACACCACTCATCCCTCCCCAAAAATGAATGACTTAGAAAGTGGTCTTCACTCCTTAAGCTAGCCCTGAATCGGTTGAATTGCAGAGAAAATAGCAACGCCTCAAGCGAGCGATAAGGGGTTGCCATGAAGGGCTACCCTGAAGGCACCGGCCATGGCGAAGCGAAAGCAGAGTCTTCCCAAGCGCTTTTACCAGGAGGCGACGATCGCGCCTGAGGCGGGGGGCGGTGCCTCGGTGCGGCTCGACGGCAAGCCGGTGCGCACGCCAGGCAAGGCGCCGCTGGTGCTGCCCAATGCCGGCGTAGCCGAGGCGGTGGCTGAAGAGTGGCGGGCGCAAGGGGAGCGCATCGATCCCGGGACCATGCCGCTCACCAAGCTCGCCAACAGCATCTTGGAGGGGGTAAGGGGGCGCGAGGATGCGGTCGTCGGCGACGTGCTTGCCTATGCGGGCTCGGACCTCGTCTGCTATCGCGCCGCAGGGCTTGAGGGACTCGCCGCGGCGCAAGCCAAGCACTGGGACCCGGTGGTGGCCTTCGCGAGACAGCTCGGAGCCCCGCTTCGGCTTGGCGAGGGCATGGTGCATGTGGATCAACCGGAAGCCTCCCTCGATGCTATCAAGCGTCGCCTGGAAGGCTTCGATGCCTGGCCGCTCGCCGCTCTTCACGTGATGACCGCGCTCACGGGGTCGGCGCTCATCGCCCTTGCCGTGGCGCTTGGGCGCCTGTCGCCGGAAGAGGCTTGGGAAGCGGCCCATGTGGACGAGGATTGGCAGATCGGCCAATGGGGCGAGGATGAAGAGGCTGCCGACCGTCGCCGACGCCGCTGGCGCGACTTCGCCGCCGCGGCGCAAATGTTGAAGCTGCTGCAAGGTTGAGAGCAGCGCCAAACGGCTTTGACACGTTAACTCT
>PLBV01000099.1 GCA_003135455.1 Hyphomicrobiales bacterium | reverse complement strand
GTGATCGTGGCCACGCTCGGCTATTGGCGAAGCCTCAACCGTTCTGATGGGTCGGTGAACTCGATCTCCTCGGCCGAATTTTGCGGGCTCGGTCGGGCGCCGACCTTCTCCGACAATCTGGTTCAGGTCGTCAGGGTGAATTGAGGGTGATGACCGTCGGGGGCCTCGCCCCGACATCAGCCGCGCCTCGAACCTCGCCGTAGCCGGGTCGTGGTAAGAAACAATGAGCGACTCTTCGAACCGCAATGGCGACAGGCCGAAGGTCGTCGTGGGAAGCGGGTGGTGGTGCGATAACCGCCGTGCCTCTTGGCTGAGCGCTCCGAAAAACCAAGTGCGCAGAAGGGTTGGGAGCTGCTGGAGGGGGAGGGTTGCCCCGCGATGGCGTCGGCCTCGGGGCCCCGCGATTTCCAACGGAACGCTTGAGCCACTTTGCGCTAAACTTGGGCCTGCAGCTGCCGACAAGGAACAGAGGCCACCCTCGCCGAGTTCGGGCTCTCGATCCCATCCTCGACCCCCTGCCTTAGGAGACCGACCCCGTGACCAAGGAAATGCCTGCCAAGGACCGCCGCAAGGCGCCGCTCACCACGCCAACCGATCTCGGCGCCAATGCGCGCCGCGACATCACCGGCGCGCTGAACGCGCTGCTCGCCGACACGTTCGCACTCTACATGAAGACCAAGAACTTNNTGAGCGGGCCGCATTTCCGCGACTATCATCTGCTCTTCGACGAGCAGGCCGACCAGATCTTCGCCACCACCGACGATATCGCAGAGCGGGTGCGCAAAGTCGGCGGCACGACGCTTCGCTCGATCGGCAACATCGCCCGCCTGCAACGCATACCCGACAATGACGCCGACTATGTCGACCCGCTCGACATGCTGGCCGAGCTGCGGTCCGACAATCAGGCGCTGATCGGCAGCATGCGCGAGACCCACGACCTCTGCGATGAGGAAAACGACGTGGCCACGACGAGCCAGATCGAAGTGTGGATCGACCAGGCCGAGCGGCGGGTCTGGTTCCTGTATGAGGCGAGCCGGCGCGGCGACCCGGGCCACTGAGGAGGGGGAAAAAGCGCGAAAAGGCGGAACTTTTTACCATTTCTGGCGGTTGTTGCCGCGGACGATGTGCCGGCCGTGGTGGCCGCGCTCGCGCTTCCTTGGAGCATAGTAGCAATGAAAAACCTGTTGATCGCTGGGCTGGCCCTTCTGGCCACGCTCGCACTTGCGGCGTGCGGTGCGCCGAGCACGCCGGAATTCGTGCAAAAGGCCGCGATGAGCGACATGTATGAGGTCCAGGCCGGGCAGATCGCCACCCAAAAAGGCCAGTCCGATGCGGTCAAGCAGTTCGGCCAGCACATGGTCGATGCTCACACCCAGACGACCCAAGAGCTGAAAGGGATCGTCCAGGCGGAGAACATCAAGGTGGACCTGCCGACCGAGCTCGATGCCAAGCACAAGGCGTTCATCGACGACCTGAACGCGGCGAGCGCGGCGGATTTCGACAAGACCTACACCAAGCAGCAGGTCAACGGCCACAAGGACGCGGCGGATTTGTTCGAGCACTATTCCAAGAAGGGCGATAACGCGGTGGTGAAGCAGTTTGCCAGCAAGACGCTCCCCACCGTCGAGGAGCATCTTGAAGCGGCGAAGAAGCTCAAGGGCTAGCCGCATCCCTCGCAAGCCTCATCTTCGAGCCTGTTGAAGCGCTGCCGCCCTAAAAAAGCGGCGGCGCTTTCATTTGTCGCCTCGAGGCGGCGAGGTTGTCAGCCGACCGGTTCGAATGGACCGGTCCATCGGCCCGGTATAGGAACGGAGCCTGACCTCTTAAGGCCGTTCCCGACATGGCGCCCAAACCTCCCGCGAGAGGGACCTTCCAGCGTTTCGTCCAGTCGGAAGCGGCGGGCGGCGTCTTGCTCATGGGCAGCACCGCGCTCGCGCTCGCCGTGGCGAATACTTTCCTAGGGGCCGCTTATGGAGAAGCGCTGCATGCGCGCCTCGCCGGCCTCGATGTCCTGCATTGGATCAATGATGGGCTGATGGCCCTCTTCTTTCTATTGGTCGGGCTCGAGATCAAGCGCGAGATGGTGGAGGGCGAACTCAATAGCTGGGCGCGACGGGCGTTGCCCTTGCTTGCGGCGCTTGGCGGCATGCTCGTGCCGGCGCTGACCTTCATCGTTCTCAACTGGCGAAGCCCCGAGACCATGCGCGGCTGGGCGATCCCCATCGCGACGGACATCGCTTTTGCGCTCGGCGTGCTCTCGCTGTTCGGCCCGCGTGTGGCGCATTCGCTGAAGGTCTTTCTCACCTCGCTTGCCATCATCGACGATCTCGGCGCCATCCTGATCATCGCGCTGTTCTATGCCTCGGACCTGTCGCCATTGGCGCTCGCGCTCGCGGCCCTGACCATGGGCATCCTGTACGGGCTCAACCGCCTGAAGGTGACGCTGCTTCTCCCCTATCTCGTGCTCGGCGCAGGCTTGTGGGTCGCAATGTTGTTCTCCGGCATCCACGCCACCCTGGCGGGCGTCCTGCTCGCCTTCACCATCCCGCTCGGAACGAGGGTAGGGAACGACGTCTCCGGCTCGCCCCTGTGCCGGCTGGAGCACGCACTGTCGCCTTGGGTCGCGTTTCTGGTGCTGCCCGTGTTCGGCTTCGCCAATGCCGGCGTAGCGATCGGCGGCATCGGCCCTTCATCGCTGCTGGAGCCGCTCGCGCTCGGCATCGTGTTGGGCCTATTCCTGGGCAAGCAGGCCGGCATCCTCGGCGCCGTGTGGCTCGCGCGCGCGCTTGGGCTTGCGGCGCTGCCCAAGCAGGTGAGCACGCGCGAGGTCTATGGTGTCGCGCTGCTTTGCGGCATCGGCTTCACCATGAGTCTTTTCATCGGCTTGCTTGCCTTTGCTGATGCAGAGCGGGAGGCGATCACCAAGCTCGCGGTGCTCGTCGGCTCCTTGCTGTCTGCCCTTGCCGGCGCCGCGGTCCTGCTTGCAGGGCGGGCGAACAGCGGAAGCGTCTCCGGCCGGGCCGATTAGCCAGTCCGGCTCTCGACCGCGTACAGCCAGTCGAAGCCGTTGAGCAGCGTCACGCCTCGCCGCCGTTCGAGCAGCAAATTGCGTAGGAGGCGCGCGGGACCGCCGAGATGATAGAGGCGCCCGTACTGCTCCGCAGCGCGCTGGACTTGTTCCGCGCGCTTCCGGCGGAGCGCCTCATAGCGAGGAAAGGCCAGGGCCCGGTCGCCCCCACACGCGTCGAGGCTGGCGGCGAGCGCGACCGCGTCCTCGATGGCAAGGGCTGCCCCTTGCGCAAGGAAGGGTAGCACGGGATGAGCCGCATCACCCAAAAGCGTGATGCGTCCGGCGCTCCAGCGAGGCAAAGGCCGGAGCCGGTGGAGCGACCAGACGCGCCAGCTCTCCGCCATATTCAGCAGGGATTGCGGCGGCTCGGCCCAGCGGGCGAAGTTGGCGAGAAGTGCGGCGCGGTCGCCTTGCTGGTTCCATCCGTGCGCGGGCTCGCCGCCCT
The DNA here is from genome assembly GCA_003135455.1 of Hyphomicrobiales bacterium. Lineage (GTDB taxonomy): Bacteria > Pseudomonadota > Alphaproteobacteria > Rhizobiales > Methyloligellaceae > Methyloceanibacter. The sequence goes on along the minus strand of PLBV01000099.1, from coordinate 14,497 downwards.
CCACCACCGCGACCAGGTTCAGATCTTTACCGCCCCGCACGGGATAGTGGACGAGATGGGCGCCGGGCCCGAGCCAGAGTCCCACCACGGGAGCGTCGTATGGGCTTGGCGCTTGCGCGCGGGGCAGCAGCGCGCGCCAGGCCGTTTGGCCCGCAAAGCGCGGCATGGCACCAGGTGCTGCGCGCGCGCGTAAGCTCGACCAGAGGCCGTCGGCACCGATCAGCATCGACCCTTCCGCGCTCCGCCCGTCGGCCGCGCAAGCGGTGATGCCGGCGTCCCGCTCCTCGACCCCTGTCACCTCGAAGTCGGACTTGAGCTCGATGGAGGCATGGCTTTGGCAAAGCTGCAAAAGCCCGGCATGCAGGTCCGCGCGGTGCAGCGTGAGATAAGGCGCTCCGTAGCGCTCCTCCACGCGGTCGCCGAGTGGCATGGTCGCGAGCCGCTTCCCTGAGATGGCGTCGAACAGCCAGATCGCCTCGGGGCGAAAGGCCTGCGCCTCGATGGCGTCCAGGGTGCCAAGCTGCCGCAGCGCGCGCGTGGCATTGGGGCCGAGCTGGATGCCGGCACCGCTCTCCTCGGCGAAGGCGGAGCGCTCCAGCAGCGTGACGCGAAAGCCCCGCCGCGACAGCGCGATGGCGGTGGAGAGCCCGCCAATGCCACCACCGGCGATGAGAACGGGGCTCGTGCCCCCACGGGCTGTCATGGTTGGAGCGCTCAGGCCTCCGGTGCGCCGGCGGGCGCGGTCGCCGCAAAGACGCATCCAGGCGGATCGGTTTCGGTGGCTCGCAGCGCCTGGTCATAAACGTAAAGGGTCGAGCAATAAGGGCAGACGATCTGCCCCTCGGCGCCCATATCGAGATAAACGTGGGGGTGGTCGAAAGGCGGGCTTGCGCCCATGCATTGCAATTCCTTGACGCCGATCTTGATGCGGTCGACGCCTTGGTCGTTGACGAAATGGGGTGTTAGCGTTTGAGCCATGATGTCCATCTTGATGGGCAGTGGGCGCGAGCATAGTGAGCGAAAGGCTTAAGCGGTAGGGCCAATGGCGAGCTTCGATTCAGACGGTGTGCGGATTTCCTTCATCGACGAGGGGGAGGGTGATCCCATCCTGCTCATTCACGGCTTCGCCTCCAATGTGGCGAAGAACTGGATCGGCCCCGGCTGGGTGCGGACCCTTACGCAATCCGGCCGCCGCGTCATCGCTTACGACAACCGGGGTCACGGGGAGAGCGAGAAGCTCTATGACCCGGCACTTTATGGCGCGCCGGCCATGGCGGAGGACGGGCGCCGCCTGCTCGATCATCTCGGCATCGCCCGCGCCGACGTGATGGGCTATTCCATGGGCGCTCGCATCGCGGCGTTTCTCGCCCTTAGGCATCAGCCCCGCTTGCGCAGCGTGGTCTTTGCGGGGCTCGGCATCAATATGGTGCGCGGCATGGGCGGCACCGGACCCATCGCCCGGGCGCTGGAGGCGCCGCGCATCGAGGATGTGACCAACGATACCGCCCGCAGCTTTCGGGCCTTTGCCGAGACGACCGGCAGCGACCTCAAGTCGCTTGCCGCCTGCATGCGCGGACCGCGTGAGAAGATCACCACCGAAGAGCTTGCCACCATTCGGATTCCATGCCTGGTCGCGGTGGGGACGGAAGACGTGATCGGCGGCTCCGGCGCCGAGCTTGCAAAACTGATCCCGGGTGCACAAGTGCTCGATATCGAGAGGCGCGATCACATGAAGGCCGTGGGCGATCAACGCTTCAAGCAAGGTGTGCTCGACTTTTTGACCGGGCGGCTTTAGTGCAGCTAAAGTCGTGCTATACCGCTGACGGCCGGCGGGGCAGTGAATAGAGGTTTCCATGCAAAAGGCCTTCAGGGCGGCAGAGCCGCAAATCAAGACCTACGATCCGATTTGGACCCAGCTTCGCCGTGAGGCGGAAGACATGAGCGCGCGCGAGCCGGTGCTTGCCAGCCTCGTCTACGCAACCATCCTGAGCGAGCCGAGCTTCGAGGACGCCGTCTGCCATCGCCTCGCCCAGCGGCTGGAGCATTCCGTCGATGCCGGTCTCTTGCACAAGACCTTCCACCAGGTGCTCGATGCCGATCCGAGCCTCGGCGATACCTTCCGCGCCGATCTCGTCGCGGTCGCCAAGCGCGATCCGGCCTGCCGGCGCCTGATCGAGCCCTTGCTCTATTTCAAAGGCTATCACGCGCTTGAGACTCACCGCTTCGCCCATGCGCTGTGGGAGGCCGGGCGCAAGGACTTTGCGCTCTACCTGCAAAGCCTGTCCTCGCGCGTGCTGCAGGTCGACATCCATCCCGCCGCGCGGCTGGGCAAGGGCGTCATGCTCGACCATGCGACCGGCATCGTCATCGGCGAGACGGCAGTGGTGGGCGACAACTGCTCGATGCTGCATGGGGTTACCCTCGGCGGCACCGGCAATGAGAAGGGCGACCGCCATCCCAAGATCGGGTGCGGCGTGATGATGGGCTCCGGGGCCAAGATCCTCGGCAATATCAAGATCGGCGACTGCGTGAGGATCGCGGCGGGGAGCGTGGTACTCAACGACGTGCCGCCGCGGCGGACCGTGGCGGGGGTTCCTGCCCGCGACATCGGGCCTGCTGGCTGCGAGGAGCCGGCGCTCGCCATGGATCAGCTCGTCCAAGGTGCCGAACAAGTCTGATGGCCGCTAGCGAAAAAACGGCCCGCGAGCCGATCGAAACGTCAGGGGGGCAGGGGTGACCAAAGACGAGATCGTCAAGCTCGAGCGCTATCTCCAGCGTATGTTCCGCATGAGCGACATGCAGGTGCGGCAGCGGCCGAAAAAGGATGATTCCGCCGAGGTCTATATCGGCGAGGAATTCATCGGCGTCCTGTTCCGCGACGAGGACGAGGGGGAGACCGCCTACCAGTTCCAGATGGCCATCCTCGATTACGACTTGAAGTTCTGACTTTAGGCCGCCCGGCCCTCCCGTGCCACATCGGCACGGCCGTTAACCAGTCCTTAAGAATGGGCGTCTCTCCGGCGCCACCCCTCCGCTACACTGCCAGCCTTGGGATGGGCGTGGCGGCGAGGGGGTCCCGATGCAATTCTTGGCAATCTATCTCTATGTGACGGCGGTGGGCTTTGTCGCCGCCGGCGTGCTTGCGAGCTTCACCCAGCTCGTGTCGGGCGAGCCGTTGCGCTTTGGCATCGAGCCACGCTCCGTGCTCGCGTCCCTCGGCGGCGTGCTGCTGCGGGTGGTCGCGGGTCCTGCCATTCTTATGCGCAACGCCTGGCGCGGCATCCGGCTGGAGAAGCGCGCGCCGATCTGGTTCGGGCTGTCGGCGCTGATTGCCGGGGTGTGGAGCCTGTTCTGCGGCTCGATCCTGCTCGAGTTGCTGCTGAGGCTTTGATCGCTATCGCGTCAAATAGAATTGCGACAGCGCTCTCGCTCCTCGTTGGAGCATGATCTTTTTGCGAAAACCGGTTCCCACTTTTCCGGATCAAGCTTTTTTTGACGCATGATCTTTTCGGAAACCGGTTCCCACTTTTCCGGATCAAGCTCTGATCGCCGTTCATCGCCCCCTATAAAAAAAGGAGCCGGCGCTCTTTCGAGGCCGGCTCTAGTTAAAGGCCCGGTGGGGTCGGGGATGGGTGGGGGATGCTCACCGGGCCTTATGGCGTGTCCCTGCAAGCAGGGAGCGTATCGAAGCGTCCTTCTAATGGTTGTATGAGGCGGACACGGATGGCTGCGCGGTCTGGTTCGGCGGCAAGAGCGAGATCCAGACGAGCGGATTGCGCTCGGACTGGCGCTTGATGAAGGTGTAGGGCGTCTCGTTCCAGCCCACAATGGCCAGCCGTTTGTTGTCGAGGATGAGGTCGCCCGCATCGGTCCGCACCGTCAGCACGGCGTGGCCCTCATTGTTCTCATCGCGGACGACGGTGATCAGCAGCGTGCTCTCTGGCCAGCCGCGCTCGATCAGCATGCGCCGCTTGAGCAGCACATAGTCTTCGCAATCGCCCTTATCCTTGGGATAGGCCCAATACTCGACCTTGCCGTAGAGCTCGAGGTCGGTGACGGGGCTGATCGTGGTGTTGACGAAGCTGTTCACCTGCTCGAGCGCGGCGACCTTGTCGGGCGTGAGCTGCATAAGGTCGGCGAAGGGGCCGGAATAGCGGCAATCCGGCTCGTGCTCCCGGCAGAAGGTCACATAGCCGATCGGCGGCAAGGTCTCGGCAAAGGCCTGCATGTACACCACCTTTTGCGCCTGCACCGGCGGTTCGAGCGCAATCGTGTGGTCGTTGGTGGCGTCGGCGGGCAAGGACGAGATGAACATCAAAAATGCCGCGCCTAAAAGGAACTGTTTCATTTGCACCCCCCCATATTCTTGAGGGGGACTATCTCAGAAAGCTTTTGCTATCCCGATAAAGAAAGCCGGCGTTTTCAAGCAGTATTGGTAAGGTATTTTTAGTGAGAATTACGCAAGTTTGAACGTTTCGGGATGTTCGCTAAAATTTTAGAGAACTGGGGAACAAAGCGAATACCATGTTCCCGCGCGCCCGGGCGTGGGGCCCGCGTCTGGTCTGCTTTCGCTCGTGAAAGGCAAGAAGACTAGCCGAAGGAGCGGGCGAGGCTGTCCGGATCCTGCAAGTCGGCAAACTGAATAGCCACGCCCTGGTCGTGATGGCGCACGACACGGCCGCGCATGCGGCCGAGGATGACCACCGTATCGATCGGCGGCTTGAAGCTGCTGGCGATCGAGGCGCCGCTTAAGGACACGTCGATGACGCGGCAGGAATGCACCTCGCCATTGGGCAGGATCAGCTTCGAGGAAGGGTTGCGCGGAACGATGCGCTCGTATCGCCGGTCTTCGGTGAGCCCCAAGCTTTCCTGATTGGTGATCCAGGTTAAGAGATTGGCGATCTTCTCGCGTTTATAGAGGCTCGCCATGATGCGCACGGCGAAGCCGCCCTCGAAGGAGCGCACTACCACGCCCTCGATGCGGCCGAAATTGTCGAGATAGGCGACGATCCGCTCGCCGTCCTCGCAGGTCACCGGCGACACGAGTCCCATGCCGCCAGGCGACATGTTGATCACTTGGCAGGGATATTCCTGCTTGTCCTCGCGCATGAAGCGGCCAAAAATGCGAATGGCCACGCGGCGGTGCCTGCGCCGGTCGGGAACGATCTTCGCGATAGGCCGCTTGCCGTGGCCGTCGACAGCCCGCTTGCCGCGGACCCTGACGGGCTCGACGGCAACCGGTTCCTCGAGATTAGGGATGCTCATGATCCTGTTCGGGCTCGCACCCGTCATTCGGTTCGGAAGGACGAAACCGGCGATGACGCTCTTCCCAGGGTAGAAGAGTCGCGGTTAAGGAACGTCTAAGCTGTTGCCCGAGACAGCAATTATCGGAAGTTGTGCTTATTGCAAGGTTGCTATCGCCTATCCGGCCGCCTAGCGCTATCGCGTCAGGTTGAATCGCGACCGGGCTTCTCGCCTTCTGAGTGGCATGGTCTTTTCGCGAAAATTGGTTCCCACTTTTCTAAGATCATGCTTTTTTTGACGCATGATCTTTTCAGAAAACCGGTTCCCACTTTTTCGGATCATGCTCTAGTCGAGGCCGCCTTCGTAGACGCGGAACCGCCTGCGGGCGAGCCGCACCACCTCGGCGCCGCCGATGCTGTGCTCGGCGCGGATTGCCGGCGGGTTGGCAAAGGACGGCGCGCCGTCCGGCCAGTGCAGCTTGAGCTCGATGATCTCCTGGCGCGACAGTGGGGCCGCACCCAGCCAGAAGGGCGGATCGACCGCGGTCAGCGCGCCGAGCACCCGGTTGATGCTTTGGCCATGGATCAGCGGCATCAGCACAAGCTCGAATTTCGCCTGGCGGTCGGCTTCCGTGTAGGCATGAAACAGGACGTGCCCCACGGCGGCGTCGCTGAATACGTTGCGGAGCAGAGAAGCGAAGGCGTCGCGGTCCTTCTGCCCCCACAGGCTCATCAGGTCCGAGCCTCTCAGCTCCCGCCCGAACTGCTCGCAGATCTTGGTGCCGGCGAGGCGAAAGCGGTAAACACGCAAGTCCGAGCATTCAGCGATGAAGGTTTCCGGCAGCAGGGATGCGATCTTGGCCGGCTCGATCTCGAAGCGGCGCGGGGCCAAACGCCCATTGCGCACGCGATCCCAATACGCGTAAAGCTGCCTACTCGTTGATTGCTGCATGACCCACCCGACGCGATAAACGTTACACTGCGGCGTTGTGCGCGCCCAACCTTCCGCCAAGGCAAGGTAAAAATCCCGCTTTGGCACAGAGGCTGAGCTGCCAATGCTCACAGGCCGTGTAAGCAGGGAGTGTGCCAGCGCTGCCAATGGCCTTGCGGGCTTTGCTTGTATGCTGCCGCGCATGCTTAAGAGCGGCGACGCGCGTCAGGGCTTGGCGGGCTTCTTCTTTGGCGGGCTTCTTCTCATGACTGAGATGCGGATGTGACTTATGGACGTTCCTGAGCCTTCGCGGTTGCGCGAGCGAGAAGTGATCTTCAACGTGCCGGGAAGCGTGCTCGTGCTTTCGCTGGTGATGATTGCCGTGCAGACCATCATCATCCTTCTCCCGGACCGGGCGGCTCTCGATCTCGTGCGGGCGCTGGCCTTCATCCCGGCCCGCTATAGCGGCGCGGCGTCCGAGCTGCCGGGGGGATATCTCGCCTGTGTCACCTCCTTCGTCACCTATATGCTCGTGCATGCGGGCTGGCTGCATCTTGGCGTGAACCTCGCCTGGATGGTCGCCTTCGGCAGCGCCGTGGCACGACGGGTGGGCGACTGGAGGTTCCTCTCTTTTTCCATGCTCAGCGGGATTGCCGGCGCCTTGACGCATCTTCTCTTTCATTTCGGCGACATGGCGCCGGTGGTCGGCGCCTCGGCCGCCATCTCCGGGCAGATGGCGGGGGCGCTCCGATTCGTGTTTGGCGCGGGGCGGAATGGGAGCCCCGGGCGGCCCGACTACACCAAGGTGCCGCTCGTCACCCTCGGTCAGACCTTCGGCGACCCGCGCATCCTCGCCTTTCTCGCCATCTGGATTGCCATCAACGTGGTGTTCGGCTTTACCGCCGGGCCGATCGTCGGCGCCGAGGGGAGCGTCGCCTGGGAAGCGCATATCGGCGGCTTTCTGTTCGGCCTGCTCACTTTCGGCTTTTTCGACCGGACCGCAGCGGCGGGCGAGGAGCCGCTTCCGCCTCGCTGAGGCTAGAGCGCTATCGCGTTGAATCGCGACAGCGCTCTAGCTTACTGTTGGAGCAGGATCTTTTCGGAAAACCGGTTCCCACTTTTCCGGATCATGCTTTAGAAGGGCCGGCCGCCTCAGCCGCGTCGATTCGCGGTCTCTTGCGCGGCACTTCCGTCCAGGACATGATGTCGCAGGCAACCGGGACCGAAGCTCTCGGGCCTGGGAGGAAACGACAATGAACGTCGCGACAATTCTGAAAATGAAGGGTAAGGGCGTCGTCACCGCCAAGCCTGACATGTCGCTGCTCGACGTGGCGAAGTTGCTCGGGCAGCACGGCATCGGCTGCATCGTCATCGAGGGCGACGACGGCAAGGTCGCGGGCATCGTCTCGGAGCGCGACATCGTCCGCGCCATCGGCAATGCCGGGGCCAAAGTCCTGAAGGAACCCGTCTCGGTCTATATGACCACGACGGTGGTCACGGCGCGGGAGGCCGATACCATCGACCGGCTGATGTCGGAGATGACGACGCACCGCTTCCGCCACCTGCCGGTGGTCGAGCGCGGGCGGCTGATCGGTATCGTCTCCATCGGTGACGTGGTCAAGATGCGCATCGCCGAGGCCGAGATGGAAGCCGCCGCCATGCGGAACTACATCACCACGGGCTAGCGGAAGGCGGGCCGATGGCTAGAGCGCTATCGCGTCAGGTTGAATCGCGACAGCGCTTCTCACTTTTTGTGGGAGCATGATCTTTTGGCGAAAACCGGTTCCCACTTTTCGCCGATCATGCTTAGGCGGCGAGCGCCCGCACCACCTGCTTGAGCTCTTCGATCTGTTTCTCGGCGGCCTGGGCGCCAAGTTCGATCGCTTCTCCGGCGCGATGAAAATCGAACAGGCCGATATTGCCGACCTTGGGCGAGATGGTGATGTCGGGCGGGTCGCCCGCCAGCCGCGATCGGGCGATGCGGTCCTGGGTGATGTTGATGGCGTCCATCATCACCGACGAGATGCCGGGGGCGCCATTGCCCTTGCCGAAGATCTGCCGGTGCAACAGATGGACCGCGGCCCGGCCATTGCTGCCGGGAAGGCGCGCGTCCTCGATGGCAGCGAGCGGGTCCGCGTACGCCTCTTGATCGTGGATCACGCTGCCTTTGCCGAAGACGTCGGAGTTGAGGTTGACGGCGATGACGATGCGGGCGCCGAGCGCCCGGCAGACCGACACCGGGATGGGATTGACCAGCGCGCCGTCGATCAGCCAGCGGCCATTGATCTGAACCGGACGGAAGATGCCGGGCAGCGCGAAGGAGGCCTTCAGCGCGTTCACCAGGCTGCCCTTGTTGAGCCACACCTCGTGCCCGGTGCCGAGCTCGGTGGCGACCGCCACGAACTTCCGCGTGAGCTGCTCGATGGTGACCTCCTGCAGATGCTGCTGCAGGCGCGCGCCGAGGCGCTGTCCGGTTAGAAGGCCAGAGCCGCCGAAATTGAAGTCGAGGAAGCCGAAGACGCGGCGGCGGGTGAGGCTGGCGGCGAAGTCTTGCAGCGCGTCGAGCCGGTCGGTGACATAACAGGCGCCGGCTACCGCACCGATGGAGGTGCCGGCGACGATGTCGGGCTCGAAGCCGGCCTCGATCAGGGTCCTGAGCACGCCGATATGGGCCCAACCGCGGGCCGCGCCGCCACCAAGGGCGATGCCAATCGTCGGTCTCGCCATATCGCTCATGCTGCAAGCCTCATGCCGGGGGTCGGCCGGCAGCTCGCGCCGCCAACGACCAGCCGAGACTTCGGCTGCGCGAACGCGACGGCTGCGCGAACGCGACGGACCGGCTTTACCATACTATTTTTAAGTCTTTAATGTTCCCTTTGCGGCGTGAGCATGGCCGTAGACGCTGGCGGGATCGAAGAGTCTTTCGGTCTCGACGAACTGCAACGAGACGCCGGCTGAAGGCGCGTCACCCAAGGGGACCGCGCGATAAAAGCAGGTGCGGTGGCCGGTGTGGCAGGAGGCCTCAGCTCCCCCCATCTCGACCTTGAGTAGAAGCGTGTCCTGATCGCAGTCGATGCGCATCTCGACCACAAGCTGGCTGTTGCCGCTCGTCTCGCCCTTGCGCCAAAGCGTTTGCCGCGACCGCGACCAATAATGCGCCTCGCCTGTCTCTAGCGTGCGGGCAAGCGCATCGGCGTTCATGTAGGCGAGCATCAGCACCTCGCCGGTGGCGGCCGAGGTGACGACGACGGGTAGGAGCCCGTCGGCGCCGAATTGCGGCGTGAACGCCGTGCCGGCCTCGATCTCGGCGGCGTCGCCCGGCGGGGAAAAGCGTGCTGACGTCACCGGAGGCGCCGCTGGCCGGCCCGCCTCACAGGCGGCCGCGCTCCGTCGTCAGCATCATGAAGCGGGCCTGCTGGGCCGGATCCTCCTTGAAGATGCCGGTGAACTGGGTGGTGATGGTGGCCACGTCCGGCTTCTTGACGCCGCGGATCGACATGCATTGGTGCACCGCCTCGATCATCACCGCGACGCCCTTGGGCTTCAGCGCCTTGTCGATGGTCTCGGCGATCTGCGCCGTCATGGTCTCCTGGGTCTGCAGGCGGCGGGCGAACACCTCCACCACGCGGGCGAGCTTGGAGATGCCCACCACCCGATCGGTCGGGAAATAGGCGACATGGGCCTTGCCGATGAAAGGGATCATGTGGTGCTCGCAATGGGAGTGCATCTCGATGTCGCGTAGCATGACGATGTCGTCATAGCCCGCGACCTCGTCGAAGGTGCGCGACAGCACGTCGAGCGCGCACTCGTCATAACCGCTGAAGAACTCGTCATAGGCACTGATCACGCGCCGCGGCGTGTCACGCAAGCCTTCGCGCACCGGGTCGTCGCCGGCATAGGCGATGAGCGTGCGCACCGCCTCCTCGGCTTCCTCGCGCGAGGGCCGGGTAATGGCGGGCCCGCGCCCGATGGAGGTTTGGGGCCTGGCGGGCAGTTTCTTCACCGTTGCATCCATGCGACTTTCCCTTGCCTCACTCAACGCGGATGGCGTGGGCGGCCGTTTCGGCCGCTCGCTTCCCTGCTAATATAAGCTCTCGTCGCTAATATAATGCCCTCGTCAAGAGCTTGAACCACGCTCCGGGCCGCCCGCCTCAATTTTTGCAGCGCGCCTGCATATATAACGCGTGACTTCCCCCTGCAAGGCGAGGCTCTCTGACTGAGATTTGAGTGCGCATGACCCTGCCAGACGACATCTATAGCCAGCGCATCCTGGAGCTTGCGGCGAACATGCCGCTTGTGGTGAGGCTCGCCAGCCCGCAGGCGAGCGCCACGGCCCATTCCAAGCTCTGTGGGAGCACCGTGACGGTGGATCTTGCCATGCAAGGGGATGTGGTGACCGATTATGGCCAGCGGGTGCGGGCCTGCCTGCTCGGCCAATCCGCCGCCTCGGTCATGGGCAGACAGGTCGTAGGCTCGACCGCGGCAGAGCTTAAGGCCGTGGGCGCCGCCATGCGCAAGATGCTGAAGGAGGGGGGGCCCCCGCCCTCCGGCCGCTGGGCCGATCTTGCGGTGCTTCAGCCCGTACGCGACTACAAGGCCCGTCAGCCCTCGACGCTGCTCGTCTTCGACGCGGTCGAGGACGCCATTGCCCAGATCGAGGCCGCCCGCGCCAATGGGGCTGGCGAGGGCATTCGGTCACAAGAGCATGTCTGAGGCGCTTGGTCTGGGCGGGGAGGGGCCGCCCGCCTCACGCCTCGCCAAGGCGCTGATGCTTGCGCTGATCGCCCTGTATCGCTGGACGCTGTCGCCGCTGCTCGGGGTCAATTGCCGGCACTTGCCCTCCTGTTCCGATTATGCCCGCGAGGCGATCGAGACGAACGGCGCCTGGAAGGGCGGTTGGCTTGCGCTGTCGCGCCTCTGCCGCTGTCACCCATGGGGCAGCCACGGCTTCGACCCGGTGCCGGACCTGCGCGGTGAGCGTCACGCGTTGGCGCCGTGGCGCTACGGGCGGTGGCGGCGAGGCTGCTCGGCTGTTAGCATCGAACCATGAGCGCGCCCCCGAAGCAAAAGACCATGACGGTCGATGAATTCATCCCGTGGGCCATGGCCCAGCCGCGGGGGCGCTTCGAGCTGCTCAATGGCGAAGTCCTGATGATGAGCCCCGAGCGCGCGGCGCACGTGCGAGCAAAGACGTCCGTCCATATGGCGCTTGCCGCCACACTCAAGTGCTCAGGGCTCTCGTGCGAGGCCCTAGGCGACGGCATGACAGTGCGTATCAACGAACAGACGGCCTATGAGCCGGACGCGCTCGTCTATTGCAGTCCGCGGCTGCCCAATGACTCTATAGAGGTTCCGAACCCTGTCATCGTCGTCGAGGTCGCATCTCCCCGCACCAGGGACACCGACACCGGGGCAAAATTCCGCGGCTATTTCTCGCTTCCGAGCGTGCGCCACTATCTCATCATCGACCCTGAAGAGCGATTCATCGTGCATCATGGGCGGGGCGCGGACGGGCGTATCGTCTCGACGTCGTGGACAGAGGGAACGCTCGTCCTCGATCCGCCGGGCATCGAGGTTTCCGTTACCGAGATGCTGCCCCTGGACTGAAGGAGGTGGCTAAGCGGCTCGCATCGAGGGGATGTCCGACACGTCGACGCGGCGCTCGGCATGCCATAGGTCATAAGCGGACTGCATGTTCACCCACGCCTGAGCCGTTCCACCGAACGCAGCTGCGAGCTTAATGGCGGTCTCCGGCGTTACCGGCTGCCGCTCGCGCAGGATGGCGTAGAACTGTTGCCGCGAGATCTTCAGGGCCTTGGCGAGCTCGGTCTTGCTCACGCGGATTTCGGGCACGACGATTTCCCGTAAAATCGCTCCAGGATGGGTCGGGCACCGGTTCGGGTCCCGCTTTGGATAGCTCTTCGGCTTCGTCGTGGCTCGCGCGCTCAATGGTAATCCTCCAAGTCAACGTTGATGGCGTCGCCATCGTGCCAGCCAAAGGTGATGCGCCAGTTCCGAGTGACCGTCACCGCAAACTCGCCCTTGCGCGGTCCTTTGAGCGAATGAAAGCCAAATCCCGGCAAGTCGAGGTCGCCGATGCCCATTGCAGCGTCGAGTCGGTCGAGAATCATTTTGATACGCTCGACCGACTGCGCCGGAAGCTTTCTCGTTTCGCCCTTTTCCCAGTAGCGCTTTAAGGCGCGGCTGCGGAACGATGCGATCATTATCCAATTGTAACGCTGTGCCGTACGACTGTCAACCAACGCCTTACACTTGGCATAGCCGGAACCGGAGCTGGCCATGGGTTTGCACCTGGGGAAACCTCGTGACGCCGGGGACAAATCCCGCTAAAAACCCCCCGCAACAACCAATTGTCTCTTACCTGCGCCCGTACGCAGGAGTGAGAGGAGCGAAAAATGATTGCCCTAACCTTCCCCGACGGTTCCAAACGCGATTTCGAGCCCGGCGTCACGGGCCGCGAGGTGGCGGAGTCCATCGCCAAGTCGCTGGCCAAGAAGGCGGTGGCGGTGGAGCTTGACGGCACGCTCCGCGATCTCGCCGAGCCGATCCGCGCCCCCGCCAAGATCCGCATCCTCACCCGCGACGACGCCGCAGCGCTGCCGCTCATCCGCCACGACGCGGCGCATGTGATGGCGCAAGCCGTGCAGGAGCTCTATCCCGGCACGCAAGTGACCATCGGCCCCGTCATCGAGAACGGCTTCTATTACGACTTTGCCCGCGACGAGCCGTTCACCCCCGACGACCTGCCGGTGATCGAGGCGAAGATGCGCGAGATCATCGCGCGCGATGCGCCCTTCGCTTGCGAGGTGGTCGACCGCAACAAGGCCGAGGCGCTGTTCGCCGAGAAGGGCGAGACCTTCAAGCTCGAGCTGATCGACGGCATTCCTGAAGGCGAGGACGTCAAGCTCTATTCGCAAGGTCAGTGGCTCGACCTCTGCCGCGGGCCGCATATGACCTCGACGGGCAAGGTCGGCAAGGGCTTCAAGCTGCTCAAGATCGCCGGCGCCTATTGGCGCGGCGATTCGAACAATCCCATGCTGCAGCGCATCTACGGCACGGCCTGGGCGAGCGAGGAGGATCTTGCCGCCTATCTGCACCAGCTCGAGGAGGCCGAGAAGCGCGACCATCGCCGCGTGGGCCGCGAGATGGATTTGTTCCATTTCCAGGAGGAGGCGCCGGGCGCGGTGTTCTGGCACCCCAAGGGCTGGGCGCTGTTCCAGGCGCTGATCGCCTATATGCGCCGGCGCCAGCAGGCTAACGGCTATCTGGAGGTGAACTCCCCCGACATGATGGATCGGGCGCTGTGGGTGCAGTCCGGCCATTGGGAGAAGTTCGGGGACCATATGTACGTCACCGAGACGCCGGACGAGCGCGTCTATTGTTGCAAGCCGATGAACTGTCCGGGGCACGTGCAGCTCTTCAAGCACGGCCTGAAGAGCTACCGCGACCTGCCACTGCGCATCGCCGAGTTCGGCAAGGTGCACCGCTACGAGCCGTCAGGCGCGCTGCATGGGCTCTTGCGCGTGCGCCACTTTACCCAGGACGACGCGCATATCTTNNGATGTGCGCATCAAATTCTCCGATAGGCCGGCCAAGCGCGTCGGCGCCGATCAGGTGTGGGACAAGGCGGAGGCGGCGCTGAAGCGCGCCGTGGAGGCTGCGGGCCTCACCTACGAGCTCAATCCGGGGGAGGGCGCCTTCTANNCGCGACGCCATCGGCCGCGAATGGCAATGCGGCACCGTGCAGGTCGATCTCAATCTGCCGGGCCGCTTGGGCGCGTTCTACATCGACGAGAATTCCAACAAGGTGACGCCGGTGATGCTGCACCGCGCCATGTTCGGCTCGATGGAACGCTTCACCGGCATATTGATCGAGCACTATGCCGGCCACCTGCCGCTGTGGCTGTCGCCCTTGCAGGCCGTGGTTGCCACCATCACCTTGGACACCGACGATTACGCCCGCGAGGTGATCGCGGCCGCGCGCAAAGCTGGCCTGCGGGTCGAAGGGGATCTTCGCAACGAGAAGATCAATTACAAGGTGCGCGAGCACTCGCTCGCCAAGGTGCCCGCGCTGCTGGTGGTCGGCAAGAAGGAGGCGGCCGAGCGCCTGGTCTCGATCCGCCGTCTCGGCAGCGAGGGCCAGCAGGTGCAACCGCTCGACGCCGCACTCAAGGCGCTGGCGGACGAAGCGGTGGCGCCGGATGTGCGGAGGATGCAGACGGCGGCATCGCCCTGAAGCAGGCACTTCGTGTTGCATTCAGCGGGCGTCCTGCGTGGCCTGCTTGAGGGCGCGCATCACATC
>PLBV01000103.1 GCA_003135455.1 Hyphomicrobiales bacterium | reverse complement strand
TGATGCGCTCCTGCATGTCGCCGAAGAATTTCTGCCGCGCCGGGTCCGAGGTGTCCGCCGCATAGAGCAGGCTGGCGTAGGAGATAATGCGGCCGAGAATGTCGTTGAGCGCCTCGAACTCGCGCACGGCTTCGGCGAGCGGTGCACCCCCCTTGCCGCGTTGGGCGAGCCGGGCGAGGTTGCCGCAATACCGCTCCTGCATGGCCTCTGCGGCGCGCTCCGAGGTCTTGAGATCGGCCGCAAGTTCTGGTGAGTCCGGCCCGCTATAGAGATCCGCCAGGTTCCACTCCGGCAGCGCGCCAAGCGTAGGCTTGGGCGGGACCTTGGCGCCCGCCCGCTTCGTCTTGCCCCTGGCCGGTGCGGCCACGGCGTAGGCCGGTTGCTCCGGCCAATGGATCAATCTCTGTGACATCGGCAATAGTGCCTCGCTTCCAAGTCGCAAAGCCTAGTGTGGGAAAGGCGCCCATGCCCTGCAAGGGCCCAATCCGCGCTCTTAGAGGGATTTTGCCCACCCCACAATGACAGGCCTCACCAAAATCGAACCCCGATAAAGGGGATATTTACCCTTCCAATGCACAGTTTTGGCACAGGAGGGCCCCATTGCGACCTAGTCCAGGCGGAATGGAGCAGGCTCCCCAGTGTTCACGTAACCGTNNGCGAGTCTTGCGTCATGACTAAACGTGTCCTGGTCGTCGACGACGACCCAGCTCAGCGTCGTATCCTCGAAGAGACCATCAACCGGTTCGGTTACGGCGTCGCCACCGCCGATAGCGGCGACAAGGCGCTTGCCGTGCTTAAGGCCGATACCGCCGGAGAGTTCTGCCTCGTGCTCCTCGACCTCGTCATGCCGGGCACCGACGGTATGGCCGTCCTTGCCGCCATGCGCTCGCTGCCGCGGAAGCCTCCTTCCATCGTGCAGACCGCCCATGGCNNGCTCAAGATCGAGGCTCTGGCCGGCGAGCTTACCCGCATCAAGGCCTCCGCTCACGGCGAGCTCGCCTTCCGCGATCTGATCGCCGGCAGCGAGGCCATGACTCGCGTCATCGAGCTCGGCCACCGGGCCGCCAACTCGACCATTCCCGTCCTGATCGAAGGCGAGAGCGGCGTCGGCAAGGAGCTGATCGCCCGTGCCATCCAGGGCGAAAGCGCCCGCAAGGCCAAGCCCTTCGTCACCGTCAATTGCGGCGCCATCCCCGAGAATCTGGTCGAGAGCATCCTCTTCGGCCATGAGAAAGGCTCCTTTACCGGGGCTTCGGAGAAGCGCATAGGCAAGTTCGTCGAAGCCGATCAGGGGACCCTTTTTCTCGACGAGATCGGCGAGCTGCCGCTCGATGCCCAAGTGAAGCTGCTGCGCGCGCTGCAAGATGGCGAGATCGATCCCGTCGGCGGTAAGCGCTCGGTAAAGGTCGATATCCGGCTCGTCTCGGCCACCAACCAGAACCTGATCGCCCTCGTCCAGCAAGGCCGGTTCCGGGAGGACCTCTACTACCGCCTGAACGTCTTCCCCATCTGGGTGCCACCCTTGCGCGAGCGGCTGCAGGACGTGCCAGAGCTCGTCCGCCACTTCATCGCCCGCTTCGCCGCCGAGGAGGGCAAGCGCATCGACGGCATCGAGCCGGACGCCCTTGCCATGCTTCAGCGCTATAGCTGGCCCGGCAACATCCGCCAGCTGGAGAACGCCGTGTTCCGCGCCGTGGTGCTGGCCGATGCTCCCATGCTCGGCGTGAACGAGTTCCCGCAGATCGCCGCCCATGTGGAGGGCTATTCGGTCACCGTTCCGCCAGCCCCGGCGCCCAAGGACAAGACGCCCCGCATCGAAGGGCCGGTGATGCTTGGCCAATCGCGGTCGGCGCCCGCTACCATTCACGTTCCCGCCGCCAATGGCCGCGACGCCGTCGGTATCGCAGCCTTGAGCGAAACGGGCGACATCCGCTCGCTGGAAGCGGTGGAAGCCGACATGATCAGGCTCGCCTTCGGCCGCTATCGGGGGAGAATGACGGAGATCGCCAAAAGGCTCGGCATCGGCCGCTCCACGCTCTACCGCAAGATGCGCGAGATTGGCCTCGAGGCACGTGCGAATTAACGATGCAATTGACCACGCATTAAGCCAGTTGGCAAGAAAGCCACACCGGCGGCAAAAAGCGAAAGTCAGGCAACTTTAGGTTGCGTCCTTGTATGGTAAAGGCCTGGGTGCCGAGCTAGGGTCCAGGCTCGCCGAATCGGTGTTTGCGTTCGGCCATAGGAGCAGACCATGAGGCCACTCTATCGTATTGCGTTAGCCATGTTTTTGGCCGCCCCGGCAAGCCTGCCGGCGGTTGCGGCCGAGGCCGACTCGCCCGCCGCCCTCATCGCCGGTTCCGAGGCCATCCGCATCTCCATTCAGGGGCGGCTGTCGGCCAAGTTCACCAGCACGACCGACGCCAAGAAGAGCGAGCAAGGTGCGCTGGTGGAGTATTACTCGGTGCCCGACCAGCACCTCCTCTGGGTTGACGAGAATGGCCTGACCGACCGCGCCAAGTCGGTGATGGAGGAGATCGGCAAGGCTGACGAATATGGCCTCAGGCCCGCCGACTACGG
Source organism: Hyphomicrobiales bacterium (assembly GCA_003135455.1). Taxonomy (GTDB): domain Bacteria; phylum Pseudomonadota; class Alphaproteobacteria; order Rhizobiales; family Methyloligellaceae; genus Methyloceanibacter. The sequence continues at coordinate 34,191 of PLBV01000103.1, read as the reverse complement.
TCTGCCGAAAGCGGACGGCTTCAACGCCCATGACCCATCGGCCTCGAATTGGCTCGCCGACGCCGAGGTGAAGCTCAGCTTCGCCGTGCTCGGCTATTCGCGCGACGCCCGCGGCGGCCGCATCGACCCATCGCGGCTGACCGAGAACCTCGATCCGTCGCTCGCCCTCCCCGACTCGCTGGAGGTGCTGGACTCGATCGCCATCCGCTCCGACCCCGCCGCCTATTTGCGCAGCTTCCAGCCGGATCAGCCTCAGTTCGAGGCCTTGCGCCACATGCTGATCGAGCTCAGGGGAGGCAAGGACGAGAAGAAAGTCGTCCAGATACCCGATGGGCCCGTGCTGAAAAAGGGCGTGGAGAACGAGCAGGTGGCCCTGCTCAGGAAGCGGCTTGAGGTCGCTTCCAGCTCAGGCGACAGCGGCGCCGTCAACGAGAACCTATTCGACGATACCGTCGACGCGGCGGTGAAGGACTTCCAGAAGGACCATGGCGTGGCTCCCGACGGGCTGGTTGGCGCCGGCGCGCGGCGGATGATGAACCAGCAGCACCACGAGATGGCCAACCCGGGCAAGGTCAAGCTCATCCTGCTCAACATGGAGCGCTGGCGCTGGCTGCCCCACGATCTCGGGGCATTCTATGTCAACGTCAACGTGCCCGAGTTCATGCTCAAGGTCGTCGACGAGGACAAGATCGTGCACACCGCCCGTGTGGTGGTGGGCAAGCCCGAAAAGCAGACGCCGATCTTCTCCAATGAGATGCTGGAGGTGGTGTTCAACCCCTTCTGGAACGTGCCGAACTCCATCAAGACCGAGGAGATCAGGCCTTATCTCAGAGACGAGGGCGCTTGGCTCTTCGGCGGGGGATGGAACACTTCTGTCCTCCAGAATCACAATCTTCGCATCAATATTGGCGGCAAAGAAGTCGATCCCGCTACCATCGATTGGGGGCGCGTCGACATCCGCAGCCTGAACATCTATCAGCCGCCGGGACCCGACAATGTGCTCGGCAATGTCAAATTCGTCTTCCCCAACAAGCACGACGTCTACATGCACGACACGCCGCAGAAGTTTCTGTTCGCCAAGCCCGTGCGCGCCGAGAGCCACGGCTGCATGCGCGTGCAGAATCCCGATCAGTTGGCGGCCGTGCTGTTGAAGCGTGACCAGGGCTGGACGCAAGGGCGCATTGCCTCGGCGATCGCCAATGGCTACGACCAGCATGTGAAGCTCAACCAGAAGATCCCCGTCTACATTACCTATTTCACCGCCAGGGTGAACGAGGACGGGTCGCTTGAGACCTTTGGCGACCTTTACGGTCACGACGCCCGCATGGCGGCCGCGCTGAAGCTCTAGGCGCGGGCATTCTCACGAAATTAACCAACGCCGTCCGGGGATAAGCCGGGCGGCGTTAACTTCTTCGCCTTTTTTCACCCGCAATTTCCCGAATACTGTTCCTTAACCGGCGGTAATGATAACTGCCGGTAACGCTACCTTGAGCCTGACGGGGGCTTTCAAGGTGCGGTTGCGCCGGCGGGGCACGCCGGCCATGAGGGAAAGGCTCGGGACAGCGCGGGGATGCAGGTACGGGGGATCTTTGCGCGCCGCGCCGTGCTGGGCACGAGCCTGGCGCTCATCATTGCAGCGGCCGGGCTTTGGTCCGCTACCGCCCATCGCGCAAGCGCGCTCGGCGAGACGCGCACCCTCTCCATGTTCAATATCCACACCGAAGAGACGCTGACCGTCACCTACAAGAAGGACGGCCACTACGACCAAGAGGCGCTGAAAGAGCTCAACCATTTCATGCGCGACTGGCGCCGCGACCAAGAGCGGGTGATGGATCCCGAGCTGATCGACCTGATCTGGACCCTGCACCAGCAGCTCGGATCGCACGAGCCCGTGCATCTCATCTGCGGCTATCGCTCCGCCGCGACCAATGAATCGCTCCGCAAGCGGGGCGGCGGCCAGGCCAAGTTCAGCCAGCATATCCTGGGCAAGGCCGCCGACATGGTGTTCCCCGACGTGGCCGTGAAGACACTGCGCAATTCAGCCCTGGTCCAGGAGTGGGGCGGCGTCGGCTATTACCCGACCTCCGGCGTTCCCTTCGTGCATGTGGATACCGGCCGCGTACGCATGTGGCCCCGCATCCCGCGGCTGGAGCTCGCCGCACTCTTCCCCGACGGCCGTAGCAAATATCTTCCCCAGGACGGCAAGCCCATCACCCACCGCGACTATCAGCTGGCCGAAGCAAAGGGCCTTACGCGCGGCCAGACCATGCTCGCCTCCGTGGCGCCGGTGGCGAAGCCGGAGCCGGAGCCTGAGGTCGCCGAGGCCGAGGCCGATGCGCCTGAGCCGATCCTTGCCTCCTTCACCCCTGAGCCGGCGGCGGTCCCCGCTCCTGAGCTAAAAGCCTCACGTCCCGAGCAGGCGGCGCCTCTGCCGAGCAAGAAGCGCTTCTCCTTTGCCAGCATGGGCGGCGAACCTGCGCCCGCGCCGCCATCTCTGTCTCGCGGCAGCTTCCCGCTCTATCAGAGCGCCGAGGTGGTAACGGCGCCCGAGGTGGATGACGACCATCCCGAGGAGCTGAGCTACGTCCCCTTCGAGATCGCGAGCCTGATGACCGACCGCTCGGTCACCTATAGCCGCACCCTTGCTCCGCTCACCCATCCCGAGCAGAAAAGCACCGACTATCTGTTCGAGGACATGACGAGGCCGGTCGCGCTCTCCTTCCGCCCAAGCTCAGGCTATGAGGGATTGGCCGCCGCCCAGCGCTTCTCGGGCCACGCCGTACGCAGCATCTATGCCGAGGCCGAGACCCCGCCCGCGCCGACGCGTCTCGCCCAGAGCACCCGCTAGCGCCGCTCTGCCCTCATATCACTTCGTCAAATCTGGCTGGTAGGGTTGAAAGCTAGGCGGCCTCGGCCTCCTCGACGGCCATGCCGAGCGCATGCAGGTAGGTGGTGAGCACCGCCTCCTCCTCTTTCCGCTTGTTCTCGTCCTGCTTGCGGATGCGGATCACGGCTTTGAGGGCCTTGGTATCGAAGCCGTTGCCCTTCGCCTCGGCATAGACCTCGCGCAGATCGGTCGCGAGTGCCGCCTTCTCCTCTTCCAGCCGCTCAATACGGGCGACGATGGCACGAAGCTGGTCCTTGGATGATGTTTGGAGCGACACGGGCGACCTCTGATTCGTTATGGACGACAGGCACCTAGCTTAGGCGCGCGCCCTTTGCCGCGGCAAGGCGGCCGATGCGCTTATCCAGCTTATCCAGAGCCTCTAGAGCATGATCCGGAAAAGTGGGAACCGCTTTCGGGCCGCGGGTCCGTATGCGAGCCGTAATGCTCGATTGAATGCAACCGGGCCTTGAGCTTGGGCGCCGCCAGCACGCCCCTCATCACATCGGCCAGCCGATCCGCCCATTCCGCCTGACCTTTGACGTCGAGGATCAGGTCCTGGCGAAGCTCGACCAGCGCATGGGCAAGCCCGCGCGCCGTGCCGTGATGGTGAAGCGTATCCCCCTTGAGCTTGCCGTTATAGGGCACGTTGTCGCCCACGGTGGTGGCTGGAAGCTCGCTTAAAGTCTCGATCAGCGGCAGCGCGAGCCGGTCGTCCTTGTCCCACAAGACCGCAACGTGCCAAGGCCGGGGAACGCTCTTCCAGGCCTGGGTGAAGCTGTGCAGCGACAAGAGCACCGGCGGCTTGCCCGTGGCCATGGCGACGTCGATGGCAAATGCGATGGCCCGGTGATAGGGCGCCCAGTAGCGGGCGATACGCACCTTCCGCTCGGCCGGGTCGAGCGGCACGTTGCCCGGCACGATGATGCCGTCGGAGAGCTGCATGATCAGCGTCGGGTCGTCGACGCCGCGATTGGGGTCGATCAGAAGCCGCGAGAAGCGCGTGAGCAGGGCCGGCGCGCCGAGGAGGTGGGCAAGCCGCTCTGCCACGCCCGCGACGCCGATGTCGTAGGCGATGTGGCGGCCGAGCGCCTCCCGGCCGAGCCCGAGCGTGCCGTAAGGCGGTGGCACCGTGTTCTCGGCATGGTCACAAAGGATGAGGAGGCCGAGGCTTGTATCGCCCTCGATGCGCCGGTAGGACTGGGCCTCGGCTTGCCGCCCCTGCAAACTATCGAGCCGCTGCTCCACGAACCGCCTATCGTCCCTCTGCCCTCGCCGCTGGGGCGCCCCTGCTGCCTTTGCCTCTAAGACCCGCCCGCCGCAAGAAAAAAGCGAGGCCGCCGCCAAGCTTGCGACGCATTTACTCACGATCTTGCCATGGGTTTTGAAGCCCGGAGAATGCCTTTATAATCAGCCGCTCTGGTCAGAGAATGGCAACCAATTCGGTGTTACCTTTCGAAAATGTTAACCCTGATTGCAGGCTTTGAGACCTAGATGCGTCCTCCCCACATGACCCGACCGGGGGCAGCCAAGCCACTTGCGGCTGCACCACTTGCGGCTGCGCCACTCGTGGCTGCGTTGCTTGGGCTCGGCGTCATTCTCGGCCTAAGCACGTCGCCGGCGCACGCCGATCTCAAGCTCTGCAACACCACCACGAGCCGGGTGGGCGTGGCCATCGGCTATAAAGACGTCGAAGGCTGGGCGACCGAAGGCTGGTGGAACGTCGCCTCGCACACTTGCGAGACCCTGCTCAAGGGCGTGCTCATCGCTCGTTTTTATTATATCCATGCCATCGATTACGACCGCGGTGGCGAATGGGCCGGCGGCCTCTATATGTGTACCGACGACAAGGCCTTTACCATCCGCGACGCCAAGGAATGCGTGAAGCGCGGTTACAAGCGGACCGGATTTTTCGAGGTCGACACCGGCGAGGAGCGGGACTGGACCGTGCGCCTCACCGATCCTGAGGGTGAAGCGAAGTCCCAATGAGGCGCAACCGCCGGGTCAAGATCGTCGCCACGCTCGGTCCTGTCTCCACCAACGAGGAAATGATGCGCGCCCTGTTCACGGCGGGCGCTGACGTTTTCCGCATCAATATGAGCCACGCCACCCCCGAGGGTTTGCGCGAGGCGCATACCATCATCCGCAAGCTCGAAGTGGAGTTCTCCCGTCCGATCGGCATCCTGGCCGATTTGCAGGGGCCGAAGCTGCGCATCGGCAAGCTCGAATCCGGTGCCATCAAGCTCACCGAGGGCGACGTGGTGAGCTTCGTCCGCCGCGAGGCGATCGGAGGCTTGGGCCGCATGCACCTGCCGCATCCGGAGATCTTCGAGGCGGTTAGGCAGGGACACACGCTGCTGCTCGACGACGGCAAGCTCAAGCTTAGGGTGGTCGACGCGAGCGACGTGCGCATCGATGCCGAGGTGGTGACCGGCGGTATGCTGGCGAGCCGCAAGGGCATCAGTCTGCCCGACACCGTGCTCCCCTTCGGCGCCATGACCGACAAGGACCGGGTCGATCTGGAGCAGGCGCTCCAGGTCGGCGTCGACTGGATCGCGCTCTCCTTCGTCCAACGCGCCGACGACATTGCCGAGGCGCGCAAACTGGTGCGCGGCCGCGCCGCCATCATGGCCAAGATCGAGAAGCCCGCGGCCCTGACGCAGCTGAAAGAAATCATCCAGCTCGCCGACGGCATCATGGTGGCACGCGGCGATCTCGGAGTGGAAATGCCGGTGGAGAAGGTGCCGGGCCTGCAGAAGCAGATCACCCGCGCCGCCCGTAACGCGGGCAAGCCCGTGGTCGTCGCCACCCAGATGCTGGAATCCATGATCTTCGCACCGGTGCCGACCCGTGCTGAAGTCTCCGACGTCGCCACCGCCGTGTTCGAAGGGGCGGACGCGGTGATGCTGTCGGCGGAATCGGCGGTGGGCAAATTCCCGGTCGAGGCGGTGGCCACCATGGACCGCGTCGCCATGGAGGTCGAGCGCGACCCGCTTTACGGGGCGATCATCCATGCCCAGCGCATCCAGGCCGAGGCGACCGGTGCCGACGCCATCTCGGCCGCCGCCCGCACCGTCGCCGAGACGCTGAACCTTGCCGCCATCATTTGCTACACGGCCTCGGGCGCGACCAGCCTGCGCGCCGCCCGTGAGCGGCCCTCGCAGCCGATCCTGGCGCTCACCCCCATCCCCGCCACGGGGCGCAGGCTCGCGGTGGTGTGGGGGCTGCATTGCGTCCTGACCGGCGACCCCAAGGATCTCGACGACATGGTCGCCAAGGCCTGTCGCATCGCCCAACAGGAAGGATTCGCCACGCCTGGGCAGAGGGTGATCATCTCGGCCGGCGTCCCACTCGGCACCCCGGGCGCCACCAACATGCTGCGCATCGCCTTTGTCGGCGACGAGGGGCCGGAAGAGCTCTAGTCATCGCTCCAGCACGCGTGCTTGGCAGCCATCGAATGCATGGTCAGATATCCTGGCCCTCGACCGCGCGGGAGAGCTCCTCCACCGCTTGGCGCGCGCTCTCGAGGAATGGATTGACTTTCAAGGCTTTGCGATAGGCTTCGAGCGCGCCCTTCTTGTCGCCCAGCCGCTGCAGGACGAGGCCAAGGCCATCTAGCGCCTTGTAATGCTGCGGGTCGATGACGAGCGCCCGGCGAATGTCGGTTAGCGCCTGCTGGTCGTCGTGCTGAAGGTAATGCACCATCGCCCGTTGATGCCAACCCTCGGCGTCCTGCGGCGCGAGCTCCACCACCTGGTTCAGCACCTGCAGGGCCATGTCCAGGTCGGATTGCTTCACGAAGGTATCGGCGCGGTTCATGAGCAGATCGATGGTGTCGCTGCCCGAGAGGCGCCACACCTGCTGGATCGCGTCGGAGATCGGCCCTGCGGCCTCGGCATCCTTAGCCCGGCCGAGCTGGTCGTAAAGCTCTGCCAGCACCTTGTCGCGCCGGCCTGGCTCGCCGAGCTGCAGGTCCTCGGCCGACGGGTGGGGCGCGCTCTCGCCATTTGGCGAAGATTGAGGCTCGCCTGACTTAAGATCGCGTCCCGTCTTGGCGTCCTGGTTGCTCGACGGGGCCTGAAGCTCTTGGCCGGCCTCGGGCGCATCGGAGCCGTCGAGCGATTTCCCTATCTCTTGGTCGGTATCTGAAGAGTCGGTATCGGAGGGGTCGGCCTCAGATGGCGCGGCCTGCTCGATGCCTGGACGCTCATTCTCTTGACCGGCAGAAGCTGCAGAGAAGCGCACGCCAAAAACGCCGATGAGCGTGAGGACGAGGACCGCCAATAAAGGTTTCGCCGAACCGCGCCGTGTGGTCATGGTCGTAAGGCTATGTGGGGCGCAGGCGCGCCGTCAAACCAATTCCGCGAAGGAACACCCGCCGGGCGCGAAGCCCCTTAGCCCTGCCGCGCCTTGAACCGGGGATTGGTCTTGTTGATGACGTAGAGACGTCCCCGCCGCCGCACCACGCGGTTGTTGCGATGGCGCTTGCGCAAGGCTCGGAGCGAATTCTTGATCTTCATGGCAAGCATCCAGCAACAGGTGGAAAAAGGGGCCGCGAGGGGCCGCAAGAGCCCAAGCCCGCAAAGGCTGGCGGACCATAGGAAGGCCGGCGCGGCCTGTCAACGACTGCCGGCGGCCCGAGCGGAAAGTAGCTTGCGGGCTTCCCCGCTCCGCTAAGCCGAGTAGGGCACCATGCGCGAGGCGGACCGATAAGCGCTCCCCCACCCCCCTTTGCGGGGGATGGGGATCACGAATGAGGATAATCCACGGGTGGAATGTCAGTGTGCGCCTTATTTGCCGCGAAGCGCGTCTTTCAACCCACCGATGGCGTTGCGGATCTTGCCGGCCGTCTTGTCGGCCTTGCCTTCGTTTTTGAGCTTGGCATCCCCTATGACCTTGCCGGCCACTTCCTTGACGGCGCCCTTGGCTTGTTGTGCCGAACCCTTGACCCGATCCTTATCCATTTCCTTGCCCCTTCCTGAGAGTGAGATGGCGAGCAAACCCCACGAGTCGTGAAAGGTTCCTGGCCTGCCCCTGCGGTTTCGAGAAAATCGAGAGCTTGCTTCTCGGATGTGCAAGCGAGGCTCGTTCGGCAGCCTCAAGGAGGAGCTCGCTGACATCGGTCCCAGCCTGATCGATCTTGATCTGGCACAAGAGCGTCGGCTACGCTTTGCGCTAAGGGTCGCCCTCCAGCTCCGGAAGCACGCGTGGACGTCGAGGGAAGATGGTTGCGAGAACTGCCGCTCTTTGCCTGGTGCTTTCGCTCGGAGGCAGCGCGGTCCTGGCCGATACCGCGGCCGACTGCAGCCAAGGCACCAATGCCGAGCTGCGGATCGAGGCCTGCACGGAACTCGTTCAGCGCCGCGACCAGCCGCCGGACGAACGTGCGCGCGCCTACAAGAACCGGGGAAGCGCTTACGCCGAGATCGGAAACCAAGACCAAGCCATCGCCGATTTCACCGACGCCATCCGCCTTGATGCGGCCTACGCCATCGCCTTTGCCGGCCGTGGCCAAGCCAAACTTGCAAAAGGGGATTTCGACGGGGCAATCGCCGATTACACCGAGGCCATTCGCTTCAAGGCAAAGTATCCCGCTGATTTTCTCAGTCGAGGTTATGCCTACCTGGTCAAGGGCGATGTGGATCGAGCGATCGCCGACTTCAGCGAAGCGATAAAGCTGGCCCCCCACAGCGTCATCGCCCTCAACAATCGCGGCCTTGCCCGCAAGCAGAAGGGCGAACTGGACTTGGCCATTGAGGACTACACGGCGGCGATAGAGTTCAATCCCAGCTATGCGCTTGCTTACAACAACCGAGGCTATGTCTATGAGGCCAAGGGCCAGAAGCAAAAGGCCATCGACGACTTTCGTCAGGCGCTGACACTTGACCCCTCACTCGTCGGTGCGCGGGATGGGCTGAAGCGCGTCGGGGGGGACCCCGCCTTGACGGTTGAGACCGAAGGACTGGTGCGCGACGGCAAGGCGTTGGCGCAGGAGAATTGCGCGTGGTGTCACGCGATCGAGGGGCAAGGCGCGAGCCCAAACAAGAAAGCTCCCGCGTGGCGTAACCTGCAGCGAGGCTATCCGATCCTCGCTCTGCGCGAGCCGTTGTCGCGTGGGATCGCGCGACCACACGACGTGATGCCTCAGTTCATCCTCTCCGATCACGAGACCGATATGATCATCGCCTACATCAACAGCCTCACGCCCGAAAAATGACGCGCCGTCGGTCGTCGCAGGCCTGTGCCGGGGTCGTGATCCTGGCGGCGTTCCTCTTGCCCCTGGTCTCCAGCGCCTTTGGGCAGGAGGGTCATCCCGACTGGGGGTCGAATATGTGGGAACCGAGTCCGTCCATGGGATGGAACCTCAAGAACATGACCCCCGCGCAACGGCAGCGTATGCTGCGCTCCTGGACGTTCATGAACAAGCAAGTCCCCAACAACTATCTCAAGTCGACCAACAGCATCGGCTATTCGATCAAGGCGATCGCCGCGGGCGGCCCCCTCTATGCCGCCCACTGCAAGATGTGTCATGGCCAAACCGGCCTTGGCAATGGCGAGCTTGCGCCCGATCTCACGCCTTCCCCCGCGCTCCTTGCCTATTTGATCCAACAGCCGATCGCGGAGGACCAATATCTGCTATGGAGCATCTCCGAAGGCGGCAAGCGGTTCGACACGGCCATGCCGGCGTTCAAGACCGTGCTGACTGAGGAGCAGATTTGGCAGATCATCGCCTATCTGCGCGCCGGCTTCCCCGCCATCGAGGAGGAAGGCACTCCGGCAGAAAATGGCGCCCCGCCTTCCGTCACCACCGACGAGCCCGGCGCTGCGCCAAAGACGGGAGTAGGCGAATGACGGCATTGCTTGAGCGCGAGGAGTGGGGCGCCTTTTCAGACGTGATGGCTTTGCTGGGCGCGGGCCTTTGCATCGTCATCGGCCTTGTCTTGGCCGTTGCCGGCAAGGATCAAGTCATAGCCTTTCATGGTAGGCTTCTGCTGATCGCCTCCTGCATGGCAGGCATTTATCTGCTCGAGCGGTTCCTCGGCAAAGAGAAGCCGCCAAAAGACACCCAGCTATGCCGTCAGAACCACAAGGAAAAATGAAATGAAGAACATGCGCAAATCGTTAATTGCCTGCGGCCTGCTGCTAGCGACCGCCTTACCCGCACTTGCCCAGACGAGTGAGCCAGGGACTGGCGGCGGCATGATGGGCCGGAACGGCGAGGGCGGGATGATGGGCCAGGGTAGCCAGGGAATGATGGGCCAGGATGGCCAAGGGATGATGGGCATGGGTGGCCAAGGAATGATGGGCCTCGGCATGATGATGGGCCGAGGGGACCTCAAGGCCATGGTCGAGGGGCGGCTTGCCTATGTGAAGACCGCGCTCGGCATCACCGACGATCAGGCCACGGCGTGGAAAGCCTATGAGGATGCGTCGCGGGCCGATGTGCAGGGCATGCAGGCGGCGCATCAGGCGATGATGACCGCGATGCAGTCCGGCTCGGCGATTGACCGCATGCAGACGCACATCGCCATGATGCAGGGGCGTCTCGATGCCTTGAAGGCATCGCAGCCGGCAACCGAGGCCCTCTACAAGGCGTTGACGCCCGAACAACAGAAGAAGGCCGACACGCTGCTCGGCATGGGCGGAGGCATGATGTAACGCCATGTCCTATTACCTCGGGAAAGTGCTTCCGCTTGGATTTGACGAGGCCATTCGCCGCGTCACCGAGGCCCTCAAACGCGAGGGCTTCGGCATCATTACCGAGATCGACGTGAAGGCGACGCTCAAGAGCAAGATCAATGTGGAGTTTCGGCCTTACCGCATCCTCGGGGCCTGCAACCCTGCGCTCGCCTACGAAGCCTTGCAGCTCGAGGACAAGGTCGGAACCATGCTGCCCTGCAATGTCGTCGTGCAGGAACTTGCGCCTGGACGCGTGGAAGTGGCAGCGGTCGACCCCGTTGCCTCGATGATGGCCATCGACAATCCGGCGCTGCACGAAAAAGCCGCCTCCGTTCGGGCCAAGCTCGAGAGAGCTATCGCGTCGCTTTGACTTACATATGAGGTATAGGAATCTATGAAAGGCTATGTCCGCAGCATAGAAAAGGCAGCGCAGCAGAACGCGACGTTCCGCACGGTCTTGTACACGGCGAAGAATTGCCAACTCGTCGTGATGAGCCTCAAGCCCGGTGAAGATATCGGTGAAGAGGTCCACCAGCTCGATCAGTTGCTCCGGGTAGAGGAAGGCGAAGGCAAGGCGGTGCTTGATGGCATTGAGCATCGCATCAAGCCAGGGTTCGCGATCCTGGTGCCCGCCGGCACTCGTCACAACATCCTCAACGGCCCGTCAGGTCCCATGAAGCTCTACACGCTCTACGCTCCCCCGAACCATCGCGATGGCGTAGTGCACGCCACCAAGGCGGACGCAGAGGCAGATGAAGAGCACTTCGACGGGAAGACGACCGAATAGCCATCTGCCCCACAATTGCTCGGGCGGACACTCTCAAAAGCGGTCTTTGCGTGCTGGTGCCTAAGCGTGGTTTTCACAAAACCTGGAGAAGGATGGTGGGCGGTACTGGGATCGAACCAGTGACCCCTACGATGTCAACGTAGTGCTCTACCGCTGAGCTAACCGCCCATTTCGGCTGTAAGGGTCCGAACTTTATATCGGGTGAGGCCCGGGCAAGGCAACACCAAGCCCCGGCCGCCCGCTCAGGCGGCGAGCATGCGCTCCACCTGGTCCACCAGATCCCGCAAATGGAAGGGCTTGGACAGGATCTTAGCGTCCTTCGGCGCGTGGTTGTCCGGGTTGAGCGCTACGGCCGCGAAGCCCGTGATGAACATGATCTTGAGGTCGGGGTCGAGCTCGCTCGCCTTGCGCGCGAGTTCAATGCCATCCATCTCGGGCATGACGATGTCGGTCAGGAGCAGCGTGAAGGGCTCCTCCTTCAGCCGCTCATAGGCCTCCAGCCCGTTGCCGAACGAGACCACGTCGTAGCCGGCCTTAGCCAGCGCCTTGACCAGGAAGCGGCGCATGTCGTCGTCGTCCTCGGCGAGGAGAATGCGCTGCACGCTGCGCGCCCTCGGATCGTTCGCTGCCATCCCTCTTACCCCCTCGCCACCAAATCGCGCGCATTGACGCGATACACCAACTTCGTAAAGGACCGATTTCCTTGGCCCACGACTTAAGAATGGCTGCCCATCCCCCGGAAACCCCAATCATTACGTCTATTTGGCGCGGGTACAAGGCAGAACCGCCTAGACATGATCAACTCTCATTGGCAGAGTTTACAGGCGATTCTTTCGCCGGCCCTCCACCGACGGATCAACGGCACCAGGAATTGGCACCAGGAATTGACATGAGCCGGAGCGAAGCCGACGCGATCGAGCCCGAGCTCGCGCCGCCCTTCGAGGTGGCGCGGCCGCTAGCGCTGAAGATGCCGTTCGTCTTCAACTCGCCGCATAGCGGCCGGGTCTATCCACGCGCCTTCCTGGCGGCCTCGCGCCTCGACTCGCTCACCCTAAGGCGCTCCGAGGACGCCTATGTGGAGGAGCTGTTCGGCTTCGTTGCCGAGATGGGTGCGCCGCTGCTCTATGCCCATTTCCCGCGCGCTTATCTCGACGTCAACCGCGAGCCCTACGAGCTCGATCCGGCGCTCTTCCACGATGGCCTCCCCCATTACGCCAACACGCAATCGGTGCGGGTGGTGGGAGGGCTCGGCACCATTGCCCGCATCGTTTCGGAGTCCGACGAGATTTATCGCGAGCCGCTCACCGTGGGGGCGGCGCTCGAGCGCATCAATCGGCTGTACACGCCCTATCACGAGATACTGCGCACGCTTCTTAAGGAGGCGGAAGCGGAATTCGGGCTCGCCGTGCTCATCGACTGCCACTCCATGCCCTCCAACCCCATGGCCGACCAGGGGGGCGGCAGGCCGGATTTCGTCCTTGGCGACCGCTACGGCGCCTCTTGCAATGGCGAGCTCACGCGGCTCGCCACCGCCCAGCTCAAGTCGATGGGCTATGTGGTCGCCCTTAACAAGCCCTACGCCGGAGGCTATATCACCGAGCATTACGGCCGCCCGCAACAAGGGCGCCACGCGCTGCAGGTGGAGATCAACCGGGCGCTGTATATGGACGAGACGAACTTCGCGAAATCGGCGGGGTTCGAGCGGCTGAAGCGCGACCTCGAGCAGGTGGCAAAGGCGCTCGCCGCTTGCGTCGTCGGCCTGAAGACTCCGAGGGCCGCCGCCGAATAAGCAGTCGAGCACATTCGGAGGAGGCGCATTTCGTGAGAGGCGCGCCGAAGAAGCAATCGACCGCGCATAAAAAAGGGCCGTCCGAAAGGATCCGAACGGCCCAAGTCTAGGGAGGAAACGCCCAAGGAGGGCAGCGGCGTGACAGGAGTGTCATGCCGCGTTGCAACAATATGTCATTGCGGCGCACAAAATGCAAGGTTCTAACATCGTTCGCGCGGCAATTCGGGAACACTGGTGTAAATGTGTCACGAGAAGCGATTGAACATATCCTGAACCACACCTAGAGTAGGAACTGTCTGCCGTCCTTCCTTTTGATTCAAAAGGAAAAATCCGGCCGATTGCCGAGGCAATGTCCCCGCCTTCCGAGCCCGAATTCGACGCTCTTCTCGCCTTCGCCCATGCCCTGGCCGACGCGGCGGGCGTGGTCATATTGCCGCATTTCCGCTCAAACCTGCCGGTTGATCACAAAGGAGGCTCCACCTTCGATCCTGTCACGGCCGCCGACCGTGAAGCCGAGGCCGCGATGCGCTTAGCGATCGCCAAAGCCTATCCCGAGCACGGCATCATCGGCGAAGAAGAGGGATCATCCCGCGCCGATGCCGACTATTGCTGGGTGCTCGACCCGATCGACGGCACGCGCGCCTTCATCCTGGGGCAGCCGCTTTGGGGCACCCTGATCGGCCTCCTGCATCGGGGCCGGCCGGTACTCGGCCTGATGCACCAGCCCTTCACCGGCGAGCGCTTCTTCAGTGGCGAGCGCGAAGCCTTCTTCCGCCATCGGGGGAAGGAGAGGCCCATGCGGACGAGGGGCCAGCGGGCGCTTCCCGAGGCGTTCCTCGCTTGCACCACCCCCGACATGTTCGAAAGCGGCGAGGAGAGGCAACGATTCGAGGCGCTGAGCGGGCGCGTCCGCCTCAGCCGCTTCGGCGGCGACTGCTACAATTACTGCCTGCTCGCCCTTGGCGAGATCGACCTCGTGGTCGAGGCGGGGTTGAAGCCGTTCGACATTCTCCCGCTGATCCCCATCATCGAGCGGGCGGGCGGGGTGGTCACCGGCTGGGACGGCGGCGATGCCAGAGGCGGCGGGCGCATCCTTGCCGCCGGTAACGCGGAGCTGCATCGAGCCGCCGTCGAGCTGCTCTCAGGCTAGCTCGCCTTGCTCAGCGTGGCACCTGGCACGAAGGCGTCGAAGGCCGCCCAGAATTGCTGGCGGATCACGTCCCGCTCCTGCAGGATCTCGTGGCGCGCGCCCCGCAGCACGAGCTGCGAGCCAACCTTGAGTCGCATGGCCAGCTCCTCGATAGCCAGGCTCGACACGAGACGGTCGTCGCTCGCGGCGAGCATCAGCACGGGCACGCGGAGCCGGCTGGGGAATTTGTCGCTGCCGATCTCGGCCATGGCGGCGAGCGCCGCCCTCACCCAGGCGATGGTGGGGGGACCTATAGCGAGCTCGGGTGCCGCGGCAACCACCGACTGGTTGCGGAGGAAGCGCTCGCGGTCGGAGGTGAGCAGATTGTCCTCAAATTCCTGGCTCTCCACATACGCCCTCATGCCACCCGGCACGGGGACACCGCCGAGGCCGCAAAGCCTGAGCGAGGTGAGTACCGCGGCGGTGGCCCGCGGCGAGAGCGGCAGCGGGACCTTCAGCATCGGTGCGGTCATGACCATGCGCGAGAACCAGCACCCCCGCATCGTGGCCGCCTTGAGGAGAACCGTGGACCCCATGGAATGGGCGAGCGCGAAATAGGGCGGCGGACAGTCCGGCAGCACCACCTCATTCATGAACCGGCCAAGGTCGTCCTCGTAATCGGCGAAGCTCCTGACGTAACCCCTGAGCCTGTTCCTGAGCAGCCGGCTCGATCCCCCCTGCCCGCGCCAATCGAGCACCGCCACGGCGAAGCCCCGGCGGCGAAGCTCGCCCACCACCTCGAAATATTTCTCGATGAACTCGCTGCGGCCGGGGAAGACGCAGACCGTGCCCCGCCGCTCGCGTAAGGACGACGGCCAGCGCGCGAATCTGAGCTTGGCGCCCTTCCGCGCGGTGATGTGGCCGGCGGAGACGCCGAGCGGTACGGGGTTCTTCGGGGTGGCGATAAGATCCATTACGAGGCCGGCACGCGTGAGGCTTTGAGCGCTTAAGGTTAAACGCCGAATCCGCCCCTTATATCAGCGCGCGCTTATCGCACCACAGTCTTTCCCGCGGGAAAAACCGACGCATGCGGCGCCCATGACGGCATCCCGCTCCGCAAGCCGCCATGGGCCGATTCCGTGTTTATATTTTGGCCACCTGAGCCGTCCGATCAGGCGTTTTCCCGCCCGATGCTGACCCCGACAATGGCCCCGCTCGTCATCAAGCCGGCGAGAGTGGCGGCAAGATCGAACTCCGGCGCCTCTGCCAGCGCGCCCAAATGGGCGTCTAGGATCGGACGCCCGCCTTGCAGCGCCCGGATGAACGGGACCGCGCCCTTCGGGACCCGCCGGACCTCGACCTCCATAAGCGGCCGCAGGATTAGCGCATCCTCGCCGCCTCCTTCGAGCTTGACCGGCGCTGGCTCGGTCTCTTGCCCATGCAGCTCGAAGATCGTGACGATCGGATAGGCCGAGCTCACCAGATGCAGCGAGGGGTGGAGCAGAAGCCGAACATGGGCGGCATGCTCGACCGCAGGGGCGAGCGCCTCGAGCGGCATGGGCACGGCGTCCGCCGCGTGATAGGCCGCGGACCGTGCCCATTCGAGCGCGGCCATGTCGGCGAGATAAGGCACCCCTTCGGCCGGAGCGAAGCTTGCGACGAACTCTGGGAACCCCGCGCCATAATGAAGCAGCACGGGCGAGCACGGCGGCGCCTGCTCCACATAAAGCCGCGCCATGGCGCGGAAGAACTCGTCCCCCACGAGCCGCGCCGTGACCGGGAAGCGGCCCTGCAAGACCTCGATCAGGCTCGCATAGACATTGTTGCGATAGACGCCGAAGCGGCGGGTGAGGCTCGCGAGNNTACCCCGCCAAGCCGCCTGGCACGGCCGCGTCGGCGTCGAGCACCGCGGCGGCGAAGTCCTGCTCAAGCTTGAGCGGCGTCATTGGTGCGTCGCGCGGCGATGATCGCGTCGGCGCGATTCGCCTCGGCAAGGAGCTCCGGCCATTCGGGCACGTCATTGTCCCACTCGATCAGCGTGGGCTTCGGCCCTGAGCGGGTCAGCGCCCGCCCATAGAGCGCCCAGACCGGGTCGGCCACGGCGCGCCCATGGTCGTCGATCAGGAGCGTGGCCCCGTCGGCATCGGCGTCATGATCGTGGCCGCCGAGATGCATCTCGCCCACATGCTCGACCGGGAAGGCGTCGATATAGGCGGTGGCGTCGAAGCCGTGATTGGTGGCCTGCACGAACATATTGTTCACATCGAGCAGGAGGCCGCAGCCGGTGCGCGCCACAAGCTCGCTTAAGAACGCGATCTCGCTCATCTCGGTCTCAGCGAAAGCGACATAGGTCGAGGGGTTCTCCAGCAGCATCCTCTGCCCCACCGCCTCCTGCACCTCGTCGATATGGTCGGCGACCCGGGCGAGCGTCTCTTGCGTATAGGGAAGCGGCAAAAGGTCGTTGAGATAGACCTCGCCATGACCCGACCAGGCGAGGTGCTCGGAGAAGAGCTGGGGCTCGTAGCGGGCCGCGAGTCGCTTCAGGCGCGCCAGATGCTCCTGATTGAGCCGGCCCGCGCCGCCGATGGAGAGCCCCACCCCATGCAGCGAGAGCGGATAGCGCATTCGCACCGCCTCGAGGGCGCGATGCGGCGGGCCGCCGTCGCCCATATAGTTCTCGGCATGCACCTCGAACCAGCCGATGTCGGGCTCGCTCTCGAGGATGTCGCTGTAATGCTTGGGCTTGAGCCCAACCCCCGCCCGTGGCGGTACAGGGCCGTTGGGAAAGCCGCAAGGGAGGCTGCCGTTCATCGGGAGGGCCGAGGCGTTTAGGGCTGATGGTGAGGGGCCCGGCCAGCCTTCCAACCTCGGACTTCGCCCGAGCACCGGAGGATGACAGCCGGGCCTCGAACCACGGTTTACGCTGGGGGCAGGTCGCGGGTCAGCGCCTCCGGGCTCCCCTTGCGACCGTCGGGCAGCTCCATGGTGGCGCAGGTTCCGGCAGGCACGAGCTTATAATAGTTGCCCTGGTAGTCGATCGTGGCGTGGCCCGCGCAACTCGTGCCCTCGCCCGCCTTGCAGTCGTTATCGCCCGCCTTGGCGACGCCGAAGCACTTCTCCAGGTCTTTGTCGCCGGTAGCGCTGGCGCTCTGGCTCATGGCGGCGAGCGCGAGTGCTGCGGCAAAGGCGCTGGCAACCGCAAGTCCGGTTATCGTCTTGACCTTTTCGTCCATGGGAAGCTCCTCCTGTTTATCGCCCGTCAGTTGCTTGCCGTCATCGCGGCTCCCAGCAGCAAATAAGCTTGGTGCATCGAGCCTACGTCAAGTCACAGGGCGGTGACAGCGCCGTGAGCCCTAAGCCAGTGTGGCCCTCCGAATCCTGCTTGTGCCCGGGCTGGAAATCTGTCATTTTCAGGGCGAATAGGACAGGCTTGCTGACCTTTGTGGCTGAAGCTTCAGCCGGAAGCTTGAGGCTGGCGCTCATGGCCGCCCAAGGCCGTCTCCGTCCTGCAGCGTTCACCCGCCAGGATGGCCGACGCGAAGGAGCCCGTTTCGGCTCCCTTAGCTGATCTGACCTATGCTCATTCTGGGCCGGAGCGCCGGCCCGAAGTTTAGCGCCTGGCAGGCGGGTTGTGGTGTGGCCGAGCTTGATCGAGTGATGACAGTCGCAAAGCACAGTCTGCGTTCACAAGGGGCGGCGGGCCCGCCGCCAGCGCAAGGACTCTACGATCCCAAGAACGAGCATGATTCCTGCGGCGTGGGCTTCGTCGCCGACCTGAAGGGGCGCGTGAGCCACAAGATCGTCGAGGACGGCCTCAAGATCCTCGTCAACCTCACCCATCGCGGCGCGGCGGGCGCCGACCCGCTCGCGGGCGACGGCGCCGGCATCCTGGTGCAGATCCCACACGACTTCCTCAGCGTGGCGTGCGGCGCGACAGGCATCAAGCTGCCCGAGCCTGGGCAGTACGCCGTCGGCCATATGTTCATGCCGCGCAACGCCGCGCAGCGCATCTATTGCGAGTCCGTCGTGCAACGCGTGACGGAAGCCGAAGGGCTGAAACTGCTTGGCTGGCGCGATGTGCCCACCGACAATTCCTGCCTCTCCCCATCGGTGATCGAGACCGAGCCCACCCATCGCCAGGTGTTCATCGGCCGCGGGCCCGGCATCGAGGACGACGCGACCTTCGAGCGCCGGCTCTACATCCTGCGAAAAGTCATCTCCAACACCATCAATGGCGAGACCGGCGGCCACGACATCGGCTTCTATGTCGTGTCACTGTCCTGCCGCACGCTCGTCTATAAGGGCATGTTCCTGGCCTATCAGCTCGGCGCCTATTACCCCGACCTGCATCATCCGAAATTCGCGTCGGCTCTAGCGCTCGTGCATCAGCGCTTCTCGACCAACACCTTCCCGTCCTGGAAGCTCGCTCACCCCTACCGCATGGTCGCCCATAATGGGGAGATCAACACGCTGCGCGGCAACCTCAACTGGATGGCGGCGCGGCAGGCGACCGTCTCCTCGCCGCTGTTCGGCAAGGACATCGGCAAGCTCTGGCCGATCTCCTATGAAGGCCAGTCCGACACCGCCTGCTTCGACAACGCGCTCGAATTCCTGGTGCAGGGCGGCTACTCACTCGCCCATGCGGCGATGATGCTGATCCCCGAGGCTTGGGCGGGCAACCCGCTTATGGATGCCAAGCGCCGCGCCTTTTACGAATATCACGCCTGCCTGATGGAGCCGTGGGACGGCCCGGCAGCCATGGCCTTCAGCGACGGCCGCCAGATCGGCGCCACGCTCGACCGCAATGGCCTTAGGCCCGCCCGCTATTTCGTCACTGATGACGGGCTCGTCGTCATGGCGTCGGAGACCGGCGTGCTGCCGGTACCCGAAAAGAACATCGTGCAGAAATGGCGGCTACAGCCCGGCAAGATGCTGCTCATCGACCTTGCCAAGGGACGCATCGTTTCCGACGAGGAGGTCAAGGCCGAGCTTGCCAATGCTCACCCCTATCAGCAATGGCTCGACCGCACCCAGATCCGCGTGCATGAGCTGCCGGGCACGCCTACGACGCCGCCCCGCACCAATGTGAGCCTGCTCGACCGCCAGCAGGCCTTCGGCTACACGCAGGAGAGCGTCAAGTTCCTGATGGCGCCCATGGCCCAAGTGGGCCAGGAGGCAGTCGGCTCGATGGGCACCGACACGCCGCTCTCGGCCTTGTCCAACCGGCCGAAGCTGCTGCACACTTATTTCAAGCAGAACTTCGCGCAAGTGACGAACCCGCCGATCGACTCGATCCGCGAGGAGCTCGTCATGTCGCTCGTGACCTTCATCGGGCCGCGGCCCAACCTGCTCGACCTCGAAGGCACCTCCAAGCAGAAGCGGCTGGAGGCGGCGCATCCGATCCTCACCAACGAGCATTTGGAGCGCATCCGCTCGATCGGCGACATCGCCGACAATCCGTTCCGCACCGTCACCCTCGACATCACCTATGGCGTCGACCATGGCGCGGCCGGCATGGCCGCGGCCTTGGAGAAGCTGTGCAAGCAGGCGGAGGCCGCGGTGCGGGCGGGCGAGACCATCATCATCCTGTCGGACCGGGCGACGGGTCCGGACCGAGTACCGATCCCTTCGCTGTTGGCGACTAGCGCCGTGCACCATCATCTGATCCGCAAGGGGCTCAGGACCTCGGTCGGCCTCGTGGTGGAGACCGGCGAAGCCCATGAGGTGCATCAGTTCGCAACGCTTGCCGGCTACGGCGCCGAGGCGATCAACCCCTATCTCGCCTTCGAGGCCATCGAGGCCATGCTGCCCGAAATCGAGGAGGAGCTGACAGCCGAGGAAGCGGTCAAGCGCTACATCAAGGCGACCTGCAAGGGCATCCTCAAGGTGATGTCGAAGATGGGCATCTCGACCTATCAATCCTATTGCGGCGCCCAGATCTTCGACGCGGTGGGGCTTCGGACCGACTTCGTCGCCAAATATTTCACCGGCACCAACACGCAAGTGGAGGGCGTCGGCCTCGACGAGATCGCCCGCGAGACGGTCGAGCGCCACCGGCTCGCCTTCTCCGACGCGCCGGTCTTGCGCGAGGCGCTGGAGGTCGGCGGCGAATATGCCTTCCGCGTGCGCGGCGAGGCGCATGTGTGGCGGCCAGGCGTCGTGGCCGATCTGCAGCATGCGGTGCGCGGCGCGCTGCCGGAGAAGTACCGCTCCTACGCCAGGCAAATCAACGAGCAGACCGAGCAGCTGCTGACGTTGCGCGGGATGTTCCGCATCAAGGCCGCCGAGGAAACGGGCAGAAAGCCCATTCCGCTCGAGCAGGTCGAGCCCGCCGTTTCGCTCGTTAAGCGCTTCTCCACCGGCGCCATGTCCTTCGGCTCCATCAGCCGCGAGGCGCATACCACCCTCGCCATCGCCATGAACCGCATCGGCGGCAGGTCCAACACCGGTGAAGGCGGCGAGGAATCCGATCGCTACAAGCCGCTGCCGAACGGCGACTCCATGCGCTCCAAGATCAAGCAGGTGGCGTCGGGCCGCTTCGGCGTGACGACCGAGTACCTGGTCAACGCCGACATGATGCAGATCAAGATCGCGCAAGGGGCCAAGCCCGGCGAGGGCGGGCAACTGCCCGGTCACAAGGTCGATGCCACCATCGCCAGGGTGCGCCACTCCACGCCCGGCGTCGGCCTCATCTCGCCGCCGCCGCACCANNACATCTATTCGATCGAGGACCTGAAGCAGCTGATCTTCGACCTGAAGAACGTCAACCCGCAAGGCGACGTGTCGGTGAAGCTCGTCTCCGAGGTGGGCGTGGGCACGGTGGCCGCGGGCGTGGCCAAGGCCATGGCCGACCATGTCACCATCGCGGGCTTCGAGGGCGGCACCGGCGCCTCGCCTCTGACCTCGATCAAGCATGCAGGCAGCCCCTGGGAGATCGGGCTCGCCGAGACCCAGCAGACGCTGGTGCTCAACCGCCTGCGCGGCCGCATCGCCGTCCAGGTCGATGGCGGTGTGCGCACCGGGCGCGACGTGGTGGTGGGGGCGCTACTCGGCGCCGACGAGTTCGGCTTCGCCACNNNCCCGAGCACGTCATCAACTTCTTCTTCTTCGTGGCCGAGGAGGTGCGCGAATATATGGCAGCGCTCGGCTTCCGCACCTTCGCCGAGATGATCGGCCAGACCGAGCTGCTCGATAAGAGCCACGCCATCGATCATTGGAAGGCCAAGGGGCTGGATTTCGGCCGCATCTTCCACAAGCCCGAGGTACCGGCCGACGTCGCCATCCGCAACTCCGAGCGGCAGGACCACCATCTCGACCAGGTGCTGGACGTGAAGCTCATCGAGCTTTGTCGCCAGGCGATCGAGGACAAGAAGCCGGTCAAGCTCGACCTGCCGATCAGGAACACCGACCGCACCACAGGCGCCATGCTGTCTGGCGCCATCGCGAAGCTGTACGGCCATACCGGCCTGCCCGAGGACACCATCTGGGTGAGCTTGCACGGGTCCGCCGGCCAGAGCTTCGGCGCCTGGCTCGCCCATGGCGTCACCCTCGACCTCGAAGGTGAGGCCAACGACTATGTGGGCAAGGGACTGTCGGGAGGCCGCCTCATCGTCCGCCCGCCCGCCGACTCGGCCATCGTGCCCGAGCAATCCATCATCGTCGGCAATACGGTGCTCTATGGCGCCATCGCCGGCGAATGCTATTTCCGCGGCATTGCCGGCGAGCGCTTCGCCGTGCGCAATTCCGGTGCCATCGCCGTAGTGGAAGGCACCGGCGACCACGGCTGCGAATATATGACGGGCGGCATTGTGGTGGTGCTCGGGCTGACGGGACGCAACTTTGCCGCCGGCATGTCGGGTGGCATCGCCTACGTCCTCGACGAGGACGGCGACTTCGAGCGCCACTGCAATCTCGCCATGGTCGATCTGGAGCCGGTGCCGAGCGAGAACAGCGTCATGGAGGGGAGCCGCCATCAGACCGGCGATTTGGAGAGCCACGGGCTGGTCGACTTCACCGACATGACGCGCTTCGACGCCGAGCGGCTCTATCAGCTGATCGAGAACCATCTGCACTATACGGGCTCGGAGCGCGCCCGCGCCATCCTGGCAAACTGGTCCGAGATGCTGCCGAAATTCGTCAAGGTGATGCCGGTCGAGTATCGCCGGGCGCTGGAGGAGATGGCGCGCCAGCAGGCGCTCGACACGACGGGGCTCGGCGAGATCGAGATCGGGCTTCACGCCAACGGCAAATAGCTTCAACCTGAACCGAAGCGACGCGTCGGACGCGGACGGTCGTGGGAAGTCGTGTG
Source organism: Hyphomicrobiales bacterium (assembly GCA_003135455.1). GTDB lineage: Bacteria > Pseudomonadota > Alphaproteobacteria > Rhizobiales > Methyloligellaceae > Methyloceanibacter. Next base: position 11,614 of record PLBV01000103.1, on the reverse strand, counting down.
CGCTAAGATGAGACTGGGAGGGATGACTCGCGGCGGCTCGGCAAGCTCCACCCCTTCTCCTCGCGGGAGGGTGGGACGGCCCGGGCATGGCCCGGTACGAGCCGGGTGGGGCCGACGTGGACTTGACGGCCGCAACATAAGCGGCTGAGGATTGAGCATGGGCAAGATCACGGGCTTCCTGGAGATCGACCGTCAGGACCGGACCTACGAGCCGGCGGCGGACCGCATCCGCCATTTCCGCGAGTTCCTGATCCCGGTGAGCGAGGCCGACGTCACGCGCCAGGCCGCCCGCTGCATGGATTGCGGCATTCCCTACTGCCACACCGGTTGCCCGGTGAACAACCAGATCCCCGACTGGAACGACCTCGTCTACCACTCCGATTGGGAGGTGGCGGCGGAGAACCTGCACTCGACCAACAACTTCCCCGAGGTGACGGGCCGCATCTGCCCCGCGCCCTGCGAGGCCGCCTGCACCCTCAACATCGACGACAACCCAGTCGCCATCAAGACCATCGAATGCGCCATTGCCGACAAAGCCTTCGATGAAGGCTGGGTGCGGCCGCAAGTCCCCGACACCAAGACCGGCAAACGCGTCGCCATCGTGGGCTCCGGACCCGCCGGCATGGCCGCGGCGCAGCAGCTCGCCCGCGCCGGCCATGACGTGCATGTCTATGAGAAGCAAGCCCAGCCAGGCGGGCTGCTCCGCTACGGCATCCCCGACTTCAAGATGGAGAAATATATCGTCGAACGGCGCGTGGAGCAGATGCAAGCCGAAGGCGTCACCTTCCATTGCAACGTCCATGTCGGCCGCGACATCACGGCAACCAAGCTCCAGCGCGACCATGACGCCGTGCTGCTGACCGGCGGTGCCGAGCACCCGCGCGATCTGGAGGTCGAGGGCCGCGATCTGCACGGCGTCCACTTCGCCATGAACTTCCTGCCGCAACAGAACCGGCGCGTCTCGGGCGAGCCCTTGGGCGACATCGAGCCGATCCTCGCCACCGGCAAGCAGGTCGTGGTCATCGGCGGCGGCGACACGGGGTCGGACTGCATCGGCACCTCCTTCCGCCAAGGCGCCGTGTCGGTGGCGCAGCTGGAGATCTTGCCCATGCCGCCCGACATGGAGAACAAGGCGCTCACCTGGCCACATTGGCCGCTGAAGCTCCGCACCTCGTCGAGCCAGGCGGAGGGTGCCCAGCGTGATTTCAGCGTGGCGACCAGCCGCTTCCTAGGCATGGACGGCAAGGTCACGCAGCTTGAATGCATCCGCCTCGACGGCCAGTTGAAGCCGATCGTAGGCAGCGAGTTCACATTGCCCGCCGACCTCGTCCTGCTCGCCATGGGCTTCCTGCATCCGGTGCAGGAGGGCATGGTCAAGGAGCTCAAGCTGGACCTCGACCAGCGCGGCAACGTCAAGGCCAACGAGCTCGATTACCGCACATCGCGGCCAAAGGTGTTTGCCGCGGGCGACATGCGCCGCGGCCAGTCGCTGGTGGTCTGGGCGATAAGGGAGGGCCGCCAGGCGGCCCACGCCATCGACAAGGTCCTGATGGGCAAGACCGACCTGCCGCGCTAGAGCATGATCCGGAAAAGTAGGAACCGGTTTTCCGAAAAGATCATGCTCCATTGAAAGATAGAGCGCTGTCGCAATTCGATTTCACGCGATAGCGCTCTAAGCCGTCTGACGCTGTCAGCGCTCGTCGGCGGAAGAGCGGCCGAACTTGGCGCGCGCGCTCTCGGCACCGTCATCCAGCCGGTGCCTGCCGGGCCTGGGGAGAGCTCCCGTATGGTCGCCCGGATGCCCCGCCAAAGGCGGCGCTGCGGCCAAGCCCTCACCCTTGAGCCGGAAGGGTGGAGCGTCGCCCTCGCCCGCATCGAGCCGGGCCGCGTCGATAGGGGCCCCGCCAAAAGCGGCCGCAACATCGGTCCAGCTCGCCTCGCGAAGCTCTGCCACCAAGCCGCGCACGCTCATCCCCAGGCGCTTGGTGCCCACGCGCTCCATGGCGCCGTCCCAGGCCTCCGACAGGGTGAGCAGGGGGCGCCCGACCTCGTCCTCGGCCAGATCGCCGGCGTAGAGCCGCAAGCCATCGGAGTTGAACACCGCAAGGATGGCCGCCGCCATGAGCAGCGCGGTGAGGCCGGCGATCTTGCTCGCCCGCGTCTCGCTGCGGACGCTGGCGAGATTTCGCCGCGCGGGGCGTGCCTTTGCGGACCGCGTCGCCGCTGCCTTGGCGGCAGCGGGACCGGTGTAATGCTTCTTACGGAACTCCAACGCAAACGACATGAACGCCACTCAAGACTTGGTTAGAATTGGAAATAGATGAACGGCGCCACGCCCTCCGGCGCCACCGCAAAAATCAACAGGATACCGAAGCCGAGCACGGCCCCGATCGTCAGCGCACCACATTGGGCAAGGCGCGCGCTGACGCGCTCGACAAGATCCTCCGACAGGAAATGTCCCGCGAGCGACACCGCCACCAGCGCGACCAGGAAGGGTGTAGCCCGCTCGATCGGCCCCGACCAATCGGTGAGCCCTCTCAGATAGGAGAGCGCAACATCGAGGGATTCGGCGCGGAAGAAGACCCAGGCAAGACACACGATGTTGAAGGTGAGGAACACGGCGAGCGCCTTGCCGAAGGCCTGGCCGCCGCTCGCTCCCGCCGTCAGGACCCGGCGCATGGGGCCATGGCCATAGCCGACTATAACGAGCGCCGGCGCCGGTGCCGGCTTGAACGCAAGGATCATGCGCTCGACAGCCAGCGCCGTCCCGTGGATCGCGCCCCAGATGATGAAGGTCCAGGCGGCGCCATGCCAAAGCCCGCCCAACAGCATGGTGACGAGCAGATTGCGGTAGGTCTTCACCGTGCCCTGGCGGCTGCCGCCGAGCGGCTTGTAGAGATAGTCGCGCAGCCAGCTCGACAGCGAGATATGCCAGCGCCGCCAGAACTCGCGCAACGAGGCCGAGCGGTAAGGCTGGGCGAAGTTCGCCTTGAAGTGATAGCCGAGCAGGCCCGCGACCCCGATAGCGATGTCGCTATAGCCTGAGAAGTCGCAATAGATCTGCACCGCGTAGCCATACAGAGCGAGCATGAGGTCGGAACCCGAGAAGGCGCTCGGATCGAAGAACACCCCATCGACCAGCTCGTTAGCCAGATAATTGGCGATCACCATCTTCTTGAACAGGCCGATCAGGATCAGCACGATGCCGTTGGCGAGCGTGGCGCGGGTAAGCGTGGGCTCGGTCTTCAGCTGCGGCAGGAAGTCCGACGCGCGCACGATCGGGCCCGCCACGAGCTGCGGGAAGAAGGAGATGTAGAGGAACACGTCGAGCGGCGATTCCTCGGCCGGAATCTTGCGGCGATAGACGTCGACCACATAGGAGATGCCGTGGAAGGTGAAGAAGGAGATGCCGATGGGGAGGATGATCTCCAGGAACGGCAGGTCGCGCGCCAGCCCCACCCGGTCGAGCAGGTCCGACAGCGACTCCATAAAGAAGCCGTAATATTTGAAGAAGGCGAGGATGCCGAGATTGAGCACGATGGCGATCGCCACCAGCTGGCGCCGCCCCTGATCGCTGACGGTGACGGCGAGCAGCCGCCCGGCGGCATAGTTGATCAGCGAACTCGTCGCGAGCAGCGCCGTGAAGCGCCAGTCCCAGCAGCCATAGAACACATAGCTGACCCCGATGAGAAAGGCCTTGCGCGCTTCCGGCCGGCCGCGCAGCTCCCAGGCGACCGCGAAGACGATGAGGAAGAAGATGCCGAATCCAAGGGTTGGGAAGAGCATGGCCGGCCGCTCACGGTCCCGCGACGCGTTCGGGCGCGGTCTCGGCAGTGGCGGCGATATCGCCGGCGCCGAAACTGCCGCCCGCATCGGCCTGCTCGCGATAGCGGTCATAGCCCCGGATCAGGGCATCGTAGATGGCGCGGCCCACGCGTCGTGAGCCTTCGTCGGAAAGATGCACGTGGTCGGGAAGCGCCAGCGGCGGATCGCCCTTGGCCCAGCGATCGATGCTGCAGGGCCCGCCCATGACGGCCGACAGGTCCCAATAGGTGGCGCCATAGCGCCCGGCAATGCGCGCCAGCAGCGAGCGGACCGCGGCGAGCTCCGGCGGCTCGTGCCAGCGGGCGAGGCTCCCGTCCTCGCGGGCCAGCAGGCTGTTATAGGCCTCGCGCTCTTGGCCGCCCAGCGGCCGACAGGGGGCTGTGGCGCGGGCGTCGCCTTTGACGAAGCGGGGAAGCCGCGTCCCGTCCGTCGGCCCGAGGATGAGCAGCGTGGCGTCAGGCGCCGTCGCCTTCACCAGCTCGATCAGGCGCACATACTCCTTCTCATAGGCGACAAAATCCAGATCGTCGTTGAAGCCCTCATTGGTGCCATAGCCCAACACCACGAGCTTCGGCGCGAGCGCCGCGATGTCGCTCGCAGCAAGGCCCCGGTCGAAGCGCCTTGTGGTCAGCGCCGAGGCCGAGGGGATGCCGAGATTGACGTAGCGGACGCCGGGACGGCCTGAGGCGACCGACCAGCCGAGCACCGTCACCGGCCCGTCGCCAACCACCTTCACCGCAAGCGACGATGCGTTGCCTGGAAGCTTGACGCGCAAGACCGATCGGCTGTCGCCCGCGGTCGCCACCTGCTGACTGCCGCTTCCGGCGCTGATCACCGCGTGGCCGCCGCCAGGGCTTGCGAGCAGGGACACCTCCGGCAAAGCGAACGGGCCCGAGGTGCTGGCAAGCTTGAGCACCGCGTCGGCGCCGGTGCCGGTGAGGCTCACGCCGGTGATGCCGTAGGCGCCATCCTCATTGAGGCTGTTTGCCGCCGTCCATTTCCCGGTCTTCTCGAAGGTGAAGCCTGGCGCCTTGTAATAGGGGAAGGGGAAGCCCGGCATCATCAGCCCGCGCCCCCCATCGCCAAAGCGCGCCTGCATCAGCCGGCGCACCTCGCCGGTGATGCGGTCCGACGCGATGTGGCTGTCGCCGAGATGCAGGATCGTCACCGGCGCGGCTGTGCTGCCGCCTTCGAGGCTAGAGAGCGCGGCGTAGAACAGAGCGAGCTTGGACGCGATTTTCGGCGCGGGAGGGCTGATGCGCGCCGTCTTGTTATCGCGTGCAACCTGCGCGCCCGTGGTATCGGTGATGCTGACGGACGTCGTATCGACGGACTCACGTCCCGTCGCGGCGACACGCTCGGGCGATGCCGTGTCCTCGGGGAGCTGCACCGCGTCACTCGGCTCAGTGTCCGAGCTTGGCGGCAATTCGAGAAGCCCCAAAGCAAGAGCAGCGCAAGCCGCGGCGATCGCCACCGCGCCACCGGCCACCCACCAGCGGGCGCCTCCGCGTGCTTCGGCTTGCGAGCGTGAGCTCTTGCCGCGGGTCATGAGCGCGATACCCCGTTAGCCCCGAGCGCTCTTTCTTGTTTAGCCGTGCGGCCAGGCGAAGTCGTCGGCTCTGCCAGCCTTGGGCTTAAGCTGCTCGCCATTGATGAGAACTTTGTAATATGGCCGTTGTGTGAGCGGCAGCCTGGGCTTGGACGAGGTGACGGAGAGATCATTCACCGAGGAGAGCGAGGCAAGGGCGGTCAATCCGCCATTGAGGTCGCTCGCGATCGTCTCGCTATCGGGCATGGAGGATGCGGCCCCTTGCGGCGTCATGGTTTGGGCGGCCTGGAGCGTGGTGTCGGAGAGCACCGGGCGGATGACGTCGACCTCACCGACCTTGCTCTGCTGCAGTTGCGGTGCCGGCGGCTCGCCGCTTTGTGCCGCCGCTGCTGCTGCGGCGTCAGCATCAGGCGCTTGGACGGCCGCGTCAGGCGCTTGGCTTCCGCTCGCCTGATCGGGCGAAGGCGACGCGGCCTGCGGCTTGTCCCCGTCCCCGGCTTGAGGCGGCGCCGGCGCCTTGGCTGGCGCCAGGAAATGGCCTGTGACCTTCGCCTGCTCATCCTCGGTACCGGCCAGCGGGATGTTGCGCTCGAGCTTGGCGAGGCTGAGATCGCGGCGGATTTCCTTCTCGACGAAATGGGCGAGCTTGAGATAGCCGCGCATGGTGAAGTGGACGCCGTCATCGGCCCGAAGCCGTTTCACCTGGCCCGTCATGTCCGGACCATAGGCGCTGTAGCGCCCGGCTTCGTCGGTGAAGCCGTTCCACGTATCGATAAACTTGGCCCCGTTGATGAAGGCCTTCTCGCGGAAGACCTCATTCATGATTTCGGCACTCTCGCTCTGATTGGGGCTGCGCATGACGGGCAAGCCGACCCAATAGACGGCGAGGTTGGCGGCGCGGAGCTTCTTGATGAAGGCCTCCACCCGCTGGCCATAGGCCTCGCGCCAACCGTCGGTGCCGGGCTTGAGCCAGTCCTTGCCGTTGCGGATGGCTTGCGAGTCGTTGGCGCCGAACATCACCACCGCGACCTGGTAGGTCTCGGTCTTCAGGATGTCGGCAAGCGCGGCGTTCCAGTCGTAATAGTCGGTGCGGGTGAAGCCGGTCGAGACCTTCGAGCGCTTGACGATCTCGAGGTTGGAGTCCTCCTCGAAGGCACGATAAAGCCCCGACCAGAGCCCATCGCCAAGTGAGTCCCCGAGCACGACCACGCGGTAGCGGTCGCCGCCGGGGAAGGGGTTGATGTAGCTGCGCTGGAATTCGTTGGCGTTCTGCGCCCAGGCAGGCGTAGGCGCCAGGCCCGCGAGCAGAAGCGAGAGGATCAGAGCGGCGAAGGTGACCATCGAGAGGCGAGAGTGCGGCGCGAGCATGCGCCGGTGAAGACAAGACGCGTTACGAGACATGATCTTCCGGACCTTTTGAAGGCCCTCCCCATTTTGTCCCGCTTTGGGACAGTGCTAGTCGCTGACGGCCGAAACGCCAAGCCTCCTTTCACTATTCGTGCCCGATTTAGGTTGCTGAATCACTAACCTTTGTATCGATGTGGCGAATTGACGTCAGACGCCAGATTACAGCCTCACGTTGCATCTGTCTTTACCCCTCTTTGCGCAGCAGCTCAAGAATCGTGAGGCTCGGAAATCCGTCCACCGGCAGGCCCTTAGCGCGCTGATAGGCCTTCACTGCTTGAAGGGTAGCCGGGCCGATGACGCCGTCGGCGTCGCCGGTGAGCAGGCCCTTGGTCACCAAGAGCCGTTGTAGCTCCACGCGCTGGTCGAGCGCGAGATGGTTCTCGTCGGTGGGCCAGGGATGCACGAAGGGTCCGTCGCCGCGCAAGCGGTCGGCGAGATGGCCCACGGCGAGCGCATAGGACTTGGCCGTGTTGTAGTGGAGGATCGAGCGGAAATTGTTGAGCACGAGGAAGGCAGGCCCGTTGGCGCCGGCCGGAGCGAACAGCGTTGCCTTATCTGTGGCCCGCGGATATGCGGCGCCGCTCGCGCGCACGATGCCGAGCTTCTGCCAGTCGCCCAGCGCCTTGACGGTGCTCTCGCTGACCGAGGCAACCTTGAAGCCCTTCGGCACCTCGACCTCATAGCCCCAGCTCTCACCCGGGCGCCATTTCGACACCTTGAGATAGCTCGCGGTGGAGGCAAGCGAGTCCGGCACGTCGTTCCAGATGTCGCGCTTGCCGTCACCGTCGTAATCCACCGCAAAGGAATTGTATGTGGTGGGGATGAATTGCGTGTGCCCCATGGCGCCCGCCCAGGAGCCGTTCATCGCCTCGAGCGTGACGTCGCCGCGCTGCAGGATCTTGAGTGCGGCGATCAGCTGCTGCCGGGCGTAGGTCGCTTTGGTTCCGGAATAAGCGAGCGTCGCGAGCGAGCGGATGACGTTCTTGTCGCCCGGCTGCGTGCCGTAATTGGACTCCACCCCCCAAATGGCGACGAGGATGTGCCGGTCGACGCCGTAGCGCGCCTCGATGGCGTCGAGCAGCGCCTTATTCTCGACGAGCTTCTGCTGGCCCATGGCGATGCGCTTGTCGGACACCACCCGGTCCATATATTCGCCGATCGGCTTCACATATTCCGGCTGGAAATTGGCGGACTCGATCACCTCGGGGTCGGGCGTCACCCCCTTGAAGGCGCGGTCATAGGTGTCCCGCGTGATGCCGGCCGCCCTGGCCGTGGGCCAGAACTGCTCGACCCACTGGGCGAAAGTGGCCGCCGACGCGCCCGCCGGCGCGCCCGCGACGAGGACCATCACCAGAAGCGCGAGCCCTATCAATGCCTTGATGTCGGATGCGATTCGCATGGGCGGAACTTAGCAAGCCCTGAGGCCGAAACCTAGGCGGGACAGGGCCCTACCCTACTGCCCCGCGGCGCTCGCCTCTTTCAGCACCGCATCGACCACGGCGCTGCTCGGATAGCAGCTGAGCGGCAGCCCGAGCTTCTTCTCGGTGAGGCCGATGGCCTGGCGCGTCTTGAACCCGGCGAGGCCGTCCACCTTGCCTACGTCATGGCCTTGCGCCACCAGCACCTCCTGGAAACGCTGGATGCGGTCGCGCGGCAACCGCTCCACCGGCTGCCACGCGCCCACGAAGCCCGCCGGCGCATTGCGCGCGATCATGTCGGCGACGTGGCCCACGAAGATCGCGTAGACGTCGGAGTTGTTATAGAGCTTCAGCACCGCGAAATTGTTGGTGGCGATGAAGGCCGGACCTTTCAGCCCCGCCGGCAGCACCAGGAAGGACGGGTCGGCGAGCCGCTCTGCCGCAAAGGCGCCTCCCGCGACCGGCGCCACGCCGAGCTTCGCCCACTCCGCTACGGTACGCGCTTTGTCGGGCCCCTGCAGGGTGCAATCGAAATCCTTCGGCAGACGCACCTCGGTGCCCCAGGGCTTGGCGCCGTCCCAACCTTGCGTGTGGAGCGAATTGCCGGTCGAGGCAAGCGCGTCAGCGATCGAGCCCCAGATGTCGCGCCTGCCGTCGCCGTCGAAATCGACGGCGTAGTTCTCGAAGTCGGTGGGCATGAACTGGGTGTAGCCCATGGCGCCCGCCCATGAGCTCTTCATTTGCGCCCGCGTGGCGTGGCCTTCCTCGAGAATCTTCAAGGCGACGATGAGCTGCTTGCGGAAGTCATCCGGCCTACGCCCCATGAAGCCTTGGCTGGCGATGACCGAAATCGCGTCGTAAGGCGCATCGATTTGGCCGAAGCCCGTCTCCCGCCCCCAGATGGCAACGACGATGCTCGCCGGCAGCCCATAGCGCTTTTCGATCGCATCCAGCGTCGGGCGCCATTCGGCCAGCTTGGCGCGGCCTTGGGATGCGAGCGCCGTCAAATTGGGCGCCTTGAAATAGCTTTCCGGCGCGTCGAACTCCGGCTGGTGCTTCGGCTTTGCGGCCTCCGCCAAGGCTTGCGGCAAGGGCGGACCGCCCGGCCCCGCGGGGTTGGGCAGGATGAGATTGGGCAGCGACCAGTTGAGCTTCAGCCCCTTGAGGTTGGCGTCGAAGATCGCGCGCGAGACGCCCGCCGCTTGCGCGTCGGGCCACAGCGCCTGCAGCCACTCGGCAAAGCGCTTCTCCACCGCGCGCTTATAGGCGGCCACCTCGTCATTGGTGGCTGCCGCCTCGGCCGCCATCGCCGTCGCCGCACCCAATAGGAGCATAAGTGCAATGGCCGCCGAGACTAGGATTGCGATGCTGAGCGAGCGTCCCATGCGCCCTCCTTCGCGTGTTCGCGATTCGTCGCTGGCCAGGTGATTGTGAAGAGCCGTTGCGGCGCTGAAAAGGTTGCATGACCGTTCGCCCGTGCCCATACGTGTATCCTACACCCGTTGAAAACTAAAGATACCGTTCGCTCCCATTCATTCTTGTTCGTTCCCGTTCGCTCACGTATATTGGGTATATACTGGCAAGGGTGCACTATGGGACGCCGGGTCAAAAACACAAATCTCGACACGCGAACCGCGCGGTTGAAGCTAAAGCCGCGTCCAAAGCCCTATTGGTCTGCCGTCGAAAGAGGGCTGCATTTAGGCTACCGGCGTCCTGGCCAGCCCATCGGCGGCGCGTGGATCGTACGTCACTACCTTGGTGGCGAAAAGTACGACGAGGAAGGTATCGGCGTCGCTGACGATTACACCGACGCCGACGGCATTGCGTGCCTCGACTTCTGGCAGGCCCAGGCCAAGGCGCGCGAGCGCTGGAAGGCAAGAGCATTAGCCGGCAGCGAGAGCGCGCCCTACACCGTTGCCGCTGCTATTGCCGATTACCTTGTCCACATCGAGCACGAAGGTAAATCGGTGCGCGACGCGAAAGCCCGGCTCGACGCGCATGTGCTGCCACCACTCGGGCATATCGAAATGTCTGCCTTAACTACTGACGTGCTGCGTCGTTGGCTGAAAGCCCTCGCGGCAGCGGCGGCACGCAAGCGCACGAAGCGCGGCGCGGAACAAGCCTACAAGGACGCGCCAGAAGGCGACGACATGCGCAAGCGTCGTGCCACCGCCAATCGGATATTTGCCGCGCTACGTGCCGCGCTGAATCTTGCGCACAACGAGGGCAAGGCGCCCAACGCTGACGTGTGGCGCCGCGTCAAGCCATTCCCGAACGCCAGCGGGACGCGTGTGCGCTACCTGACCGAGGCGGAGGCCTCGCGCCTTCTCAATGCGTGCGCCCTCGACTTTCGAGACATTGTGCGCGCGGGCCTCGAAACCGGCGCGCGTTACAGCGAACTCGGCCGGCTGCGCGTCGAGGACTTCAATCCCGACACCGGCACCCTAGCAATTCGCGAAAGCAAAAGTGGCAAGCCTCGTCACATCGTTCTAACCAACGAGGGACGCGCGTTCTTTGAGCAGATATGTGCCGGCCGTGGCTGCAATGACGTGATGCTGCCCCGCGCCAATGGCGCGCCTTGGGGCACCAGCCACCAGCTCAGGCCAATAGCCGAAGCGTGCAAGCGAGCACGCATTAGCCCGCCCATCACCTTCCATGAATTGCGGCACACCTGGGCGAGCCTCGCGGTTATGAACGGCGTCCCGCTTCTCGTGGCTGCCAAGAACCTTGGGCATGCCGACACGCGCATGATCGAGAAGCACTACGGGCACCTTGCGCAGTCCTACATCACCGATGAAATCCGCAAGGGTGGCCCGCAGTTCGGCGCGGTCGAGCCGACCAATGTGCAATTCCTCAAATGAGCAAGCGCCGCTCGCCCGCCGAAATCGTCCCTCTCGCTATTCGCGCCGGACGAGCCTCCGCGCCCCGTGTTTTCTTTCTCGAAGCCGCAGGATTTGATGCTGGGAAACGCGAGCGGTTGAAAGCAATCTTGCAGCCCATAATAACGTCGAGCGAACTGACAGGCGATATGATCGACAAGGCGGAAGTAGCCGTCGCGTTACTTGTCATCGACCGAATTCAACCCGATCGCAAAGAGCTTCTGCGGATTTGGGATAATCTCGCCGCCGCTGCTTCGGAAGCGCGTGGCATTTTCCTCGACGAAAGGCTCAGTTCGATTGTCTCTCTCGCCGGGCGAATGGCTTCCGATCTTCGCTCTCCAGGAAATAAAATGCCGGCCCGGAACCATTCTGAATACGCGTGCGTGAGCGCCATCGCGGCAGCTTGGGTGAAATGTACGGGCGAAAGGGCTACAGCCTGGAAGGGCGACGGGAAGTCATCTTTTCAATTATTTGTGGAGGAATCCGTAAAACCCGCACGGCCCATAGGGCCACGCGGCATTGACACGTTAACCCAC
>PLBV01000045.1 GCA_003135455.1 Hyphomicrobiales bacterium | reverse complement strand
AGGGGCTGTTGTTTCGAACGGTGATTGATCAGGGCCTAGGCCGCGGCGGATTGAACTCATCCGGAGGACTGAAAACCATGGCAGGCGATCGCCGCGGCGCCGATAGGCCTGACGGCCGCAGAATTTATCAGAACCTATAAGTTTTATCAGAACTTATAAGTGACGTCGCCGAACACCCCAAAGCGCTGGCTGGTGAAGCTGGTCAGCTCCGAGGCGGTGTTGGTGAAGTCGAGGAATTTGGCCTTGCCGTCGTCGATCTCGGCGAACCAGTAACGCACGCCGCTGCCGATCGACCAGCAGGGCGTGAGATCGACCTTCAGCTCTGCCTCGAGCTGATAACCCCAGCCGCGGCCGGAGTTTTGGAGGCTCGCACCGGCGTCGTCTGTGAGATAGGCGATCGGCAGGATCGCCGCATCGCCGATCAGGGTGACGCGGTCGAACAGCTTGACCTGCAGCTCGCTTCCCAAGCGCAACGCCGACCAGCCCTGTTTATTGGTGGAGATGGCAAGGCCCCCGCAAACGGCATCGTTAGGCTGGCAGCTATCGGTTTCGGTTTGTTCCTGCCAGAGGTTCAACCCGATGAAGGGACTGAGCGTGACCTTGGCCGTCCCGTCGCTCAGCGTGAAGCTCTTGCCGATGTCGAGAGTGCCATAGGCGAGATTCTTGCCGCCAAGACTGCTGTCTGTAACCGGGAACTTTGTTGAGCCCGGGGAAAAGACGCTCCCATCGAGAGCGCCTCCACTCAACATTCCGCCGCCTACGAAACCCTTGGCGAAAAGATTGGCCTCGGTCCACGCGCGGAAAACGAACTCGGCCGCGTTGCCTTGCACGTTGTCATAGGTCAGCTTTGCGCTGGGAAGGCCGAGCGAGGGGTCCATCTTGCTCGAATCGATGCTGAAATTGGTCTTGCCTTCGCTCCACCAATAGCGTGCGCCGACCTCGTAATGGGGCTGCAGCGGAATGATGTTGGGCGGGGGCACCTCCCAAGTCGCGGGAGGCGTGGCCCACGGTCCTGCGCGGGCGCCGCTCGCGAGGCAGATGCCGATCAGTAGTGCTAAAGCAAGTCGCTTGCCCATGTCCCCCTGCTCCGATGAGGCTGCTGGCCTCTCTTGCCGCTACAATGAGGGGATCGTGGTTAAGAGCCGATTAAGGCCCGTGCCGCTTTGGCACGAGCGGGCGAGGGGCACAAAATGGAAGCGGCGAGGGGTGAGTCTCGCCGCTGTCCTGTCGAGGAAGGATGGGCTATTTGCGGCTTGCGAGCAGTCCGGCGGCAAAGGCGATCACGAGCAACGTCACCGGACCCACCTGCTGCATCGCCTTTCCCACGCTTTGATCGATGAAGCCAAGGCCTTCGGCGGGCGCGTTGACCATGGCCGACGCGGGACGACGACGCGTTTTGCGCTCAAACAGCGGCAGCGTGGCAAGCACCAGCAGCCCGAGCAGGGTGAGTGCCGCGGCGATGATGCAAGCCGCCTCGACCGCGCTGAATTGGTAGAGCGAGATGAGCGCGTTATAGGCGGCAAGCAGACCGAAACAGAGGGCGGCGAGAAGAATCACCACGGCCACCCCGATCACCACCGCCTGTCTGAGGGAGCGTTCGAAGGATTCCTTTAAGCGCACCCCGATTTGAAGGGACGACAGCAGCGCCAGCGCGGAGCGGAGCATGGGCGCTCCCTCCTAGCGCCGGGTGAACACACCGAACAGGAACCCTAGTCCGACGGCGATGGCCACGGCGGAGAGGGGGTTCCGCCGGATCGCTTCTTCTGCCTCGTTGGCGGTCTCCAGCGCCTTGTCCTGGGCGCGACCGAGCTGCTTGTTGGCGATGCGGCCAACGGTCGAGGTCAGGTTTTGAATATCGGCGCGGATCGCATCGATCTGATCGTTGAAATCGCTAGCGTCGCGGCTCGTCGAGCCGGTGGGCCGCTTGGCTGCACCCGTGCGCAAATCGCTATCGGTGGACGACATGGAATTTCCTTCCCTGGAGAGCTGGGCCATTTGGTGAGGCAATAAGCAATATCGAAGACCTTCGGTTCCGGAAGGCCGAGGTGGGGACTGGGACGCCGTGCGACGAGACTTGAGGGCGGGGGCGCGGAGTTTCAAGCTCGACGCTGCCGGAGAAGTGGGAGTGAGGTCAACGAATCATTTCCCTTGCGCACCATCCCGTGCCGCCTCGAAGCGCATCGGTTTTTGCCTAGGACTTGCCCAGCGAGATGATCTAGGGTACGCAAGCCGAGGTGGTTGCCAAGGAGAGTTCGGCGATGGGCTGTTGGAAGCTTGTGCTAGCCGGTATCGCCACCTTGAGTTTCCTGTTCCCCTTCAAATCAGAGCCGCTCGCAGCCGCGGGTCTCTCTGCCAGCATGATGGCGCTTGGGCCTGTTGCAGCCGCAGCGACGCCGCTTTTGCAGCCCGTCCACTTCCGGCGCGCCACCTCGTTCTATTGTTATCCACGGAACCTTTGGTGGTTCTATCGGCCCTATGCGCAGGCGGAGCAGGGCTATGCCCGCTGCATGCCCTATTTCCACTATCCGGCCCCCACCACCATGGGACGAGGCCCCCGGCAGGATCGGGTTTTGAAATAAGTTTGGCGGCAGATGCAATGGCTGCCAGTTAAGCGCCGCCGTCGAGATGAGGTCATGCCTTTTGAGGCGTGACCGGTAACGAGGACAACTCCTTGAAGGCCGAGGAAGGGTCGCGAGGATCGAAGAAGATGGAGGTGACTATGCGCAGATTGATCGTAGCCATGGCTTTGCTCGCCACGGCGGTGCTGTTCGGAGCATTGCAAACGCCTAGCATGGCGGCGAGCGCTGGCAGCTATTCGAAGCTGCCCGAACAGATGCAGGTCCTGAAGCCAGGCGTGCAGCTCGTCGGCTATAAGTATTGCGACTACAATGGCTGCTACTACTGCCAGTACCGCGTATGCGATTCCTACTCCTACTGCGGCTATGGGCACAAATGCTGCAGCCATTTCTCGTATTCGGACTGCTCGGGCTATGGCGGCGGCGGCGGCGGTGGATACGGATACCACCACCACTATCAGGGTGGCGGCGGCGGATATTAGCCGCCACGTAGTCGCTTAGACGAAACAGGCGGGCGGCTTCGGCCGCCCGTATCGTTTTGCCGCGGATCAAAATCGGCAACAACTTTACTTTTCATTAGAGCGGATTACCGCTTCCTCACCGTCGACTGCACATCTGGTAGGCCAACATTAACGTGGCTGATACTCGGCTCGCGTAAACATTGCCGCACCTTCGGCTGGTCGGAACGAGTCGACTTGAGGCCAGGGGGTCTAGCCTTAGTGGAGTCGCAAGATGAGAGTTCTGTTGAGTCTCGCTGCCGTCCTGGCGCTGGCGGTTGGCCTGAATATGGTGGCAGCTGATCCTGCCAGCGCCTGGTGCGGCTGGCGTTGTCGTGCTGTCATTGCTGCCCCGGTCGTCGTCGTGCCGGTCCCGGTGCCGGTTGCGGTTCCGGCTCCTTGCGCTGGGGGATGCGGTGGTGCGGCCTATGGTGGTGCGGCCTATTACTACGCGCCCCGCGCCTATTACAGCTACTACGCCTATCCCACGAATTATTATAATGGCTGCAATGCCGGGCCCGGAAACTGCTATTGGCGCAGGGATTGCTGGTACGACGCCTTCGGCCGCCGCTTCTGCAACTAGGTTGCCGCGCAACGAGGTTGCTTTGCGACTGACGTTGCTCGGCGACTGATACCGGCTCGCTTCAAGACGGACCGCTGTCGGCGACGAGAAAACGGGAGGGGCTCGCCCCTCCCGCCTTCGCTTGTCCCTCCGCCAGGGCCTGATGATCAGCGTGCCGCGCGCGATGCTGCGGTGCTCGCCCAATGTAGGGCAATCGCCGCTGCGTTGGAGACATTGAGGCTTGCCAGCGAGCCTTTGGTCGAGATGCGGCAGAGGCTGTCGCAGGCCTGCCGCGTGAGATGACGCAAGCCTTTGCCCTCGGCGCCGAGAACGAGCGCAAGCGGCAGGGTGACGGCCAAGGTCTCTAGCGCCTGGGTGGCGTCCTCGGCGAGCCCGACCCGCACGAAGCCTCGCTCGCCAAGCTCGGCGAGGGCTCGCGCCAGATTCTTCACCAGGATCACCGGCACAATGTCGAGTGCGCCGCTGGCGGCCTTGGCCAAAGCCCCGGAGAGCGGCGGGCTGTGCCGATCGTGCAGCACAAGGCCAGCGGCGCCGAACGCCGCCGCCGAGCGCAACACGGCGCCCACATTCTGTGGGTCCGTGACCTGATCGAGCACGATCAGCACGCCATCGGGGGCGACCTCATCGAGCTCGACGGAGGGCAGGGGCTCGGTCTCCAGCACCACGCCCTGATGCACGGTATTGGCGCCGAGCAGCCGGTCGAGCTCGCTCGGGCTGGCGAGCTCGGCCGTCACGCCCCGGCGAGTAAGCGCCGTTTCCAGCCGCCGCGCGGCGTTCTCGGTGGCGCGGAGCTTCAGGATCGGCCGCCTCGGATTGGCAAGGGCGGCCTCCACCGCATGCAGCCCATAGAGCAGGACGCGGTCGGAAGCCGGCCCCGGACGGGGCCTTGCGCCCTTGCCCCCGCGGGAGCGGGTCGGCCTCATCTGCCTTGGCTTTTGGCGCTGCATGGGGAAGTCTAAGGCTTTCAAACCGAGTGTGCCCGGCCCTAAATGACCTGACTCGGGGCAAGGTTAAAGAATTTTGACGAGAAGCCTCTGGTTTGGAGTTGACATGGGTTCGAGCGCTCAGCATAACCACCGCGGCGGACCCTGCCGGCCGACGGCGGGGCGTTTTTGCTTGTATAATTCAACAGACCGACAATCCATCTTGCAAGGGAGGGGTGCCCGAGTGGCTAAAGGGGACGGGCTGTAAACCCGTTGGCTATGCCTACGTAGGTTCGAATCCTACCCCCTCCACCAGCGCCTNNGAGCACCGGTCTCCAAAACCGGGGGTTGGGGGTTCGAGTCCCTCCACTCCTGCCACGGACGCCGCGAGCCGGATGGCGGGAGAGCGTGGCAAGGACAAGAGATGGCGAGGACGAATCCATTCGAATTTCTGCAGCAGGTCAGGACCGAGGTGGCCAAGGTCACCTGGCCGACGCGGCGGGAGACGGTGATCACGACGATCATGGTGCTGTTGATGTCGCTCGCGGCGGCATTCTTCTTCCTTGCTGCCGACTGGGTGCTCCGGACGGCCGTCACACTCGTCTTGGGTATCGGCCACTAAGAGATCGAAGAGAACGGCGCGGTGCGCGCCTAACGAGGTCGCTTTAATTCCAATGACAATGCGGTGGTACATCGTGCACGCCTACTCCAACTTCGAGCGGAAGGTCGCCGACTCGATCAAGGAGCGCGCGGCTGCGGCAGGACTCGCCGATCAGTTCGAGCAGGTGCTGGTGCCGATGGAGGAGGTCGTGGAGATGCGCCGCGGCCGCAAGGTAGCCTCGGAGCGGAAGTTCTTTCCAGGCTATGTGCTCGTCAAGATGGAGCTGAACGACCAGAGCTATCACCTGATCAAGGCCACTCCCAAGGTGACCGGGTTCCTCGGTACAGAGAACAAGCCGATCCCCATCACCGAGGAGGAGGCGGGACGCATCCTGCAGCAGGTGCAGGAGGGCGTGGAGCGGCCGAAGCCGTCGGTCACCTTCGAGATCGGTGAGCAGGTGCGGGTGGCGGACGGCCCCTTTGCCTCGTTCAACGGCCTCGTCGAGGAGGTCGACGAGGAACGTGCGCGGCTCAAGGTGGCGGTGTCGATCTTCGGCCGGGCGACACCGGTCGAGCTCGAATACGGGCAGGTCGAGAAGCTTTGAGCTCTTTCTAAGATTTAAGCGGAAGGTTTCGGGAAGCGTAGCAGATGGCGAAGAAGATCGACGGTTACATCAAGTTGCAGGTGCCGGCGGGCAAGGCCAATCCTTCGCCGCCGATTGGCCCCGCGCTCGGCCAGCGCGGCGTCAACATCCCGGAGTTCTGCAAGCAGTTCAACGCGGCTACGCAAGGGCTGGAGGAAGGCGCGCCGATCCCGACGGTGATCACGGTCTTTACCGACCGCTCCTTCGCCTTCGAGATGCGGACGCCGCCTGCCTCCTATCTGTTGAAGAAGGCGGCCAAGATCGGCAAGGGCTCGCCAACCCCCGGTCGGGGCGTTGCGGGCAGTGTGACGCAGGCGCAGTTGCGGGAGATCGCCGAGGTGAAGATGAAGGACTTGAACGCCAATTCCATCGAGCAGGCGATGAAGATCGTCGCGGGCTCTGCCCGCTCCATGGGGTTAGAGGTGCAGGAGTAGGTCATGAGCAAGCCCGGCAAACGTTTTCGCGCGGCAAAGGAGACGATCGACCGCGACCATCTTTATTCGGTCGAAGAGGCGGTGAAGCTCGTCAAGGACGCGGCCAAGGCCAAGTTCGACGAGACCATCGAGGTCGCCATGAATCTCGGCGTCGATCCACGTCACTCCGACCAGATGGTGCGCGGCGTCTGCCAGCTGCCCAACGGATCGGGACGCAAGCTGCGTGTCGCTGTCTTCGCCAAGGGTGCCAAGGCCGAGGAGGCAAAGAAGGCCGGGGCCGACATCGTCGGCGCGGAGGATCTCGCCGAGCAGGTGCAGAAGGGCGTCATCGAGTTCGACCGCTGCATCGCCACGCCCGACATGATGCCGCTGGTGGGCCGGCTCGGAAAGGTGCTCGGGCCTCGCGGGCTGATGCCCAACCCGAAGGTCGGCACCGTCACCAACGACGTGACCGAAGCGGTGAGGGGGGCCAAAGGCGGCGCCGTAGAATTCCGCGTCGAGAAGGCGGGCATCATCCATGCCGGCGTCGGCAAAGCGAGCTTCTCCGAAACGAAGCTGGTCGAGAACGTCCGCGCCTTCACCGACGCGGTGATGAAGGCCAAGCCTACGGGCGTTAAGGGCACCTTTGTTAAGCGCATTTCCGTGACCTCGACCATGGGCCCCGGCGTGAAGATCGAGCCTGCCAGCATCGGCGCCGGCGGGCAGCAGTAGGAGAGTTTTCGGGACGGGCAATTCGCTTGTCCCGGGACGGGCCGCTTTCTTTAAAGAAGCGGTCCGAACCTGTCCGAGATTGCAGGTGCGGGTAACCGCTTAAGCCTTTCAAGGCCTGCATGAGACGGGAGACGAACGGTTGTTCAAGGTTTCGGACATGCCGCAACCTGGAGATCGGTTTGAACCTCGTAAGTGGCTCTAACGCTTTTCGCGTGCGAGCGGGACAGGCAACGGAGCGCCGCTTGGAAGAGCGGGGCGTACGGCTTGCCGTTTCGCCTCGTAGGCTTCCCGGCGGCAAAGCGTGGTGAGGCCTTAAGGGCTCTGGCTCTCGGCCGCAACAGACGGAGTGAGCAGTGGATAGAGCAGAGAAGCGCGAGATCGTAGCGGCGCTTCACGACGTCTTCGCCAAGACCGGCGTGGTCGTCGTGGCTCACTATGCCGGCCTGCCGGTGGCTGCCATGACCAGGCTCCGCCGCGACATGCGAAGCGCGGGCGGCCAGGTCAAGGTCGCCAAGAACAAGCTCGTCAGGCTCGCCCTGGAAGGGACCGACGCCAAGGGGATCGCGGATCTGCTCAAAGGGCCGACCTGCATCGCCTATTCGGAAGACCCGATCGCAGCACCCAAGATCGCCGTCAAATTCGCCAAGGCGAACGAGAAGTTCGTCATCCTTGGCGGGACGATGGGACCGACGGTACTCGATGCCCAAGGGGTCAGCTCGCTCGCCGATCTGCCATCGCTCGACGAGCTTCGGGCCAAGCTGATCGGTCTCGTGCAGGCGCCGGCGACCAAGATCGCCCGTACGCTTGCCGAACCCGGCGCGCAGCTTGCCCGCGTGCTCGCGGCCTATGGCAGGACGGGCGAGGCGGAGGCGGCTTGACGCATCAAACCTAAAACCCAAGTCGAACTTACGAGGATAAAGTAATGGCTGATTTACAGAAAATCGTTGACCAGCTCTCTGGCCTGACCGTGCTCGAGGCAGCCGATCTCGCCAAGATGCTGGAGGAGAAATGGGGCGTTTCGGCCGCAGCTCCGGTGGCCATGATGGCCGCTGGCGGAGCCGCGCCTGCCGTCGTCGAGGAGCAGACCGAATTCAACGTGGTTCTGGTTTCGTTTGGCCCCCAAAAGATCAATGTCATCAAAGAGGTACGAGCCATCACCGGGCTCGGCCTGAAGGAGGCGAAGGACCTCGTCGAAGCTGCACCCAAGGCCGTGAAGGAAGGGGTGAGCAAGGACGAGGCGGAGAAGTTCAAGAAGCAGCTCGAAGCCGCCGGTGCGACTGTCGAATTGAAGTAGTGACAAAAGGGTTGAATTGCGCCCGGGCGGACCACATATAGAGAAGCCCGGTTCCCGCCCGGGCCAACCCAGACAAGTACAGTGACGGTTCGCCAGAGCCTCCCCTGAGAAGGGGAGCTTGCGGCGAGCCGTCTTTGTGGCAACCAGTTTAAGAGCCGCGAAAGGACCCCCATGGCGCAGCAGACGACGATGAATGGGCATAGGCGTTTGCGGAAGATGTTCGGCCGCATCCATGAAGTGGCCGAGATGCCGAACCTCATCGAGGTTCAGAAGCAGTCCTACGATCAGTTCCTGATGGTCGATGAGCCGGAGGGGGGCCGGGCCGACGAAGGTCTGCAGGCGGTGTTCCGCTCCGTGTTCCCGATCCGGGATTTCGGCGAGCGCGCCCAGCTCGAATTCGTCCGCTATGCCTTCGAGCAGCCCAAATATGACGTGGATGAGTGCCAGCAGCGGGGCATGACCTTTGCCGCGCCGCTCAAGGTGACCCTCAGGCTCATCGTGTTCGATGTGAATGAGGAGACCGGCGCCCGCTCGGTCAAGGACATCAAGGAGCAGGACGTTTATATGGGCGATATGCCGTTCATGACCTCGAACGGCACCTTTGTCATCAACGGCACCGAGCGCGTGATCGTCTCGCAGATGCACCGCTCTCCGGGCGTGTTCTTCGACCACGACCGCGGCAAGACCCATTCGAGCGGAAAGCTGCTCTTCGCCGCCCGCATCATTCCCTATCGCGGCTCCTGGCTCGACTTCGAGTTCGACGCCAAGGACATCGTCTTTGTGCGCATCGACCGGCGGCGCAAGCTGCCCGTTACGACGCTGCTCTATGCGCTCGGGCTCGAGGACGAGGAGATCCTCGCCATCTTCTACGACCGCATTGCGCTGAAGGCCGCCAAAGAGGGCTGGCGCATGCCCTTTAAGCCCGACCGCTTGCGCGGCATCAAGCCGGTGAGCGACTTGATCGACGCCAAGACCGGCAAGGTGGCGATCGAGGCCGGCCGCAAGGTCACCGCCAGGCTCGCCAAGAAGCTCGCCGATGAGGGCTTGAAGGAGCTCCTCGTCAGCGACGAGGACCTCTACGGCCGCTATCTGGCCGAGGACATCCTCAATCTGGAGACGGGCGAGATCTATGGCGAGGCGGGCGAGGAGCTTGAGGCCAAGCTGCTGACCAAGCTGAAGGAGCTCGGGCTCAAGGAGATCCCGATCCTCGACATCGACCACGTCAATATCGGCGGCTTCATCCGCAATACGCTCGCCGTCGACAAAAACTCCAATCCCGAGGAGGCGCTGCTCGACATCTACCGCGTCATGCGGCCGGGCGAGCCGCCGACGCCGGACGCGGCCGCGTCGTTGTTCCGCGGTATCTTCTTCGATTCGGAGCGCTACGACCTCTCGGCCGTGGGCCGGGTGAAGATGAACATGCGCCTCGATCTCGACTGTCCCGACACGGTGCGCACGCTGCGCCAGGAGGACATCCTCGCCGTGATCAAGACGCTGGTGGGACTGCGCGACGGCAGGGGCGAGATCGACGACATCGACCATCTCGG
>PLBV01000129.1 GCA_003135455.1 Hyphomicrobiales bacterium | reverse complement strand
CTGATCGAGGAATCGGTGCTCGGGTGGAAGGAGTATGAGATGGAGGTCGTCCGCGACAAGGACGACAACTGCATCATCGTCTGCTCCATCGAGAATATCGACCCGATGGGCGTGCATACCGGCGATTCGATCACGGTGGCGCCGGCGCTGACGCTGACCGACAAGGAATATCAGATCATGCGCAACGCCTCGATCGCGGTCTTGCGCGAGATCGGGGTGGAGACCGGCGGCTCCAACGTGCAATTCGCCGTCAATCCGGCCGACGGGCGCCTGGTCATCATCGAGATGAACCCGCGCGTGTCGCGCTCCTCCGCACTCGCGTCCAAGGCGACCGGATTTCCCATCGCCAAGATCGCGGCCAAGCTCGCCGTCGGCTATACGCTGGACGAGCTCGCCAACGACATCACCGGGGGTGCCACGCCCGCAAGCTTCGAGCCCAGCATCGACTATGTGGTGACCAAGATCCCCCGCTTTGCCTTCGAGAAGTTTCCGGGATCGCGGCCCGTGCTCACCACCTCGATGAAATCGGTGGGCGAGGCCATGGCCATCGGCCGCACCTTCCAGGAGTCGCTGCAAAAGGCGCTTCGCTCCATGGAGACGGGGCTCGCGGGGCTCGACGATATCCCGTTCGAGGGGCTGGGCCAGGGCGACGACAAGAACGTGATCCGGGCGGCGCTCGGAACCCCGTCGCCGGACCGCCTCCTGAAGGTGGCTCAGGCGCTCAGGCTCGGTTTCGATCAGGAACAGATCTACGAGGCCTGCGCCATCGACCCCTGGTTCATCCGCCAGCTGCAGGAGATCGTGGATTGGGAAGAGCGAGTGCGCCAGCACGGGCTGCCGCAAAGTGCGAAGCAATTCCGCGCGCTGAAGGCGCGTGGCTTCTCCGACGAGCGGCTTGCCACGCTAGCCGGCATCGAGCCGAGCGAGGTGGCGGCCAGGCGACGCGCGCTCGACGTGCACCCCGTTTATAAGCGCATCGACACCTGCGCGGCAGAGTTCGCCTCCCCCACCGCCTATATGTACTCCACCTATGAGACGGGCTTTAACGGGCCCGCCCAATGCGAGGCGCGGCCGAGCGCCGCGGAGAAGATCATCATCTTAGGCGGCGGCCCCAACCGCATCGGNNGACGGTCTCGACCGACTACGACATTTCGGATCGGCTGTACTTCGAGCCGCTGACGTTCGAGGACGTGATGGCGATTGCCGAGCGTGAGCGTCCGGTCGGGGTAATCGTACAGTTCGGCGGGCAGACGCCGCTCAAGCTCGCCGCCGCATTGGAGGCCGCGCATGTACCGATCCTCGGCACCTCGCCCGACGCCATCGACCTCGCCGAGGACCGCGACCGGTTCAAGGCGCTGATCGAGCGCTTAGGCTTGCGCCAGCCGACAAGTGGCATTGCCCGCTCGGCGGAGGAAGCGCGCGCCATCGCGGCAAGGCTCGGCTTCCCGCTGGTCATCCGCCCGTCCTATGTGCTCGGCGGCAGGGCCATGGAGATCGTGCATGACGACGCCCAGCTCGCCCGCTACATCGCAGCTGCGGTGGTCGTCTCCGGCAAGAGCCCGGTGCTGCTCGACTTATATTTGCGCGACGCCACCGAGGTCGATGTCGATGCCATCGCCGACGGCGAGGACGTGTTCATCTGCGGTGTCATGGAGCATATCGAGGAGGCGGGCGTGCATTCCGGCGATTCGGCCTGCTCTCTGCCGCCGCATTCGCTGAAGCCGGCCATCATTGCCGACATGGAGCGGCAGACCGTCGAGCTCGCCCGGGCGCTGCAGGTCGTGGGCCTGATGAACGTGCAGTTCGCCATCCAGAACGACGACATCTACGTGCTGGAGGTCAATCCGCGCGCCTCGCCGCACCGTGCCCTTCGTCGCCAAGGTGATCGGAATGCCGGTGGCGGGGCTCGCCTCACGGGTGATGGCGGGAACGCGGCTCTCCGAGCTCGCGCTCGACCGGCCGAAGCTCGACCATATCGCGGTGAAGGAGGCGGTGTTCCCGTTTGCCCGCTTCCCCGGCGTCGACCCCGTGCTCGGACCGGAGATGCGCTCGACCGGCGAGGTGATGGGCATCGACCGCGACTACGCTATCGCGTTTGCCAAGAGCCAGCTCGGCGGCGGCAGCAAGCTCCCGCTGACCGGCACCGTATTCGTCTCGGTCAAGGATTCCGACAAGGAGAAGGTCGTGGCGCCGATCAGGCAGCTTGCCGAGATGGGCTTCCGCATCATCGCCACGCGCGGGACCAAGCGCCATCTCGACGCCCATGGCATTGCCTCGGAGCGGGTCAATAAGGTGCTGGAGGGCCGGCCGCATATCGTGGACGCCATCACCAATGGCCAGGTGGATATCGTGTTCAACACCACCGAGGGGGCCAAGGCGCTCGCCGATTCCTTCTCCATTCGCCGCTCGGCCTTGATCTACCACATCCCCTATTATACAACGCTGGCCGGTGCCCTTGCCGTGACTGAGGCCATCAAGGCGCTCCAGGCCGGCAGTCTGAAAGTGGCGCCGCTACAGAGTTATGTGGGCAGGCGCCCGTAACGGGGGGCGCCGGCCCCGACGATATGTCATTTCATCCGATTCTTGACTTAGACTGGGCAATTCCTGGACAGTGGTCCAGGGGGCCAAGGGAGCTTCGATCTAGAGATGGACAAGGTGCCGATGACCGTCGAGGGCTTTGCTGCGCTCGAGGCTGAGATCAAATATCTCAAGTCCGTGGAGCGCCCGCGTATCATCAAGGCGATCGCCGAAGCGCGCACGCATGGCGACCTTTCGGAGAACGCCGAGTATCACGCCGCCAAGGATCAGCAGGGCATCACCGAGGCGCGCATGGCCGACCTCGAGGACAAGCTGTCACGCGCCGATATCATCGACACCTCCAAGCTCAAGGGCGACCAGGTGATGTTCGGGGCGACCGTCACCTTGGTCGACGAGGATACCGAGGAGAAGGTCAAGTACCGGATCGTGGGTGAAGTCGAGGCGGATGTGAAGAAGGGCAAGATCTCGATCACCTCGCCCATCGCCCGCGCGCTGCTCGGCAAGCGCAAGAACACCATCGTCGAGGTCTCGACGCCTGGCGGCGGCAAGTCCTACAAGCTGCTCAAGGTCGAGTTCAAATAGCCCTGCCGATCGCTTAGGCTCACGATGGAGCGTGCTTTGTCCCGCCGGCAGGGCGGCGGGCGTAGAGGAGCGCGTCCGGTGATCGATCTCAACGCGCTGCTCAGGAGACGCGTCGCCTATTACGAATATCCCTGGGTGATCGAGCGTCATCTGTTGAATGCGCAAGCGCGCTACCGTGCGCTGTTCCAGGCGGACGATGTCGGCTTCATCTTCGCCAAGTCGATGCCCCGCAGTGGGCACCGGTACCTGGCGACGAACCTCGCTCATTATTTTAGAAGCGCGCTCCACTATTGCGAGTATTACAGCCCGCCCGGCTGCTGCGGCATCATCCCTTGCACCAAGCCCTATAACGAGGCGCGGACCAACCGGCTCTTCATGCAGAAGAGCCACGATTTCGGCTTCCGCGATTCGCCATATCTCAACGGCAAATATCTCATCCAGTACCGTTCCCCCATTCCCCGGCTGCAATCCAATTTCGACCTCTATGCGCGCGACACTGGGCGGGACGATCCGGAAAGCTTCCGCGCCTTCGCCGAGGAGGAGACCACCTATTTCATCAACTTCTATCGCAAATGGATCGCGAGCCCGCCGGCCAACGCGCTGGTGCTGGCTTACGAGGAGCTAACCGAGAACCAGCCCGCGACGCTCGCCGCAGCGCTTAGTTTCGTCCAGGGCCGCGCCGCGATCGATCAGGCCGCTCTGGCAGCGACCCTTGCCGCCACTCCTCCCGGGGCATTGCGCGACGCCACGGCGCACCGCTATTTCGACCCGGAGCTCTTCCGGCGGCTCGAGCGTCGCGTCGCCGAGGCCTGCGGCACCGAACGCATCCGCTTTCACTTCTTGACGTGAGGAGACTTAAACGGGCGAGCGACTGCGCTCAGCGAGGCCGTGCGGCCGTTGCGCTTCCGTCGAGGAGACCGAGCGCGACCAGGCGGTCGCGCATCAGTCTGCCCACCGCTGCCGGGCTATGGTGGGTCTTGATGAAGGACTGGCCGGCAAAAGCGAGGCGCTTGGCGATTTCGGGCTGGTCCACGATCGCGACCATGTGCTTGGCCGCTACGCCGATATCGGGCTCGGCCCAGACCTGGCCCTGGTGCTCGGGGTACTCGCCGGGTTTGACGGGCACGAGCTCAAAGGGGACCGGATAGCCGGTGTCGGGGTTCAGGAAATCGGCGCTGCCGGAATAGGCCGTGCCCACCACCGGCTTGCCGAGAGCCATGGCCTCGGCGAGGCCGAGGCCGAAGCCTTCGGCGCGGTGCAGCGACACATAGGCATCGCACAGCGCGATGAGGCCGTTCATTTCCCCGCGGCTCACCGTCCTCTCGATCAAATGGATGCGCGGGTCGCCTCCGATCGCGGCTTTGAGCGTCTTCAGCGCACTTGTGTGGGGACCGGCGTGCAAGGTCTTGATGACGAGGCCGACATCGGCCCGCTGCGCACGGCCGAAGGCCAGCGTGAAGGCCTCGATCACCGCAAGCGGGTTCTTGCGCACGAAGAAAGAGGATGGATCGAAGGCAAACAGGAACAGCGTGGCCGTCTCGGGCAGACCAAGCTCGGCGCGCGTCACACTCACCACGGGCGTCACCTCGACGGGCACCGGGATACGCAAGACCGGAATATCCACGCTTGCCGCAAAGGCCGCCCGCACGAACTCCGACGGCGCCCAAATCTCCTGGAAATGGCGCAAGCACACGGCAAACCGATCAGGGACCTTGGCGAGCTCCCAGAAGGGACGGAAGATGTTGGTACGGCCGGCAAGCGCTCGGGGTCCAAGGGCGTTGACAGCAACCTCCGCCCCGATCAACCCGTCGCAGAGGAGGTTCACCCGCCGGTCGAGGCTCGCGGTTGCGTGGCGCGCCATGCTGTCATCGTCGAGCCGCGCCGTGGTGTAGCCTTCCAGCCCGACGAGGGTGAAGGGCACGCCGGCCGCGGCAAAGCCCCTGGCGGTTGCCCTGAGCGCTTCGCCCACGCCGGACTCCGCGCTTGGATGGCCGATGCAGGCGACGCCCTCCCGCAAACCCTCAGGGGCCACGATGGCAAGCTCGCTCTTGACCGGCGTTCTGACGGCCGCGCCGTTCCACCCGATGCGCACCAGAGCCGTCACCGCGCGGGCGCGCTGCTCGAGCCCGATCTGGCGATAGAGTGGACGCAACAACGGCGCCGAAAGGCGCAACAGCCGATAGACTTGTCGCGCGGTGCCGCGCGCTATGGCTTGGGGAAGCGATTCTGCCATCATTTCGGTCTTCTAGCCCCATGCCCTTGCCCCCGGGCTTCCCCCCATCCATAGGGGGTGGAGCGGTATCGCGCAACGGCCCGGCCGGCCCCTAGGATGCTTTTGGGCAGGCCGTCCTCTATGCTAGGCCTCTAGCGGAGGGGACAGCCCCAAGGCTAGACGGGAATCGATGCGCGAAGTCCTACCATTCATTCTGTGCGGGGGAGCTGGTACGAGGCTTTGGCCGCTTTCGCGCGAAGCTTTCCCCAAGCAATTTCACAAGATCACCGGCAATGAAACTCTGTTTCAGCAGACCTGCCGCAGGCTGAGCGGCGATCTCTTCGGCGATCTCTTCGTGCTCAGCAACCACCGGCACCGCTTCCTCATCGCCGAGCAGCTCGAGGCGTTGGGGGCCCCCGCCACCAACATCGTGCTCGAGCCGGTGAGCCGCAACACCGCACCTGCCGCCTGCATCGCCGCGCTGATCGCAGCTGAGGCCGACCCGGACGCGCTGGTGCTGCTGGCGCCTTCCGACCACATGATCGCCAATGGCGACACATTTGCCGACGCCATCGCCACCGGCCTGCCTGCGGCACGAGACGGCGCGCTGGTCACCTTCGGCGTCGAGCCCGACTGCCCGCATACGGGCTATGGCTATATCGAGATCGACAAGGCGCAGGGCCCCGCGTTCAAGGTCATACGCTTCGTGGAGAAACCGTCGCTGGAGGTGGCGGAAGCCTATTTGGACAGCGGCCGGTTCTATTGGAATGCGGGCATTTTCCTGTTCCGTGCCTCGGTGCTGCTCGATCTCGCCGCCACCCACGCGCCGGATATTCTGGCCGCCTGTCGCCGCGCGCTCGACGGCGCCGCCCAAGACCTGACCTTCCGCATTCTGGGCGAGGCCTATGCGCAGGCTCCGGCGATCTCGCTCGACTATGCCATCGTCGAGAAAGCGGCCAACATCGCCTGCGTGCCGCTCACCACGTCCTGGAGCGATGTGGGCTCGTGGTCGGCGGTGTGGCAATTCATGGACAAGGACGATAGCGGCAATGTGGTGCAGGGCGATGGCGAGATCATCCTTCAATCCACCCGCAACAGTTTTGCCTATAGCGACCACGCTTGCGTGGCGGTGTTGGGGTTAGAGAATGTCATCGTCATCGCCATGGAGGACGCCGTGCTGGTCGCCTCCAAGGAGCACGCCGAGCAGGTCAAAGGCATCGTCGAGCAGCTCAAGGGCAATGGCCGGTCGCATGCGCTGCAGCACAACCGCGTCTACCGGCCCTGGGGCTGGTATCACACGCTGAACCGGGGCGAGCGCTACCAGGTCAAATGCATCATGGTGAAGCCGGGGGGCAAGCTGTCGCTGCAGAGCCACCATCACCGCTCCGAGCATTGGGTCGTGGTCAAGGGCACGCTCGAGGTGACCAAGGGCGAGGATGTCGAGCTCTTGAGCGAAAACCAATCCACCTATATCCCGATCGGCAAGCAGCATCGCCTCGCCAATCCGGGCAAGATCCCGGCCTTCCTCATCGAGGTCCAGTCGGGTGCTTATCTCGACGAGGACGACATCGTGCGCTTCGAGGACATCTACCGGCGCAGCTCCGCCGAGTAGCGTGGGTTGGTTAGGCCTGAGGACGGGTCAGCTCGGCGCCGCCGGCAGCAAGGGCCGCGCGGAGACCTGCGGCGGCGCCTTTCAGCGCGGCTTGCTCGGCCAGGATCACATAGATCGGGATCGGCGCGAGCAGGCTCCGCAGGCGTCCCTTCTCCTCGAAAGCACGGCGGAAGGCGCCGGTCTGCAACGCGTCGATGATCTTGGCGGGAATGCCGCCGCCGAGATAGACGCCGCCGCGCGCGCCGAAGAAAAGTGCGGCGTCGCCCGCGAACCTGCCGAGCCAGGTCACGAAATGGAGCAGCGCCTCAGTGGCGATGGGGTCACTGCGCGCCAGCGCCCGTTGTGCGATCTCGCCCGGCGCAAGCGCGGGCACCTCCTCGGCCCTTAGAGCCGCCACCGCCTGATAGAGGTCGGAAAGGCCGGGGCCCGACAGCGCCCGCTCGACCGAGACCCGCTCGCGCCCCGTCCGCAGCCGCTCGATCACCGCGAACTCGCCCTGGTCTTGGGCCGCAAGCAAGATATGGCCGCCTTCGCTCGCCACGGTCACCCAGTCCCGTCCCGACCAGACGAGGCCGCCGACGCCGATGCCGGTGCCGGGACCCACCACCACCTTGGGCGCGTGCGGGGCGGCTTCACCGCCACCGATCTGAGCGAGCTCGGAGGCTTGCAAATGGGGGAGCGAGAGCGCCAGCGCCTGAAAGTCGTTGAGCACCAGCACGCCGGCCAGGCCGGAGTCGCGGCAAAGCTCGGCCCTCGCAAATGACCAGGGGGAGTTGGTGAGCCGGATCTCGTCGCCCGCCACCGGTGCTGCCACGGCAATGGCGGCGTAAGCGGGCGGCTCGGGCAGCGCGTCGAGATAGGCGCGCGTGGCATGGGCCAGCGTCGGGTGGTCGGAGCAGAGGAAGTGGCGCATCTCGGCAAGCTCGAGGCTGGCGAGGTCGGCAACGGCGAAGCGCGCATTGGTGCCGCCGATATCGGCCACTACGGCTTTGGCCGGGGGAGTGTTGCTTGATTGCATCGGGCCATATCCAAGGAAAGGCAACGGCCGACGGTTGGTAGCCTATTTCTTCGGCGCCCGCGAGATCGGTCCGTCGCCCCCTTGCGGCTTGCGGGTTTGGGCCGGCCGCACTAGGCTTCGCCCATGCTGATCGCGCTTTCGACCGGGCTCCGCTTGCGGCTTGCCCTTGTGCTCGCTGCCTTCGCGGCCTTCTGCTTCGTGGCGCCGCCGGCCGTGCTTGCCTTCGGCCATGGCGAGCACGCCATCCAATGCCTCACCCATGCCGACGCAGTGGACCACGACATGAGCACGATGGCCAAAGCCAACGGCCACAGCCATCACTCGGGCGTCCCGGCCGGTCATCACCAGGCCTGCTGCGGGCTGTTCTGCTTGAGCGCGCTCATGCCTGCCGGCGAAGCTTTACCCCAGCGCGCTTGGTTTGGCGTCGCGCTCGCTCCTTCCGTCGAGTCCCGCTTCTTGAGCCTGATACCGGACTTCCCCGACCCGCCCCCGATCCCGATTCCCTCCGTCTAGAGCTGCTTCGGCCGGGATCATGCCCGGCCCGCGAGCGTCGTCAACGACAGACGAGGGATGATCCATGTCCTCTCCTTTTTGGGGATTGCGCGCTGCCGCCATCGCAGGCGCTGCCCTGCTCTCGGCCTGCAAGACCTTCTCGCCTGACGGCGGGATGGATACCGTGGCTGTGGTCGCAGGTCAGGAGCTGAACAAAGACGTGCTGCAGGTCCGCTCGGCGGAGGACGCTGCCTATGCGCATGACGCGGTTGGGCGGCTGTTGGGCAAGCCGCTCAGCGCCGACGCGGCGGTGCAAGTCGCGCTCCTCAACAATCTCGGGCTGCAGGCCGCCTATAACAGGCTCGGCATCGCTGAAGCGGTGGCGGTTCAGTCGAGCCGGCCGCCGGTGCCGAGCTTCTCCATCAGCCGCATCTCGACCTCGCTGGAGCTCGATATCGAGCGGCAGATCGTGGGCAGCATACTTTCGCTCGCCACGCTTCCGGCGCGCGCCAAGATCGCAGCAAGCCAGTTCGAGCAGGCGCAACTGCGCGCGGCGGAGGAGACCCTGCGCGTCGCGGCCGAGACGCGGCGGGCCTATTATCGCGCCGTCGCGGCGCGCCAGCTGGTGGCAGCCCGGAGCGAGGCCAAGGCAGCCGCGGAGAACGCAGCGCAGCTTACGTCACGGTTGGAGCAGACCGGCGCCGTCAACACGCTCGATCAGGCACGCCGGCAGGTCTTTGCCACCGAGATCGAGACGGAGTTGATGGCCGGCCGCCAGCAAGAGGTCGCGACGCGCGAGTCGCTGACCCGCCTGATGGGCCTCTTGGAGGCCGACGCATCCGCAAAGCTGCCGGGCGCGCTGCCCCCATTGCCCTCAAGCCCGCGGACGTTGCGGTCCGTCGAGCAGGAGGCGATGGACCGGCGGGTGGATCTGCAGATCGCGCGCAGCGAGGCCGAGACGCTGGCGCGGTCCTATGGGCTCACCCGCAAGACCCATTTCATCAACGTGCTCGACGCGGCCGGCGTCTCGAAGACGCAAAAGGACACGGGCGGGCCATCCGCCGATGGCGGCGGTTTCGAGGTCGCGTTCGAGATCCCGATCTACGACTTCGGCAGGGCCAAGGTCAGGGAGGCGGAGCAGCGTTACCTCGAAGCGGTGAACCGTCTCGGCGCCATGGCGGTGAACGCCCGCTCAGAGGCGCGCGAGGCCTATGGCGCCTACAAGGCGACCCACGCCATCGCCGCGCAATATCAACGGGAGGTGCTGCCGCTGCGGCAGTCCATCGCGGACCAAACGCTGCTCCAGTACAACGCCATGCAGGTCGATGCCTTTACGCTGCTCGAGGCGGCGCGGGCGAGTGCGTTAGCCAAGGTCGCAAGCATCGAATCTGCACGGAACTTTTGGCTCGCCTCCACCGATCTCAGCGTGGCGGTGCTGGGAGGCGGCGGCATCGGCAGGCAGACCCTGCTCACCGCCGACAGCAGCGGCACGGCAGGCGATTAGTCGGAAGGACAGGACAACGATGCTCTCACGACGGAATTTTCTCACCCGCTCGGCGGCGGTGTTGGCTAGCGCTGCGGCAATCAGCAGCCGGGCGGAGGCAGCCGCCATCCCCGAGGCGCCGACCAATGCGTCGGCCGCCATGCAGCCGCCCCTCCCACCCCCCAGCGGGCAGGACTACCAGCCCGTGGTGACGCTGAATGGCTGGACGCTGCCCTGGCGGATGAATGGCGAGTGGAAGGAGTTCCATCTCGTGGCCGAGGAGGTGACGCGCGAGATCGCCCCCGGCATGACCGTGAACCTATGGGGCTATAACGGCCAGACGCCCGGTCCCACCATCGAGGCGGTGGAGGGCGACCGTGTCCGCATCTACGTCACCAACAAGCTGCCCGAGCACACCACGGTGCATTGGCACGGCATGCTCGTGCCGAACGGCATGGACGGCGTGGGGGGCCTCACGCAGCCCCACATCCCACCGGGCAAGACCTTCGTCTATGAGTTCCTGCTGAAGAAGAGCGGGACCTTCATGTACCACCCCCATTCCGACGAGATGGTGCAGATGGCCATGGGGATGATGGGCATGGTCGCCGTTCATCCGCGCGATGGAAGCCTGCACCGCGTCGACCGCGACTTCGTCTTCATCATGAGCGCCTACCGATTCAATCCCGGCACGTCTCTGCCCCAGGTGACCGAAATGACGGACTTCAATATCTGGACCTGGAATGCGCGCGTGTTCCCCGGCATCGACGTCTTGCCGGCGCGGCTTGGCGACCGGGTGCGGATCAGGATGGGCAATCTCACCATGACCAACCACCCGATCCATTTGCATGGCCATGACTTCCGCGTGACCTCGACGGATGGCGGCTGGGTTCCTGAGACGGCTCAAAGTCCGGAGACGACGACCGACGTTCCGGTCGGTGCGGTGCGCGTCCTGGAGTTCTTGGCAGACGCGCCGGGGGACTGGGCGTTCCACTGCCACAAATCGCATCACACCATGAACGCCATGGGCCACGACGTGAAGAACTTCATCGGCGTGCCCCCGCGCGCCCTAAGCCAAGCGCTCAATCGGGCGGCGCCTGGCGCGATGGCCATGGGAACAACGGGCATGGCGGACATGGCGGAAATGGGAATGCCACTGCCGCCCAACACGCTCCCCATGATGACCGGCACCGGCCCCTTCGGACCGATCGAGATGGGGGGCATGTTCTCGATGGTGAAGGTGCGCGAAGGCTTGGCCCCGAACGACTATCGCGATCCCGGCTGGTACCAGCACCCGCAAGGCAGCGTCGCCTACGAGGTGAACGTCGCACAAGCAGGCGAACCGGCGCGACCGCCTGGCGCAGGCGATTCTCCCGGTATGGAGATGCCGGGCGGAATGGACATGCCGGGCATGAAGCCCGGCGGTGGGCACAACAATCACTAGACAAGGACCGATCATGAGATCGACGTCGACGCTGCGTCCGACGAACCCGACGAAACACCGCGCGATTACCTTGGCAATGATCGGCTTCGCCACGTTCACGACGCTGGCGCTTGCCCATGAGGGGGCAACCGGGGTGGTCAAGGAGCGCATGGAGTTGATGAAGCGGCAACAGAGCGACATGAAGCTGATCGGCGACATGGCCAAGGGCAAGACGCCGTTCGACGCGGCCAAGGCCGCCCTAGCCGCCAGCGACGTGGCGACGACGGCGAAGAAGATCCAGGACCTGTTTCCACAAGGAAGCGATGGCCATCCAAGCGACGCGCTTCCCGCCATCTGGAAGGAGTGGGACCGGTTCACCGGCAACGCCAAGGAGCTTGAGACCTCGGCCGATGCGCTGGGCGCCGTCCTCGCCCAAGGCGCCAACGACGGCTGGAAGCCCGCCTTCCAGAAGCTCACCGACTCCTGCAAGGCCTGTCACGAGAACTACCGTGCCAAGGACAACGGGCACGAGCATCACTGACTTTTCGATCCATGATCATAAGGAGGAGCGACATGCAGAGACGGAGGACATCATGCGTCTGATCGGCGCCTTGTTTGCGCTCGCTCTCATCATGGCCAGTCCTGCTCGCGCAGGGACGGCGGCTTGCGCCGACAATGCAATTCCGCTGGAAGCGCAGGGCAGTGATCAAGACCAGCTCGACAACCTGGTGAAACAGGGCCTTGCCTGCGCCCAAGAGGGCAAGCGGGCGACGGCCGTCGCGTTGTTCAGCGAAGTGATCCGGCGCGATCCGACCAACCCCGTGGCCTATCTCAATCGCGGCAGCACGCAAGCCGGCCTCGGCGAGGTGGCGCTGGCGGTCGGCGACTTCAGCACGGCGATCAGCCTGAAGCCCGACCTCGTCGAAGCCTGGTACGATCGCGGCACGACGCTCACCCATATGCGCCGCTTCGAGGCGGCCATTGCCGACTTCACCGAGGCTTTACGGTTGAGGCCGGACTTCGCGCTGGCTTATTGCAATCGGGGGATCGCGAATTTCGAGCTCGGCCACTACGACGACGCTCTGGTCGATTACGCCGTCACCATCGACCACGATCCCAAGCTCGGCTACTGCTATTTCAATCGCGGCAGCCTGTATCTGACGCTTGGAGACTACCAGAAAGCGGTCAGCGACTTCACCACGGCGCTTGGCGCGCGCCCGACCGACGCTGCGAGTTTGAGCCGAAGAGGGCAGGCTTACGAAGCTCTCGACCAGAAGGTCCACGCTCTCGACGATTTTCGCGCTGCCCTGCAGGTCGATCCCAAGCTCGAAAGTGCAAAAGAGGGCTTTGCCCGGCTGATGGCCGAGCAGCAGCGGTCCGACGGGGCGAAGTGAGATGGCGACCGGGCGGAAGTCCGGAGCACCCTAGCCTTATCATTGGTGCCGCCTTGGCTTGAGTCGCTATGGCGCTGGTCGTGTCTTCTTGCGATGATGCCTCGCCAGCAAAGCCCACACCATGATCGACAAGCTCGAATTCATCATCGCCCTCGCCAAGGAGCGGCATTTCGGCCACGCCGCCGAGGCGTGCGGCGTCAGCCAGCCGACGCTGTCCGCCGGCATCAAGCAGCTCGAGGATACGCTCGGCGTGCTGCTGGTGCAGCGCGGCTCGCGCTTCCAGGGCTTCACGCCGGAAGGCGAGCGCGTGCTCGACTGGGCGCGCCGCATCGTCGGCGATACGCGCGCCATGCGCCAGGAGGTGGATGCGCTGAAGCATGGCCTCGCCGGCCATATCCGCATCGCCGCCATCCCGACGGCGCTCGCCATGGTGGCGATGCTCACCACGCCCTACCGGGCGCGCCATCCGGATGTGAGCTTCACCATCCTGTCGCGCAACTCCATCGAGGTGCTGGGCTCGCTGGAAAATCTGGAGGTGGATGCCGGGCTCACTTATCTCGACAACGAGCCGCTTGGGCGCGTGCAGACCGTGCCGTTGTATAGCGAGGAGTACCGGCTGCTCGCCTCCTCCGACAGCCCGCTCGGCAAGCGCGACTCCGTGACCTGGGCGGAGGTCGGCCGGGTGCCGCTCTGCTTGCTCACCCCCGACATGCAGAACCGGCGCATCATCGAGCAGCTGTTGCGCGGGGCAGGCGCGGAGGTAGCGCCGACGCTCGAATCCGATTCCATGGTGGTGCTGTTCGCCCATGTGCGCACGGGACGCTGGGCGAGCGTCATGCCCGCCAAGCTCGCCGAGGTTCTGGGCCTCACCGAGACGGTGCGCTCGATCCCCATCGTCGAGCCCGAGGTCACCCATTCGATCGGGCTCGTCGTGCCCCACCGCAACCCATTGACGCCACTGATCAACGCGCTGGTCAGCGAGGCCAAGCAGCTCGCTCCCTTCCTCAGTGCCGAGGGGGTGAGCTTGCGCGACATCGGCAGCCATGATCCCAAACGCCGAGCGCCGCACAAGGCTTCCTAGGCAAATCGCGGCGCCGGGCCATGATGCGGCATTCCAATCGAGCGATAGACTATTGTAATTGAAGGACAAATACCCCTCACGCGGCTTGCGATCGGGGCTGCTTCGGCTTACCTGTTGGAGTGGAAGGCCAGGAGCGCAGGGGGCTCGGCGCATATCGCGACGCCCGTCTAGGCGATAGGGAATCCCGATCGGCCGACGGTCCTGCTTTGTTGATTGTCTGGGCCTTTTTCTTCATTTTCCTGACTTGCTTATGAAAGCGGCTGGGCATGCGTAGATACGAAGCTTGGAGCGTCCCGCGCGCGGCCGAGATCATCGCGCGCGAGAAGCACCGTCCCGGCGCGGCGTTGCCCATTTTGCATGCGATCCAGGAGACCTTTGGCTGCGTGCCGGAGGCCGCGGTGCCCATGGTGGCCGAGGCGCTGAACCTCTCCCGCGCCGAGATGCACGGCACCGTCACCTTCTATCACGATTTCCGCAAAAGCCCTCCCGGCCGGCGCGTCTTGAAGCTCTGCCGCGCCGAATCCTGCCAGGCCGCCGGCGGCGACGCGCTGGCCGCGCGCGCCGAGGAGAAGCTCGGCGTGGAGATGGGCGAGACGACCGCCGACGCCAGGGTCACGCTGGAAGCGGTTTATTGCCTCGGGCTTTGCCACAGCTCGCCCGCGGCGATGCTGGATGGCCACGTCTTCGGCATGCTGGACGAGCGGAAGCTCGATGCGCTGGTGAAGGAGGCGCAAGCGTGACGACACGCATCTTCATCTCCCGCGATTCCGGTGCGCTTTGCGTGGGCGCCGAGGAGGTCGCAACCGCGCTTGCCAAGGCCGCCGGCTT
The DNA here is from genome assembly GCA_003135455.1 of Hyphomicrobiales bacterium. GTDB lineage: Bacteria > Pseudomonadota > Alphaproteobacteria > Rhizobiales > Methyloligellaceae > Methyloceanibacter. The sequence continues at coordinate 13,392 of PLBV01000129.1, read as the reverse complement.
ACGAGGCCTCGCCGTCGACATCGTGCGCACCGGCTCGCGCGGGCTTTATTGGCTTGAGCCGCTGGTCGAAGTCGCGACCTCTGACGGCCGCATCGGCTATGGGCCCGTGGCGGTCGGCGATGTCGAAAGCCTGCTCGACGCACCTTTGCTTGAAGGCGGCGAGCATCCTTTGCGGCTCGGTCTCGTCGAGGACCTGCCCTGGCTCAAACGCCAGACCCGCCTCACCTTCGCCCGTTGCGGCATCGTCGATCCGCGCTCGCTTCCCGACTACCGGGCGCATGGCGGTTACCAGGGCCTGGAGAAGGCCCTTGCCATGGCGCCGGAGGCGATCGTCGAGGAGGTGGTGAATTCCGGCTTGCGCGGCCGCGGCGGCGCGGGATTCCCGACCGGCATCAAATGGCGCACCGTCGCCAAGACGGTGAACCCTCAGAAATACATCGTCTGCAACGCCGATGAAGGCGACAGCGGCACCTTCGCCGACCGCATGATCATGGAAGGCGATCCCTTCGTGCTCATCGAGGGCATGACCATCGCCGGCATCGCCACCGGCGCCTCCTATGGCTACGTCTACATCCGCTCCGAATATCCCCACGCCATCGAGGCGATGGAGATCGCGATCAAAGCCGTGCGCGAAGGCGGCATGCTGGGGCCGAACGTCGCCGGCTCCGGCCACGCCTACGACATGGAGGTGCGCGCCGGCGCCGGCGCCTATGTCTGCGGCGAGGAGACCTCGCTCTTGGAGAGCCTGGAAGGCAGACGCGGCGAGGTCCGCGCCAAGCCGCCGCTCCCTGCCCATATCGGCCTCTTCGGCAAGCCCACCGTCATCAACAACGTGCTGTCGCTTGCCACCGTGCCCTTCATCATGAGCGAAGGCGCCGCCATCTACCGCGACTACGGCATGGGCCGGTCGCGCGGCACCATGCCCATCCAGCTCGCCGGCAACATCAAGCATGGCGGGCTGTTCGAGACCGCCTTCGGCATCACGCTGGGCGAGCTCGTCGACGATATCGGCGGCGGCACTCGCAACGGGCGCCCGGTGCGCGCGGTGCAGGTGGGCGGCCCGCTCGGCGCCTATTTCCCGAGGAGCTTGTTCGACACGCCCTTCGACTACGAGGCCTTCACCGCGGCCGACGGGCTGATCGGCCATGGTGGCGTGGTGGTGTTCGATGATACCGTGGACATGGCCAAACAGGCGCGATTCGCCATGGAATTCTGCGCCATCGAATCCTGCGGCAAGTGCACGCCCTGCCGCATCGGCTCGGCCCGCGGCGTCGAGGTGATCGACAGGATCATGGCCGACACCGATAGGGCCGCGAACATCACCGTGCTGGAAGACCTCTGCAACACCATGAAGTTCGGATCGCTTTGCGCCCTTGGCGGGTTCACCCCCTACCCCGTTATGAGCGCGCTCACCCATTTCCCCGAGGATTTCGGCGCTACACCCAAGCGCCTCCAAGCTGCTGAATGAGGAAGCTCCCATGTCGCTGATCCAGGAAATCGATTACGGCACGCCGCGCTCGAAGGCCGCCAAGTCGGTGAGCCTCACCGTCGACGGCGTAGCCGTAACGGTGCCCGAGGGCACCTCGATCATGCGCGCGGCCATGGAAGTGGGCACCCAGATCCCCAAGCTCTGCGCCACCGACATGCTGGACGCCTTCGGCTCCTGCCGGCTGTGCCTGGTCGAGATCCAGGGCCGCGCGGGCACACCCGCCTCCTGTACCACGCCGGTGATGGAAGGCATGGTGGTGCACACCCAGACCGACCGGCTGAAGCGCATACGCAAGGGCGTGATGGAGCTCTACATCTCCGACCACCCGCTCGACTGCCTCACCTGCTCGGCCAATGGCGATTGCGAGTTGCAGGACATGGCGGGCGCGGTGGGCTTGCGCGAGGTGCGCTACGGCTATGACGGCGAGAAGCACGCCAATCCCGGCGTCGATACCTCCAACCCCTATTTCACCTTCGATCCATCGAAATGCATCGTCTGCTCGCGCTGCGTGCGCGCCTGCGAGGAGGTGCAAGGCACCTTCGCGCTGACCATCGCCGGCCGCGGCTTCGACTCGGTGGTGTCGCCCTCCATGGAGGAGTCGTTCCTTGCATCGGAATGCGTCTCTTGCGGCGCCTGCGTGCAGGCCTGTCCCACGGCAACGCTGAACGAGAAATCGGTGATCGACATCGGCACGCCTGAGCACTCCGTGGTCACCACTTGCGCCTATTGCGGCGTCGGCTGCGCCTTCAAGGCCGAGATGCGGGGCGAAGAGGTGGTGCGCATGCTCCCCTACAAGGACGGCAAGGCCAATCGGGGCCACTCCTGCGTCAAGGGCCGCTTCGCCTTCGGCTACGCCACCCATAAGGACCGCGTGCTGAAGCCCATGATCCGCTCCAAGATCACCGACCCGTGGCGGGAGGTCTCCTGGGACGAGGCGATCGCCTACGCGGCGTCGGAGTTCAAGCGCATCCAGGCGAAATACGGCAAAGGCTCCGTCGGCGGCATCACCTCCTCGCGCTGCACCAATGAGGAGACGTTCCTGGTGCAGAAGCTGGTGCGTGCCGGCTTCGGCAACAACAATGTCGACACCTGCGCGCGGGTCTGCCACTCGCCCACCGGCTACGGGCTGAAGACCACCTACGGCACCTCGGCCGGCACCCAGGATTTCGACTCGGTCGAGCAGTCCGACGTGATCATGATCATCGGCGCCAACCCCACCGACGGCCACCCGGTGTTCGCCTCGCGCATGAAGAAGCGGCTGCGCCAGGGCGCCAAGCTGATCATCCTCGATCCCCGGCGCATCGACATGGTGCGCACGCCGCATATCGAGGCCGACTATCATCTGCCGCTCAAGCCCGGCACCAATGTCGCCGTGGTCACGTCTCTTGCTCATGTCATCGTCACCGAAGGGCTGGTCAACGAGTCCTTCGTGCGGACGCGCTGTGACTTCGACGAGTTCCAGGATTGGGCGGAATTCGTTGCGCGGCCCGAGCACAGCCCGGAAGCGGTGGAGAAGGTCTCGGGCGTGCCGGCAGAGCTTATCCGCGGCGCGGCCCGCCTCTACGCCAAGGGCGGCAACGGCGCCATCTATTACGGCCTCGGCGTCACCGAGCACAGCCAGGGCTCGACCACGGTGATGGCCATCGCCAACCTCGCCATGGCCACCGGCAATATCGGCCGCGAGGGCGTGGGCGTGAACCCCTTGCGCGGACAGAACAACGTGCAGGGCTCCTGCGACATGGGCTCCTTCCCGCACGAGGTCTCCGGCTACCGCCACGTCTCCGATGATGCCACCCGCGCCATGTTCGAGGCGCTGTGGGGCGTGCCGCTCGACGCCGAGCCCGGTCTACGCATCCCCAACATGATCGACGCCGCGGTGGATGGCTCGTTCAAGGGCCTCTACATCCAGGGCGAGGACATTCTCCAGTCCGACCCGGACACGAAGCATATGGCGGCGGGGCTTGCCGCCATGGAGTGCGTGGTGGTGCAGGACCTGTTTCTGGTGGAGACCACCAACTACGCCCATGTGTTCCTGCCGGGCTCCACGTTCCTGGAGAAGAACGGCACCTTCACCAATGCCGAGCGGCGCATCCAGATGGTGCGCAAGGTGATGCAGCCCAAGAACGGTTATGAGGACTGGCAGATCACCCAACTCCTCTCCAACGCGCTCGGGTTCCCCATGCATTACAACCATCCATCGGAGATCATGGACGAGGTGGCAGCGCTGACGCCCACCTTCGCCGGCGTCTCCTTCAAGAAGCTGGACGAGCTCGGCTCGGTGCAGTGGCCGTGCAACGCCAACGCGCCGGAGGGCACGCCGGTCATGCATATCAATGGCTTCGTGCGCGGCAAGGGCAAGTTCGTGATCACCGAATATGTGGCCACCGACGAGAAGACCGGACCGCGCTTCCCGCTGCTGCTCACGACCGGGCGCATCCTGAGCCAGTACAATGTGGGCGCGCAGACGCGCCGCACGGCCAATGTGATCTGGCACGAGGAGGATCGGCTGGAGATCCACCCCCACGACGCCGAGCAGCGGGGCGTCTGCGACGGCGACTGGGTGAAGCTGGCGAGCCGCGCCGGCGAGACGAGCTTGCGCGCGACGATCACTGAAAGGGTCGCGCCGGGGGTCGTCTACACGACCTTCCACCACCCCGTCACCCAGGCCAATGTGGTGACTACCGAATTCTCCGACTGGGCCACCAACTGCCCGGAATACAAAGTGACGGCCGTGCAGGTCATGCCGTCCAACGGGCCGACCCAGTGGCAGGAGGAATATGAGGAGCTCAGTCGGGCCTCGCGGCAGATCGCCGAGCCCGCGGTGATCGCGGCCGAATAGAGGCGCTGATGGCGCCTCCTGTCGTCCGCGTCCCCTGCTCCATCTGGCGCGCCTCCGGCGTGACACATGGCACGCGCGCCATCCCCGAGGAGACCGCGGTCGCCTTCACCTACGACACCGGCACCTATGCGGTGATGATGGCGACGCCTTCCGACCTCGAGGACTTCGCCATCGGCTTCAGCCTGACGGAGCGGGTAATCGATAGGGCCTCTGCCATCGAGCAGCTCGAGATCGTGGAGAGCGAGCTTGGGCTAGAGCTGCGCATGTGGCTGAAAGCGCCGGACGCCGCCCAACTGTCAGGGCGCCGCCGCAAGATCGCTGGACCCACGGGCTGCGGGCTTTGCGGCATCGAGAGCCTGACCGAGGCGATGCGGGCCCCTCCCCCGGTGGGCGCCGGCCGGGTCTTCACGCCCGAAGACATTATGACCGCGATCGGCTCACTGGCGCCGGCGCAGGCGCTCAACCACGCGACCCGCGCGGTGCACGCGGCGGCGCTGTGGGAGCCCGGCCGGGGTCTCGTGGCGCTGCGCGAGGACGTGGGCCGCCACAATGCGCTGGACAAGCTCGCCGGCGCACTCGCCCGCAACCAGGACTCCGCGGCAGCCGGGCTATTGGTGCTGACCAGCCGCGTCTCCATCGAGATGGTGCAGAAGGCAGCCGCCATTGGCGCATCCATCATTGTCGCCGTCTCGGCGCCCACGGCGCTTGCGCTGCGCATGGCCGAGGCCGCTGGCATCACTCTCATCGCGGTTGCGCGCAGCGACGGCTTCGAGGTTTTCACCCATCCCCATCGTATCGCAGGAGAGCAGGCAAGCCATGTCGCCTGACCGTCTCGTCTATATGGCGAACCAGATCGGCAAGTTCTTCGAGGTGCAGCGCTCCGACGAGACCGTTCCCGGCATCGCCAATCACATCAAGAAGTTCTGGGACCCACGCATGCGCAAGGCCATCTTCGCCTATCTCGACGAGGGCGGCGACGGGCTCGATCCGCCGGTGCGCGAGGCCCTCGAGCAGCTGAAGGCCGAGGCCCAGGGCCGAGGTCGACCCACGCCGGAAACGAGCTTCCAGGGAACCTGACCGTGCCCGCCGCCCATCGCCCGACGCGTCGGGGCTTGTCCCGATGGCTGGCCGTCCTCTTGGCACTTGTGCTTGGAACTCTTCCAGCCGTGGCCCGGGCGGCGGACCAGGAGCCGCTCATATTCGCCGCGGCGAGCCTCAAAGACGCGCTCGATGCGGTCGATGGCGCGTGGCGAAACGAGAGCGGCGGGCGAGTGGTGATCTCCTATGGGGCGTCGTCGGCGCTCGCCAAGCAGATCGAGCAAGGCGCGCCCGCCGACGTGTTCATCTCGGCCGACGAGGACTGGATGGATTATCTAGCGACGCACAGACTGATCAAGCCGGACACACGTTTCGATCTGTTGGGCAACAGCCTGGTGCTGATCGCGCCCAAGGATTCGACGCTCACTGCCAAGATCGCGCCCGCCTTTCCCCTCGCCGCGCTTATCGGTGAAGGACACCTGGCCATGGCCAACACCGACTCCGTGCCGGCCGGGAAATATGGCAAGGCCGCGCTGACTAAGCTCGGCGTGTGGGACCAAGTGAGCGGCAAGATCGCGCAAGCGGAGAATGTGCGCGCAGCACTGCTGCTCGTCTCTCGCGGGGAGGCCCCGCTCGGCATCGTCTATGCGACGGACGCGAGGTCCGATCCCAATGTGAAGGTGCTCGATATTTTTCCCGAGGATACCCACCCGCCGATCATCTACCCCGTGGCGGAGACGGTAGGCTCGACGAACAAGGACGCGGGCGCCTTCCTCGCTTTTCTCAAGTCCTCGGCCGCGCGCGGCGTCTTTGAAGCGCAAGGCTTCAGGGTGCTATCAACGCCGTAGTGCTCACGCTCTCACAGGACGAGATTCAAGCGATCACGCTCTCCTTGCGCGTCGCCGCAGTGGCGACCGCGGCGAGCCTGCCCTTTGGCGTGCTCATCGGCATGGCGCTGGCCAGAGGCCGCTTCCTCGGCCGTTCGCTACTCAATGCGCTGGTGCTGCTTCCGCTCATCCTGCCGCCGGTCGTCACCGGCTATATCCTCTTGCTCGTGTTCGGCCGGCAGGGACTGGCCGGGCGGTGGCTCGCCGATCATCTCGGCCTCGTCTTCGCCTTTCGCTGGACGGGAGCGGCGCTCGCCTGCGCCATCATGGGCTTTCCGCTCCTGGTGCGGGCGATCCAGCTCTCGGTGGAGGCGGTCGATCCGCGGCTCGAGCAGGCGGCAGCCACGCTTGGCGCCAACCGGCTTTACGTGTTCCTCACCGTCACCCTGCCGCTGATCCTGCCCGGGGTGATTGCCGGCGCCATCCTCTGCTTCGCGCGCTCCATGGGCGAGTTCGGCGCCACCATCACCTTCGTCTCCAACATCCCGGGCGAGACGCAGACGCTGCCGACCCTCATCTACACCCTGACGCAGGTGCCTGGCGGCGATGCGGCCGCCTTCCGGCTGACCCTGATCTCGGTCGCCATCTCGCTGGCCGCGCTGCTTGCGTCGGAAGCGTTGGCGCGCCGGCTGCAACAGCGGCTGCGGGCAGCATGAGCATCGAGGTCGCGGCACGGACCAGGCTCGGGGCGTTCACGCTCGACGCGGCCTTTTTGAGCGAAGGCGGCCTTACCGCCCTGTTCGGCCCGTCCGGCTCCGGCAAGACCAGCCTGATCAACGTCATCGCCGGGCTGCTCAAGCCCGCATGGGGACGGGTGGTGGTCGAGGGACGCGTGTTGCTCGACACCGAGGCCAGGATCGACGTGGCCTCGCATAAGCGCCGCATCGGCTATGTGTTCCAGGAAAGCCGGTTGTTCCCACATCTGTCGGTGCGGCAGAACATGCTCTATGGGCGGTGGTTTGCGCCCCGCTTCGACCGCACCGGCTCCTTCGACGAGGTGGTGGACCTGCTTGGGCTTGAGCCGCTGCTGGCCCGCGGAACCGCGAAGCTCTCGGGCGGAGAGCAGCAGCGGGTGGCCATCGGGCGGGCGCTGCTCGCCTCGCCGCGTCTCTTGCTGATGGACGAGCCCTTGGCGTCGCTCGATGCGGCGCGCAAGGACGAGGTGCTGCCGTATCTGGAGCTCTTGCGCGACCGGGCGGGCGTGCCGATCCTCTATGTCAGCCACGCGCTCGCGGAGGTGGCGCGGCTCGCCACCCGCATCGTGGTCATGGAGGAGGGCCGCGTGGTCGCCGAGGGGCGAGCCGCCGAGATCCTGGGCCGCGTCGATCTCATGCCGCTCGCCCGCGGGCCTGAAGCGGGCGCCATCATCGACGGCGTGGTCGAAGTCCATGACGAGGTCTTCGGCCTCACCACGCTTGCTTCACGGGCTGGGCGGCTGCGCGTGCCGCGCATAGGCCTTGCACCAGGCGCCACCGTGCGCGTGCGCATCCAGGCCCGCGACGTGATGCTGGCGCTGGCGCAGCCTAAGGCCTTAAGCGCGCTGAACGTGCTGGCCGGAAAGGTGATCGAGATTGGGGCGGGCGATGGCCCGATGGTCGAAATCGCCATCGATTGCGGCGGGGCGAGGCTGGTGGCGCGGCTGACCCGCTACTCGGCAGCAAAGCTGAAGCTTCAGCCAGGTGCACAGGTCTTCGCCGTGATCAAGAGCGTCACGCTCGACGCCCGGGCGATCGGAACCGCACCGGAGCAAGCAACGAGAAGCGCGGGCCCGGCGTCAGATTTCTGACGTCTGGCTCCTGGCTTCCGCTACGGCATCACCGCCACGCCCCAGGGGAGCCGTCCGACCGGCACCGACTTCTCTGCCTTCTGGCTTGCGACATCGATCACGGTCATGTCGTTGGTCAGGCCGTTGGCGACATAGAGCTTGGTGCCGTCCGGGTCGAATTCCAAATGCCAGGGACGCTGGCCAACCAGGATGTAGTTCGTCACCTCGAAGGTCTTGGCGTCGATCACCGCCACGCGGTTGGCAGGGCCAAGCGCCACGAACACGTATTTGCCGTCCTTGGTGAACTCCATGCCGACCGGCTGCAAGAGCTCGGGCCGCACCCCCGGCACCTGGAAGCGAATCTTCTTGATGACCTTCCAGGTCTTGGGGTCGATCACCGAGATCGAGCCGCCAACCTCGGAGGAGACCCAGACCTGGCTGCCGTCGGCGGTGAACTTGGCTTCGCGCGGCCGCGAATCCACCAGCACGTTGGCGACCAGCTTCATTTTCTCGTTGTCGATGATATGCGCCATGCTCGTGCTTTCCGACGTGGCGACGGTGTATTTATTGTCGGGGCTCACGGTCATGCCTTCGGGCTCGACGCCCACGGGCACCTCGCCAACCACGTCGCCGCTCTTGATGTCCATGATGGTGACGAGCGAATCGTCCTCATTGGCGATGTAGATCTTCTCTCCCTTCGGATCGACCGCCATCAGCTCCGGGTCCGGCCCCGATTCCAGCTCGCGGCTTTTCTCCATCGTCTTGGTGTCGATCACATCCATGATGTCGCCGTCGCCCGCGGCAACGAAGAGCTCCTTGAAGTCGGGGCTCAGAACGACCCCGCGCGGACGGCGGCCCACCGGAATGGTCTTGATCGTTTGCAGCGTCTTGCCGTCGATCACGGTGATGGTGTTGTCCTTCTCGTTGGAGACGAAGATCGTCGCAGCGAAGGAGGGTGACGCGAAAGACAGCAGCACTGCCGCGGCGGCTGCGGTGGCGGTGAGGCGGTTCATGGGACTTACCTTTGGTCTTGAGTTAGTGGAATTTGCACTTGGTCTCGGGCTTATCGTAGCCGAGCGTGTCGGTGAGGTTCGTCTCGTGCAGAAAGCCTTCCTGCGGGGACTTGGACACGACGGTCCGCGTGCCACCGCCAAGGATTATCGGCTGCCGCATCTGGTGGTCCCAGGACCGGAAATTCATCGCCAGCCCCTTGTGGCCCTCGAGGTTGAACTCATCGGAGAGGATATATTGCTTTATCTCCGGCACGGTGGTCTTGCCCGAGCGCATCGCCGCGTCGGTCAAGGCGCGTACGCCGATCCAGGCCGTGTAGTCGCGCTCGGTCGAATCGCGCTTGGCGAGCTTGAGCATGTCGTCCTGGAAGGTCATGGCGCCATATTCGGTGTAGGACTTGTCCCAGGCCGTTGCCTGCAGCCCTTGCGTCCCAACAACGAGATTGGGCTCACTGGTGCGGTACGGCAGGTAGTCGCCGAAATTGTCGTCGGTGTCGATCACCCAGATCACGTCGTGTGTGGGGGCACCTTGCGTCACCATCGGGATCTGGCCCTGCACCTGCTGGTAGCCGGAGTCGAGGTTGCGGGCGCCGGGCGGGAGATCATAAACGCGCTCCTCGACGATCTTTCCACCATAGCGCTTGGCCGAGCGTTGGATTTGCGCGAGGTAGTCCTTATCGGCCGCAGAATCGCCATGGATCACGAACCAACGCGGCCATTTCTTCACGATCAGATATTGCGCAATGGCGTCGGCGCGCATCGCCCAGTCGGGAATAATGTGAAAGACATTCTGCCGGCATTGCTCCTGCCGCAGCGATTCTTGGCTCGACCGGATATTCATGATGACGGAATTCTTCGCCTCGGGCAGATCGGCGACGGCAAGCAGATCCTCCGGCTCGAGATCGGCAACGATGAGCGCGTCTCCCTTCTTGAGAATCTCTTTGGCCTTGGCCACGACGTCGCCCTTGGCCGGCACGATCGCCTCTACGAGGTCAAAGCCCATGTTCACGAAGGACCCGGATTGATTGGCCTCCTTGATGTAGAGGCGGGCGCCCTGGATGCCTTTGTCGGTGACCGGCCTTTCCGCATAAGAGAGCGGCAGGGGCTCCGGATATTTCTTGCCGAGATAGACGATCTTGAACTTGGTGATGGGTGGGGTCGCAACCTCGCCTCCCGCCGGCGCCGCCGGGGCGGCGCTCGACGGCTGCTGCGTTCCGCCAGATGGCGCTGCGGCCGGCGCGGCAGATGGCGATTGCGATCCGGCTTGCGGATCTTCGGCGATGGCCGGCCCGGTGAGCCAGATCATGACAAAGGCAGCGGCAAGACCGAATATGAGCTTGGCGCTATGACGCATACTGAACACGGACGAACTCGACATAATCGAAGGCATTGCTCCTGGATCGCTTCGACAGCGACGGCCAAAGGCCCGCTGTCATGCGGCTGAAGCGTCCCTTGGACGAGGGCAAGGAAGCGCGTTGGGACGCTATTGTTCAGAGATGCGGGCGAGTGACAAGGCCAGTGCACAACATGGCAACATTTTTGCCAAGTTAAAGAATCGCAATCTTGGACGCCTCGTCAGGGACTTCACTTAACCTTGACTAGGCCGCCGAGCGGAATGCTGCACTGCGATATGGGTTTGCTGGCGCAACGCTCGGCCCATCTTAAAATTGCACCCGCCAAGCTGCGCACGCGGCTTGGCGGCTTCAGCAGCGTCATGACTACCAAACGAGTCTTATCGCAGGTAGTCCGGTACTGTGTAGGGGGTGCTTTCAAGGTTGACCGAGTTCGGGTTCACCGATCGAATGAAGGCGATAATCCTCCAAAGGTCATCGCTGGTCTTGAGGATGTTGCCGAAGGGCGGCATGGGGCCGACCACGGTCTCGTGCTTGATGCGGATGTAGCCCGCCTTCTTCAGCTCGTCGGAGCCAAGCGAGATCAGGCGGAACAGCGTATCGTCGTCGGCGCTATAGACCCAAGTGTCGTTGGTCAGCGGCGGGCACATACCGCCGCCGCCGCCGCCGCCATGACAACCGTTGCAGCCGGCGGAGAGGAATCTATGGTGCCCCTCCTCGGCGATGGCAGCGATATTGCCGTTATAGGGATTCTTGAGTTGCCCCTTCGGCGTGCTGGCGACGAGTTCGAGGGGCGGCGTGGCGGGCCCAAGCACAGGACCGCCGGCAGCTGCACCAGCAGCCGGCGCCGCAGGAGCTCCACCGCCACCCGCAGCCTCGCCACCCGCCGCTGGGGCCGGTGCCGGCGTCGCGCCCGCTTCTGGGGCCGGTGTCGGTGTCGCTCCCGCTGCGGGGGCTGGTGTCGGTGTCGCGTCCGCCGCGGGGGGCGTGGCCTGATCGGCGGGCTTGGCACCCTCGTCGGCCGCGAGCGCTCGCCATTGGCCCGCCCCGATTGAGAGGACCCCTACGGCCAAAAGTCCGATGATGATTTTTCTCACTATTGCGTTTCCTTACCCTAGTTGCTTTTGGTTGAGCACTTCAGCTGAACACTCTTAGTTGAGCTTCGGCAATCGAGTACTTCAAGTCGGTCACCGCGATATGAGATCGGTTAATACCGCCGCAGTGGCCTGGCAAGCGCGATTTTGCCTGAATGTGACTTATCCGGCTCGGAGCCCAACCCCTATCGGGCACAAGGCAATAATCGAGAGTGTAGCGCTGCTCGGGAGCTGCTGTTGCCTCATCGAAAGCCAAGAGTGTGAGCCCGTCATAGCTTCGCAAAGCCTTTAGGCACGACCTCGCAAGAGGTTTGCCAAATCCGGGGATTTTGTAGCGCAAAGGCGCCCCAGGTCGGGCTGGGCGCCAATAATCCTAACTTCTAGCCACAAACAAAGCGAAACATCAGGTCGAGAGGTGGCGCGGTATCGCCTTCCTTACAGCAAGCGGCAGCCAAGCTCGCCGGCTCCGGCAAATTTGCCGCCGCCAGGACCATCCGTGCCAACGAAATCGGCGTCGCAGAAACTGCAAATGGCATCAGCGCGGTCCGCCTCGCGCCCCGACCACAAATTGCAGCCGCCAAAGCGGCAGAAGACGGCAGGCCTGCCGGCCTGCGCGCCTTCGCCTTGCAGCGTGTAATAAAGGATCTCCTCGACAGCAAACATGACCTCTAGCTGCCCTTCCCCGGGCCTAAGGCAAGAGTGATGTCAAGCCTCCCGTGGAGCGCATACGGCTCGAGCAAGGACGTGCTCGGGAGCCGCTAGTGCGGAGCGTCGGCGGTCATCCTTCCAGGGATAACCTTTTCGGGAGGATTGGCTCCGGGAAGATTGATCGAACGAATGAAGGCGATGATCTTCCAAAGGTCGTCCGAGGTCTTAACGGCGAAACCCATGGGCGGCATTGGCGCGTGTACGCTACCATATTGGTAGCGCTGGAAGCCCGATTTTTCCAGCTCTGCGGAGCCCAGCGTCACGAGCCTGAACAGCACGTCGTCGGTGTTGCCCCAGAACCAGACGCCCTGACTCAAGGCCGGGCACATGCCGCCGCCGCCGCCACCGCCGTGACACTCGTTGCACCCCGGCAGCCGGAACGGCTTAACGAGCTCTTCGTCCTTCGCCAGCTTGACGTAATCCGGATAGGGACTATGCAGTTGTCCCGGGGGCACTTGCTTTACCAGCTCAATCGGCGGTGTCGTGTCTCCCGCCTTGCAGCAGGCGCCGTTTGCCGCTTCGCCCGCGGGCGCGGCGGCGGGTGCGCCTTCGGCGGCAGGCGCACCGCCTGCGGCAGGCCCTGCGACGGCAGGTGCCGATTGATCCCCCGCTGGCGGGGCGGCCTCATCGGCTGCCTGGCAGGTCCACAGTCCCACCCCAACACCAGCAAACCCAAACGCTAACAGTCCGATGACGATCTTGCGCACAGTTTGGTTTCCTTACCCTAGTTTTAGTTGAGTTTTTCGAGACGAAGCTTGGTGAGAACCGGCCGACCGCGCGCGGCCCGAAAGGGTCCCGTGCGACACTATCGCCCCCGCGGGCGAATATAGCGAAAACATGACACGAAAGTTAGCGCCAGATCAGCGCGGGCAGCCTGCCCTTAGGCTCTTTCCCAATCCTGAAATCCATGAGCCTGAAACCTTGCTCTTTCCGACCTCAATGAAATCAAGGGCTATTGCTTAGCCGGATCGCCCCGTCGAGTAAGACTTCATGATGAAGGGAGCAAGCAACCACCCCGCAACCTGTGCCCGAAATCAAACACGGTTGGGGGCGCGTTGCCCGCTAAGGGGGTTCGTTAGTAAACACAGTACCCTTCGGGCGCTTGACGGCCGAGGCGCAAGGGGCAAGCGCGGCGAGGAGAGCGGTTCCACATGCGATGATCCTGTGGGAATTGAGCTTCTCATCAGTTGGTGACGTCGAAGTCGAGGCC
>PLBV01000104.1 GCA_003135455.1 Hyphomicrobiales bacterium | reverse complement strand
GGTCGATCCTGGTGACGGCCTTCCTGCTTCTCCTGTCGCTGCCCGTGCTCGCCGGTGCCATCACCATGCTGTTGACCGACCGCAATTTCGGTACCACCTTCTTCGATTCCGCCCATGGCGGCGACCCGCTGCTCTGGCAGCACCTGTTCTGGNNTATCTCGGCATGGCCTATGCCATGGTGGCCATCGGCGTGATCGGCTTCGTGGTCTGGGCCCATCACATGTATGCGGCAGGCATCAGCGTGAACACGCAAGCCTATTTCGTCTTCGCCACCATGGTCATCGCCGTGCCCACGGGGGTGAAGGTGTTCTCCTGGATCGCCACCATGTGGGGCGGCTCGATCTCCTTGCGCACGCCCATGCTGTGGGCGCTCGGCTTCATCTTCCTGTTCACCATCGGCGGCGTTACCGGCGTGGTGCTTGCCAATGCGGGCGTCGACCGCTCGTTCACCGACACCTATTACGTGGTGGCGCATTTCCACTACGTGCTGAGCCTTGGCGCCGTGTTCGCCATCTTCGCCGGCTGGTACTACTGGTTCCCGAAGATGACCGGCTACATGTATTCCGAGACGCTCGGCAAGATCCACTTCTGGCTGATGTTCATCGGCGCCAACCTGACCTTCTTCCCCATGCATTTCCTGGGGCTGGCGGGAATGCCGCGCCGCATCGCCGACTATCCGGACGCCTTCGCCGGCTGGAACATGGTGGCGTCGGTTGGCTCCTACATCTCCTTCGCCGGCTTCATCGTGTTCCTATTCGGCATCGCCTACGCCTTCTCGCGCAAGGTGCATGCGGTTGCCAATCCCTGGGGTGTAGGGGCGACGACGCTCGAATGGACGCTGCCTTCGCCGCCGGCCTTCCACAGCTATGAGACGCTGCCGCGTATCAAATGATCTTGGGTCGGCCGGTCTATCGCTCATGCGGGCGTCGCGCATCGGGGCGTGCTGGCGCTGTCGCCAAAGCTTAACTGAGTGAGATGGCTTAAGTGAGTGAGATCATGTCCGACGTCAGCATGCGTGCATTCCCCGAGGCGTTGACGGCCGCCGAAGGCGGCGATGTCGCCGACTACATCAAGCTGATGAAGCCGCGGGTGATGTCCCTCGTCGTCTTCACCGCGCTGGTCGGGCTGGTGGCCGCGCCGGGGTCGATCCATCCCGTGCTCGCCATCGCGGCGCTGCTCTGCATCGCCGTAGGCGCGGGCGCCGCCGGCGCGCTGAACATGTGGTACGACGCCGACATCGATGCGCTCATGGCGCGCACCGCCGCCCGGCCGATCCCCAAGGGCAGGATCAGCCCAGACGAGGCACGGGCGTTCGGCACGGTGCTGGCCGTGGGCTCCGTGATCTGCATGGGGCTGATGGTCAATTGGGTGGCCGCGCTCCTGCTTGCGCTCACCATCGGCTTTTATCTCTTCGTTTACACCATGTGGCTGAAGCGGTTGACGCCGCTGAACATCGTCATTGGCGGGGCCGCCGGCGCCGTGCCCCCGATGATCGGCTGGGCGGCGGTGATAGGCGGCGTCAGCCTGGAAAGCTTCGTGCTCTTTCTCATCATCTTCGTGTGGACGCCGCCGCATTTCTGGGCGCTCGCGCTTCTACGCGCTGGCGACTATGCGCGCGCCGGCGTGCCCATGCTGCCGGTGGTCAAGGGGCCCGACGCCACCAGGCGCCAGATCCTGGTCTATAGCCTCATCCTCGCGCCGCTCGGCTGCCTGCCCGCCCTGATCGGCCTCGGCGGAGTGCTCTATGCGGCAGCTTCGGCGGTGCTGGGCGTGCTGTTCCTGGTGTTTGCCTTTGCCTGCTACCGCGAGCGGGAGGGGGAGCGTGCCGACCGCGCCGCCAAGCAGCTCTTCGCCTATTCCGTGCTGTATTTGTTCCTGCTCTTCGCCGTGCTTCTCGTCGAGCGGGGCTTCGGCATTGGGCTAGGGTCCCTGCCACCCCTTTGGACGTCGTGATGCAAGATGGGCAAGAGGGGCGCAAACGCCGCCAACGCATGCGATCGCTGGCCATCGCCTGGGCCTTGGGCGCGCTCGTCATCCTGTTCTTCATTGTCACCATCGTTCGGCTCGGCGGCAACGTCGCGGTCAGGCCGCTCTGATCGGGTGGAGAGGTCATGACCCTACCCAATCCGCCGCCGAAATCGACCAGGCACCGCATCCTGGCGCTGGCGCTCGCCGGCCTTGTCGCCGCCATGGTGGGGCTCTCCTTCGCCTCCGTGCCGCTTTACCGCGTGTTCTGTCAGGCCACCGGCTATGGCGGCACCCCGCAGCGGGCCGAGCGCGCCCCGGGCGAGGTGCTCGACCGCACCGTCCGTATCCGCTTTGACGCCAATATCGGCAATGGGCTACCCTGGACCTTCGAGCCCGTAGAGCGGGTGATGGACGTGAAGATCGGCGAGACCGCGCTTGCCTTCTTCAAGGCGACCAACAACGCCAAGACCCCTACCAGCGGCACCGCCATCTTCAACGTGGCACCGGAGCTTGCCGGGCGCTACTTCACCAAGATCGAATGCTTCTGCTTCAAGCAGCAGACGCTTGCGCCTGGCGCGACCGCCGAGATGCCGGTGACCTTCTTCGTCGATCCCAAGATCGTAGCCGACGAGGACACCAAGAACATTTCCGAGATCACGCTGTCCTACACCTTCTATCCGAGCGACCCGCCGGCCCCCGTGGCGGCGGTGCCGCGAGTCGACAGATCGGGGTCGTGACGGCTTTTTAGTTTAGTGGGGCGCTTCGCCGCCTAGCATGAGGGGAGCCGAACGGGAGAGAGCCATGGCCGAAGCGCACGCCAAGCAACACGATTATCATCTCGTCAATCCGAGCCCGTGGCCGGCAGTCGGCGCCATCGGCGCCTTCGTGCTCGCCATCGGCGCGATCCTGTATTTCATCTCCAAGAAGCAGGGCGACCCGCATCTCTGGTACGTCATCCCGGGCCTCGTCCTCGTCATCGCCACGATGTTCGGCTGGTGGCGAGACGTCGTCATCGAGGCCAATGAGGGCTACGAGACCCCCGTGGTGCAGCTGCATCTGCGCTACGGCATGATCCTGTTCATCGCGTCGGAGGTGATGTTCTTCGTCGCCTGGTTCTGGGCTTATTTCGATGTCGCCCTCTATGCCAACGACGCCGTCACCTATGCTCGCACTGCGGTTACCGGCGGCCAGTGGCCGCCGATCCCGAGCGCCGACACCGCCGTGGCGGGCCTCGGCAACTTCCAGCACACCTTCAATCCCTGGGGGCTGCCGCTGGTCAACACGCTGATCCTGCTCACCTCCGGCACCACCGTCACTTGGGCGCATCATTCGCTTCTGGAGAACAACCGTCGCGGCGTGGTCATGGGCCTCATCTGCACCATCGTGCTCGGCCTCCTGTTCACCACCTGTCAGGCCTATGAGTACATGCATGCCGGCTTCGGCTTCGCCAACCACATCTACGGCTCGGTGTTCTTCATGGCGACCGGCTTCCATGGCTTCCATGTCATCGTCGGCACCATCTTCTTGACCGTGGTGCTGATCCGCGCCATGCGCGGCGACTTCACGCCGAAGCAGCATTTCGGCTTCGAAGCCGCTGCTTGGTATTGGCACTTCGTCGACGTGGTGTGGCTGTTCCTGTTTACCTGCATCTATGTGTTGGGCGGCGGGCACAACTACCCGGCAGGGTGACGGGCGTAAGACGACGTAATCGGGGGCGGCGAAGGCCGCCCCTTTTCGTTTTGGCCAAGGAGCCATGGCAGAACAGGCAAAGACAGGGCAGGAGGTGCGCGGTCTCGGCTCGACCATTTGGGCTGGCATCGCCGGCCGCTGCCCCGTTTGCGGACGCGGCAAGCTGTTCCAGGGCTATCTCCAGATCGCTCCCGCCTGCAACCTTTGCGGTCTCGATTATGGCGCCGCCGACGCAGGCGACGGCCCTGCTGTCTTCGTCATTTTGATCACCGGCATCGTGGTGGTGGGCGCGGCGCTCATCGTCGAGATCGTCTACGCCCCGCCTTATTGGCTGCACGCTCTTATCTGGGGACCTCTCGCCATCCTCTTGCCCGTCCTCCTGCTCAGGCCGTTCAAGGGCGTGCTCGTCGCCCTGCAATTCAGGCACAAGGCGGCAGAGGGCAGGCTCGCGTCTGAATAGAGGAGATAAGATGCGGGGAGGCGGAGTTGCGGGCTTGACGGCGATCACGGCGTGCGTTCTGGCGCTGCTGGTGGGGCTCGGCGTCTGGCAACTGCAGCGGCTTGAGTGGAAGGAGGGGCTGATCGCGCGCATCGAGGCGCGCAGCACGGCCCCGCCCATGAGCCTGAAAAAGGCCGTTTCCACAGCGCGCCTGGGCCGCGACATCGAATATTCGCGGGTTGGGGTCGAGGGCCGCTTCCACTATGACAAGGAGCGCTACCTGTACGCGCTCGCCGACGGCACCGCCGGCTGGGACGTGATCACCCCGCTCGAGACCGCCGATGGCGACATCGTGCTCGTCGACCGCGGCTTCGTGCCGGACGCCTTGCGCGATCCCTCGTCCCGCAAGCTCGGTCAGTCGGAGGAAGTGGTCAGCCTCACCGCGCTGGTGCGGTCGCCGGAGACGCAAGCCATCTTCACCCCGGACAATGAGTCGGCGCACAACCGCTGGTTCTGGCGCGATCTGTCCGGCATGGCGCGCTCCATGTTCCCCGACGGCACCACCGAGGTCGCCCCATTCTTCCTTGCGGCCGAGCGCAGCAAGGTGCCGGGTGGCTGGCCGGAAGGGGGTCAAACGCGGCTCGAGCTTCCCAATGACCACCTGCAATATGCCTTAACCTGGTTCGCGCTCGCTGTTTGCATCGCCGTCCTCTACGCCGTTTACCTGCGCAACTGGTTCCGTGAGAGGCGGGGCAGAGCATGATCTTCGAAAAGTGGAAACCGGTTTTCGCAAAAAGATCATGCTCAAACAAAAGGTGAGACGCGCCGTCGCGATTGGAACGTGACGCGAAAGCGCTCTAGGTCGGTTGCGGGCAAGCCCCCCGGCCGCTAGGTTCGCTCCAAAAGCCAGGCTCAACCCCAGGGGTTCACGCTTTGCGATACGTCAGCACAAGGGGTGAGGCGCCTGCGCTTCTCTTCGAAGGGGCGCTTCTGGCCGGCCTTGCCAGCGACGGCGGGCTGTACATGCCGGAGACCTGGCCGAAGCTCGACGCTGATGCCATCGCCGCTCTTGCCGGCCTCGATTATGCCGAGGCCGCCTATCAGGTGATGGCGCCGTATCTTGCGGACGACCCTGCTCTCGCCGACCTCAAAGCCGTGCTGGAAGAGGCTTATGCCAGCTTCCACCATCCCGCCGTGGCGCCGCTGCGGCAGATCGCACCTGGCGCGTGGCTGCTCGAGTTGTTCCATGGGCCGACGCTCGCCTTCAAGGACCTGGCCATGCAGGTGGTGGCGCGGCTGATGAACCGCGCGCTGCAACGCAACGGCAGCCGCGCCACGGTGGTCGGCGCCACCTCCGGCGACACCGGCGCCGCCGCCATTGAAGCCTTTCGCGGGCTCGACGCCGTCGACGTCTTCATCCTGCACCCGAAAGGCCGGGTGAGCGACGTGCAGCGGCGGCAGATGACCACGGCGATGGAGCGCAACGTGCACAACATCGCCGTCGAAGGCACCTTCGACGACTGCCAGGCTCTGGTGAAGGCGCTGTTCAGCGACGTGAGCCTTCGCGACAGCCTCGATCTCACCGGCGTCAACTCCATCAACTGGGCCCGCATCCTCGCCCAGATCGTCTATTACTTCACCGCCGCGGTGGCGCTGGGCGCGCCCTATCGGCCGGTGGCGTTCACCGTGCCCACCGGGAATTTCGGTGATATTTTCGCAGGTTACGCGGCGAGCCGCATGGGCCTGCCGATCGCGCGCCTCGTTATTGCCACGAACCTCAATGACAGTCTGGCGCGCGTTTTCGCGACGGGGATTTTCGAGCCGAGGGGCGTGATTGCCACCTCCAGCCCGAGTATGGACATTCAGCTTGCGAGCAATTTCGAGCGCCTCCTGTTCGAGATCGGCGGGCGCAAAGCCCAACGGGTGACGGGGCTCATGGCTGAGCTCCGCGCCACAGGGGCGTTTCACTTGGAGGGAGCCGAGCTTGACCAGCTGCGCCATCTTTTCGTCGCCCATTCGGTGGGCGAGCACGAGACCGAGATCACTATTCGCGGTCTCTTCGAGGAGACCGGCGTTCTCGCCGACCCGCACACCGCCGTCGGCGTCGCCGCGGCCCGGCAAGAAAGCATTGCGGCGCCCATGATCGTGCTCGCCACCGCCCACCCCGCCAAATTTCCTGAGGCTGTCGAGCGGGCCACAGGTCGCGTGCCGGAACAGCCCGAGCGTCTCCGCCCCAGGCTCGGCCAGCAGGAGCGCTGCGCGTTTCTGCCCAACGACTACCGCGCCGTCGCCGACTTCATCAAGGCCAATGCCCGTGCGCCCGTCGGCGACGCCAGGGTCGGAGCAGGCGTGTGAGCGTCGAGCTCAGCCGCCTCGCCAATGGCTTGACCGTGGTGAGCCACGCGCGGGCCGACGTGGAGACCGTCTCGCTCGGCCTCTGGATCGGCGCTGGCAGCCGCAGCGAGGGCGCAAGCGAGCACGGCGTCGCCCACTTCCTGGAACATATGGCCTTCAAGGGCACCGACCGCCGCAGCGCCCAGGATATCGCCGAGGAGATCGAGGCGGTGGGCGGCGAGCTCAATGCCGCCACCGGGGTCGATTCCACCGCCTATTACGCGCGGGTGTTGCGCAAGGATTTGGGCCTCGCGCTTGACCTGTTGAGCGACATCCTCCTTGCCCCGCGCTTTGATCGCACCGAGCTCAAGCGCGAGCGCGACGTGATCCTGCAGGAGATTGCCTCCGCGCTGGACCAGCCCGAGGACATGGTCTTCGACCTCGTCCAGGAGGCGGCGTTTCCCGACCAGCCTGCCGGTCGGCCGATCCTCGGCACCGCCACAAGCGTGCGCCGCTTCACGCCCAACCATCTCCGTACCTATCTGGAAGCCCATTATCGGGCGCCGAACATGGTGCTCGCCGCCGCCGGCGCCGTCGATCATGACGCGCTGGTCGCAGAAGCCAAGCGGCGGCTTGACCCGCTCGCCGCCAACGCCACGTACATCCCGGAGCCTGCACGCTACCGGGGCGGCGTCAGCCGTTCGGAGAAGCCCTTCGAGCAGACCCATCTGGTGCTCGCCTTCGAGGCACCGGCTTACGACCATCCGGACCATTTCGCCGCGCAGATCCTTGCCGGCGCGCTTGGCGGCGGCATGTCCTCGCGCCTGTTCCAGGAGGTGCGCGAGCGCCGCGCGCTCTGCTACGCCATCCATGCCTTCGCCTCGGGCCTCTCCGACAGCGGCATGCTCGCCATCTATGCCGCGAGCGGCCCCGAACGGGCGCATGAGCTCTTCGCCGTTATCCGCGACGAGCTTGTGCGCGCCAGCGAGGAAGGCTTCACCGATGATGAGATCGGCCGGGTCAAGGCGCAAGCCAAGATGGGCCTGCTCGCGGCGCTGGAAAGCGGCAGCGCCAGGGCCGAGCAGCTCGCCCGCCAGGTGCTGATCCATGGCCGGCCGCTCACCACCGAGGAGCTGGTGGAGAGGGTCGAACGGGTCAGCGCCGCCGATGCCCAGCGCCTGGCGCAAGGCCTGTTCGCCTCCCCCCTCAGCCTTGCCACCGTCGGGCCCATTCTTCATGTTGCAAGATTCGAGGCGGTGACGGCAAAATTCACCCATCCGTCCAGCAAGGCCGCTTGAGGAGCGTTTGAAGTCCCATGGCGTTGTTGCGAACCGCCTCGCCCGCCGATCTCGGGCCGGTCATCCAAACGGAGCGTGTGCTGCTGCGCACCCCGCAAATGGCCGATTACCCGGCCTGGGCCGAGCTCCGAGCCGAGAGTCGCGAGTTCCTGACCCTGTGGGAGCCGCTATGGGCGAGCGACGAGCTCTCCCGCGCCTCGTTCCGCCGCCGCATCCGCCACTATTTACGCGATCTTCGCGAGGACATGGGCTATGCGCTGTTCATATTCGCCGCCCCGACCGACACCCTCGTTGGCGGCCTCACCCTCTGCAACGTGCGCCGCGGCGTCACCCAGGCCTGCACGCTCGGCTATTGGATCGGTGCCCGCTATGCCCGTCAGGGCTACATGACGGCGGCCGTCGGCGCGGTTATCCCTTTCGTATTCGATTCGCTTGAGCTGCACCGGCTCGAGGCGGCGTGCCTGCTCGCCAACATGGCCTCCGTCAGGCTGTTGGAGAAGACGGGCTTCGCCCGCGAGGGCATGGCGCGCCGCTATTTGAGGATCAACGGCGTCTGGCAGGATCATCTGCTTTACGGCCTACTCGACACCGACTTGCGCCGCTAAGTGGGAAGCGGAAAGTGCCTTTTTTTGACACGGAGGAGAGTGGCGAGTTGAGCGCCTCCGGACGAGCCTATGCCGCGACTTGCCGCCCTTTGCCGCGCGCGCGGGGATTTGCTGTGTGTCTGCTCGCCTTCGCGCTGCTGCTGCTCGTCCAAGCAGGCGGGGCGCATGCCATCGAAGCCATCCAGGTCAGGCCCGAGCTGGAGAAGATCGACGTTACCGCTTTGGGCGAGCTTTATGAGGGCCGCGGCGACCGTCTGCAGATCGAGACCGCGCCCGGCCCCGACGGCTATATCGGCCGCATGGCGGTGCAGGCCTCAACCTCGGGCACCAATCCGGGGTGGCTCGTCTTTGCCCTCAGCAACCCCACCGCCGAGCGCGTCACGCGATGGCTCGTGGCCCGCCGCTACACGCTTGCCGATTCGCGGGTGTTCTGGCCCGACCTCGACTCTGGCCGCATCGACGCCGTCACCCCATCGCTCGGCTTCCGCCCGGAACGCCTACCCGACGACCGCGCCGACATCTTCCGCCTCAGTTTGGAGCCCGGCCAGACCGTCACCTTCGCCGCCGAGATGAGCTCGCCCCAGGTGCCGCGCCTGTTTCTCTGGGACCCCGACGCCTACCAGTCCAAGCAGCAGGACCGCATGCTGTTCAACGGCGTGCTGCTCGGCATTACCGGCCTGCTCGCCATTTTCCTGACCGCGATCTTCGCCGCCAACCACCGCGCCATCTTCCCGGCTACAGCACTTGTGGCCTGGGCGGCGCTCGCTTATTTCTGCGTCGATTTCGGTTTCTGGAACAAGCTGTTCCCGGTCGGTGCTGAGCGGACGGCGCTCTACCGCGCGGCGTCCGAAGCGGGCTTAGCCGCGAGCCTCGTGCTCTTCCTCTTTGCTTTCTTACGCATCCGGCTCTGGCATGGCTGGATCAAAACTTTGTTCTGGTGCTGGATCGGCGGCCAGTTCGGCCTCGTCATCCTTGCCGTCGTCGATCCGCGGCTTGCCTCCGGGCTCGCCCGCGCCTCGGCGGTGGGGATCGCCGGCATTGGCACCGGGCTCATCGCCTATCTTGCCTTGCGCGGTCAGGACCGGGCGCTGGCGCTGATCCCGAGCTGGCTCTTGCTGCTGGTCTGGCTGTTCGGTGCGACCATGATCGTGCTCGGCAAGCTGTCGGGGGACATCGTCATCTCAGGGCTAGTGGCCGGCCTCGTGCTCATCCTCGTGCTGCTCGGCTTCACGGTCACCCAATTCGCCTTCCGCTCCGGCTCGACCGCGCAATTCGGGCCGCCAAGTCAGGCGCAGATGAAGTCGCTCGCCGTCGATGGCTCAGGCGCCTCGGTCTGGCAGTGGAACGCCGGCAAGGATCAGATCACCGTGGCGCCGGAGATCGAGCAGGCGCTCGGTCTTGAGGAGGGGACCCTTACGACCACGGTCGAAGGCTTCCTGCAGCATTTGCACAACTCCGACCGGGAGCGCTTCCGCCTGATGCTGTGGTCGCTGCAGGAGAAGCAGGGCGGCGACTTCCAGACCGATTTCCGCCTTAGGCGCCATGACGGCACTTATCTCTGGTACGACCTCCGCGCCCGCGCCGCTCCGAGCGACAATGCCAGGCTGTTGCGCTGCGTCGGGTTGATGCGCGACGTGACCAGCCTCAAGCGCTCCCATGAGCGGCTGATGCATGACGCCGTGCATGACAGCCTGACCAGCCTGCCCAACCGCGAGCTGTTCATGGACCGCCTGGCCGGCGCCATCACCCGGGCTCGCGAGGGCCAGGGCAACCGCCCGACGGTGATGTTCATCGACATCGACCGCTTCAAGAACGTCAACAAGAGCTTCGGCCTGGTGGTGGGCGACAGCATGCTGCTCACGCTGGCGCGCCGGCTCGCCCGGCATTTGAGCCCGCAGGACACGCTCTCGCGCCTTAGCGGCGACCAATTCGCCATCCTGGTGATCTCCGAGACCGACCCCCGCCAAGTCGCCATGCTCGCCGAGCGGGTGCGGCGCGCGCTCCGGACCCCCATGAAGATCAGCGGCAAGGAGATCGTGCTCACCGCCTCGATCGGCATCGTCGTGCATGACGGCGCCCAGGTGACGGCGCAGGACCTGTTGCGCGAGGGCGAGATTGCCATGTTCGGCGCCAAGCGCGGCGGCGCCGACCGCATCGAGATCTTCAATGCCTCCATGCGCGGCGAGGACGAGAGCCGTCTGCCGCTGGAAAGCGATTTGAGGAGGGCCATCGAGCGGCGGCAGATCGCCGTGCTCTACCAGCCGATCACCCGGCTCGCCAGCAATCAGCTGGCGGGCTTCGAGGCGCTGCTTCGATGGGACCATCCCACCAGAGGCCGTCTCGGCGCCGAGGATTTCATCCCCATGGCCGAGGAGACCGGGCTGATCGTCGAGCTCGGTAGCTACGTTCTTGGCCAGGCGCTGGAGCAGGCCGCCCGCTGGCAGAAGGTGTTGCCGCGCGACCGCGATCCGTTGTTCGTCAGCGTCAATGTCTCGAGCCGGCAGTTCTTCCGCCAGGACCTGGTTCAGGAGATCAGGCTGATGCTCGCGCGCGAGGCGGTGCCCAAAGGCACGCTCAGGCTCGAGATCACCGAATCTCTGGTGATGGAGAACCCGGAGCGGGCGGTGGAGATCCTCACCTGGCTCAAGACCTACGGCGCCAGTCTCGCGCTCGACGATTTCGGCACCGGCTACTGCTCCTTGAGCTATCTGCACCGTTTCCCCTGCGACACCATCAAGGTCGACCGCTCACTCGTCCGCGACAGCGGGCTCAATGGCTCGACCCCGCTGATCCTGAAATCGATCATCGCGCTGGCGCACGAGCTCGGCAAAGAGGTGGTGGCCGAAGGGGTCGAGACGGCCAACGACGCGGCCTATTTGCGCTCGATCGGCTGCGAATACGGCCAGGGTTTCTACTATGGCGAGCCCATGTCGACCAAGGACGTGGCCAACCTCCTGGTGGCGCTTGCGAGCCACAAGAAGCAGAAGCTGCGCGAGCGCTCCAGGGCGCCGCAAGCGATCACGGCCGAGGCCGCGGAGACGGCCGCTCTCCCCGCTTTACCCGCACCCGACCCGGCGCAGCAGGCAAGCTGACTACCCCTCAAGCTAAGCGTGGCCCGCGTCGTTGACGAGGCGGAGGGGATCGATGCCGATCTTGCCGAACGCGCGGGAGTATTTGCGGTCGACCTCGGGGTCGAAGATCAGCTCGGTGTCGGCGGCGCAATGCAGCCAGCCATTGGCCTGGATCTCGCTTTCCAGCTGCCCCGGCGCCCACCCGGCGTAGCCCAGCGCAAGCAGCGCCTTGTCGGGCCCGGTGCCTTTGGCGATGTCGCGCAGGATGTCGACGGTGGCGGTGAGGCAGACCAGCTCGTCGATAGGCAGCGTGCTCTCCTCCTTGAAATAGTCGGCGCTGTGCAGCACGAAGCCGCGCCCGGTCTCCACCGGCCCGCCGAGATGCACCGCCATGCCGCGCAGGCCCGAAGGCAGGCTGATGCGCTCCTTGGGCGGCACGATATTCAGCTGCTCCAAAAGCTCGGCGAAGCTGATATTGGGGGCGCGGTGATTGATGATGATCCCCATGGCGCCGTCCTCTGAATGCGCGCACATATAGATGACGGCGCGGGCAAAGCGCGGATCGCCCATCGCCGGCATGGCGATGAGCAGCTGGCCATCGAGATAGCCGTCGCGCTGAGGGCGACTTTTTGCGCTGCGAGCGGGCATAGGACAAGACTATAGGTCCCCTCCACCCATTGGGAAGGGCCAAGACTGCTTGAACGCGGGAAAGATGCTTTTGGTCGCAAGGCGGCCTCACAAAAGAGTGAGACAAAGCACCGCCGACCGGGTCGCCATGAAGGGCGCTTGCCGCTAGATTGCGGGCCCTAGAGCGCTATCGCGGGAAATAGAATCGCGACAGCTCTTCTCGCCTTTTGTTGGCGCATGATTTTTTTGCGAAAACCGGTTCCCACTTTTCCGGGTCATGCTCCAGCCAAGACCGGTAAAGGCAATGCTCCATGCTCTCGTCTGATCCTCTCCCCCTGACCGGCCGGTTTTTGCCCGCGCTACTGCTGCTTGCAGCATTGAGCGTGAGCGGAGCGGGCGCGCAGGGTGTGGCCCGTGCCGAGGAATCCTCCTGGATCAAAGCGACCGATTCCAAGGTGCGCCTCATAGGCGGGACGCTGGACGTGCAAGGCCAGGACACGATTCTTGCCGGCGTCCAGATCCGCATGGATGCCGGATGGAAGACCTATTGGCGCAACCCTGGGGATTCCGGCGTGCCGCCCAGCTTCGACTGGTCGGGGTCGAAGAATCTGAAGCACGCCGAGGTGCTCTATCCCGCGCCGCGCCGCTTCGCCGATGCGGCGGGCGCGGCCATCGGCTACGTGGACGAGGTGGTGTTTCCGGTCAAGATCACGCCCGAGCGGCCGGGTGCGCCGGTGGAGCTGAAGCTCAATCTCACCTACGGCCTTTGCAAGGATCTGTGCATCCCGAACGAGGTGAGCCTCAGCCTGGCGCTTCCGTCTGGCCAAGCCGAAGGGCAGGGCGAGGCGCCGCTGCTCAAGCGCTTTCTCGACCTGGTGCCGAAGCCTGCCGAGGCGGGTGCGCTACCGGCGGTGAGCGGGGTTCAGGCCAAGCTCGATGGCCCGCAGCCGCAGATCGCCATCGACACCCAGTTCCCGGCCGATGCGCAAGGGGGCGACCTCTTCATCGAGGCGGGGGACGCCTTTGTGCCTGTGCCGAAGCCCGCGGGGCCGCTCGCGGACGGCAAGCAGCGCTTTATCGCCACCTTCGACAGCGCGGCGGAGGCGGCGAAGATCAAGGGCAAGCCGCTTACTCTGACGCTCGTCTATGACGGCGGCGCGCGGGCCACCACCTGGACGGTGGAGTGATCTGTACGCGGGCGCCTTGACGTTAGCCAACCTTGGCGTTAGCCAACCAAGCCGGTATGGTGCGCTCAAAACAGCGTCCACACGTCCCGAAGGAAGCCGCAAAATGACCATCACGATCGGAGACCGCCTGCCCGACGCCACCTTCCGCGTTTTGGGTCCAGAAGGGCCAAAGCCGGTTGCGACAAGTGAGGTGTTCGCCGGCAAGAAAGTCGTGCTGTTCGCGGTGCCAGGCGCCTTCACCCCCACCTGCCACCTCAAGCACCTGCCCGGCTTCATCAAGAACATCGACGCCTTCAAAGCCAAGGGCGTGGACACGGTGGCGTGCGTCGCCGTCAACGACCCCTTCGTGCTCGGCGCCTGGGAAGAAGCCTCTGGCGGCAAGGGCAAGGTGCTCTTCCTGTCCGACGGCAATGCCGAGTTCACCAAGAAGCTCGGGCTCGAATTCGACGGCAGCGGCCTCGGTCTCGGCACCCGCTCCAAGCGCTACGCCATGCTGGTGCAGGACGGCGTGGTAAAGGCGCTGAATATCGAAGGCTCGCCCGGCGTGGCCGAGGAGAGCACGGCCGAGAAGCTGCTCGAGGCGCTGTAGGCCCGTCTGACCGCACCATCTCCCGTCCCTTGAAGGGCTATGGGGGAAGTGACGCCATTCGACCTTGCTCCCGCTCCCGCCTTGCGGGGGAGCGGGAGCAAGCTTATGCCCTCTCGGACTTACGCAGAAACGGCGCCATGCCCTCGCGCGCCAGCTCGTCGGCGCGCTCGTTGTCGGCATTGCCGTCATGGCCCTTGACCCAGTGCCAGCTGATCTGGTGCGGCGCCTCGGCCAGCTCCAGCCGCTGCCACAGCTCGATATTGCGCACGGGCTTCCTGTCGGCGGTGCGCCAGCCATTCTTTTTCCAGGTCTTGATCCAGCTCGTGATGCCGCCACGCAGATAGTTGGAGTCGGTATAGAGCTCGACCTCCGAGGCACCTTTCAGCGATTCGAGCGCTTGAATAGCCGCGGTGAGCTCCATGCGGTTGTTGGTGGTCAGGAGCTCGCCCCCTTTGAGCTCCTTGCGGTGGTGGCCTGCGACGAGGATCGCGCCCCAGCCACCCGGTCCCGGGTTGCCGGAGCAGGCCCCGTCCGTGTGGATCACGACCTTGGCGGCCATTGCTTCAATCCTCTCCCAGCCCGTAGTCGCGATAGGATTTCACCCGCCGGTGGAAGCGGAGCTTGCGCAAATATTCGCTCGGGTCCTTCGGCTTGACCAGCGCCCCCTCGTCAATGTTGAGCCGGTCATAGGTGCGGGTCAGCAGGAATCGGAGTGCCGCGCCGCGCGCCAGCGTCGGCATGGCGTCGAGCTCGGAGGGCGACAGCGCCCGCACCCCCTTATAGGCTTGCAGCAGCGCCCGCGCCTTGGTGACGTTGAAGCTCGCATCGGTCTCGAAGCACCAGGCATTGAGGCACACGGCGATGTCGTAGGCGAGCATGTCGTTGCAAGCGAAGTAGAAGTCGATCAGCCCGGACAGGCGCGGCCCCAGAAAGAAGACATTGTCGGGAAAGAGGTCGGCATGGATCACCCCTTGCGGGAGATCGGCCGGCCAATGCTGCGTCAGAT
The DNA here is from genome assembly GCA_003135455.1 of Hyphomicrobiales bacterium. GTDB lineage: Bacteria > Pseudomonadota > Alphaproteobacteria > Rhizobiales > Methyloligellaceae > Methyloceanibacter. Next base: position 7,827 of record PLBV01000104.1, on the reverse strand, counting down.
GGCCAAGCTCGCGCTCGATCTCCGCGCCGAGCCCCGGGATGATCTGATCGGCGCCGCTGCCGATGGCGGCGAAGAGCGGCACCCAGCCCGAAAGCGATAGGCTGTTCGCCCGCTGCATCGGGAAGGTCTCGCCCGCGAGATGGAAGCGCGCCAACCCCTCCCCGAGCAGGGCGCATTGCCCGATATTGGGCCGCCGCACCGAGACCCCGTCGAGAAAGGTGACGAGCGCCGCAGGCCTTCCGGCAAGCTCGCGCAAGGTGCGCCCCTGCCGGTCATGCACCGGCACCGGGCAGGTGATGCCGCGCGCGGCGAGATGCTCCATCAGCGCCAGGAAATAGGGAAGGTCGGCCCGCGCCACGCGCTTCTCATAAAGGGTGAGGATGTAGCGCCCGGCTTCGGTGTGCACCAGATAGTTGGAGTTCTCCACCCCCTCGGCGATGCCCTTGCAGGAGGTGAGCGCACCTACGCGATAGCTTGCGATGAAGTCGGCAAGCTCTTCGTCGGAGACATCGGTGTAGACGGCCATGCTAGAGCGCCGGCATCTCTCTGAGCGCGCGCGGCAGTTTGAAGGCCACGTTCTCGGCGGCCGTGGTAACCGTCTCCACGCGCGCCTCGAATCTGGCCCTGAACGCGTCGATGATCTCATCGACCAGCACCTCCGGCGCCGACGCCCCTGCCGTGATGCCGAGCTGGCTGATGCCAGCAAACGCCTCCCACTCGATCTCGGCGGCGCACTGCACCAGCATGGAGCGCGGGCAGCCCGCGCGCTGCGCGACCTCGACCAGGCGCACCGAGTTCGAGCTGTTGGGCGAGCCCACCACGATCAGCCGCTGGCAGTGGGGCGCGATGCGCTTCACCGCGTCCTGGCGGTTGGTCGTGGCATAGCAGATGTCGTCCTTGCGCGGACCGACCATGGCCGGGAAGCGGGCTTTCAGCACACCGACGATGTCGCTGGTGTCGTCCACCGACAGCGTCGTTTGGGTGGTGTAGGCGAGCCTGTCCGGGTCGCTCGGGACGAAGGCTTTCGCGTCTTCCACAGTCTGTATGAGGTGCACGGCGCCCTCCGGCAGCTGGCCGGTGGTGCCGATCACCTCCGGGTGGCCGGCATGGCCGATCAAGAGCACCTCGCGCCCGGTGGCGTGGTGGCGCTCGGCCTCAAGATGCACCTTGGAGACGAGCGGGCAGGTGGCGTCGAGATAGAACAATCGGCGCCCTGCTGCTGTCACGGGCACCGATTTCGGCACCCCATGGGCGGAGAAGATGACCGGTGCGGCCGTGTCCGGGATTTCGTCCAATTCCTCGACGAAGATGGCACCCTTGGCCTTGAGCGTCTCCACCACATAGCGGTTGTGGACGATCTCGTGGCGCACATAGACGGGAGGGCCGTATTTGGCGAGCGCCAGCTCCACGATCTGGATTGCCCGGTCGACGCCGGCGCAGAACCCGCGCGGGGAGGCACGATAGATGGTGAGAGCGGGGAGGGGCGAGCTCCCGTTGCAGCGTATGCCAATCATCGTCGCCCCAGATTTGGTGTTAATGTGGCCGCCCTGCTAGAAGTCTGGCCTTGTGGCGCTTCAGCACTGCGGATAATTTGACGCCCACTGCTGCAACGGGCTGCTACCGGGTCGTTCCAGCCTAAGCGGTGTCAAGCCCGCGGCATATCAGGCGGGGACGCCTGGCGTGTCAAGCCGAGGACGGGGTCAGTTGAGGCGTTCCTATGCTCTTTGGTCGCGGCATCTCTGCCGTGCGGCGGGCCTGATTGCGCTGCCGATGCTGGTCTCGGCTTGCGCCGTCTCCCATCTCTCCAATCCTTTTCGCTCCGGCAGCCAGGACGACGCCGCTTCGGCGGTGAGCGCGGACCGGCTGCTGGAGACCGCCAAGGCCGATTCCAGCGGCGACATGGGGACGGGAGGGGCGAGCTCCCATTGTCCGCAGGTGGTGGCTTGGCCGCATGACCGGCTGCTTACCATCTACCAAGCGGGTCACGTGGGCGACAGTCTCTCCATCGTGCATCGGGGCGAGATCACCAAGATGGCGCGGGAGTGCGAGCTCTATCCCGACCGGGTGGTGGTTAAATACGGCTTTGCCGGCCGCGTGCTCTTGGGTCCCAAGGGAGCTGCCGGCCCGGTGACGCTGCCGGTCAGCATCCACGTCGCCGATGTCGACCACAAGACGATCGCCAACGATGCCGTGAAGATCGCGACCACGGTGCCGCCGGGCAACCCCGTCGGCTATTTCTCCATGGTGAAGGAGATCTCCTTCCCCATCGTCGTGGGCACGCGGCCCGAGGACTATAAGGTGTTCGTGGCCTTCGACCGGACCCAGCCCGGCGCCGGATAACATCTCGTCTCGGCCGCCATCCTTCGAGGCTCGGGCTTCGCCCTCGCACCTCAGGATGACGGACTGACTGCCAATCTTGCGATGACGCCAGAGATCGCGGTTGCTAATTCAGCTTGGATTTGAGCGCGTCGATGCCTTGCGTCACGAGCCTCTCGGCCACGTCCGGCGTGAGCTTGGCGGCGATCAGCACTTGCGCCGCTTGCACCGCCGCATCGACGGCGGCGCCGCGCACCTCGCGCAAGGCGTCGGCCTCGGCGCGGGCGATCTTCTCCTCGGCAAGCTTGGTACGGCGCTCGAAATGCTCGGCAAGCGAGCGGTGTGTCTCGCCTGCGAGCATCTCCGCTTCCTTGGCGGCAAGCCGGATGATGTTTTCCACCTCGCGCTCGGTCTCGCTCTGCTTGCGGCGGTAGTCGGCGAGCACCGTCTGCGCCTCTTCCTTGAGGTGCCGCGCCTCTTCCAGCTCCTTGGCGATCATCGCCGCGCGGGCATCGAGCGCCGTCGCGATTTTCTTGTGCGCGCCGAGATAGAGCACGAGCCCGAGGAACAGAAACAACGAGACCGCGACCCAGAATTCCGGCTCGTAGATGAACGCCATGCTACTCCTCCCTGGCCGCGGCGACCGCCTTGGCGATCTCGGGCTTGGAGGGAGCCACCCCGATCAGCTTCCGCACGATCTCGGCCGCGACCTCGACGGCGACCGCGTCCACCTCTTTGAGCGCCGAGGACTTGGCCGCGTGGATGCGCGCTTCGGCGTCGGCGGTCTTGGCGTTGAGCATGGTCTCCAGCCGCCCGCGCTCGGCCGCCACTTCCTCTTTTGCCTTGATGCGGCCCTCCTCGGCGATGGCGTGGGCCCGCTGCTTGGCCTCGGCCAAGGCCTGCTCGTAGGCGGCAATGGCTTCCTGGGTCTCGCGGCGGAGGCGATCCGCCGCTTCGAGGTCGCGCGCGATGTGCGCCTGGCGCGTCTCGATCAGGCTGCCGATACGCGGCAACGCCACCCACTTCATCAGCCCATAAAGGAGGCCGAAGGTGATGACGAGCCAGATGAGCTGGGGCGCCCAATCGAGCGGGTTGAGCTGCGGCATGGGTCGCTTCCGAGGAAGGTCGTGCGGCCGAAAGAGCCCTAGAACACGAACAGGATGATTAGCGCCACCACCAGGCCGAACAGGCCGGTGGCCTCGGCGAGCGCGAAGCCGAGAAGCAGGTTCGCGAACTGCCCCGGTGCCGCGGACGGATTGCGCAGCGCGCCTTGCAGATAATTGCCGAAGATCGTGCCGATGCCGATGCCCGCGCCGACCAGCGCGATCGAGGCAAGGCCTGCGCCGATCAATTTTGCTGCTTGGGGTTCCATGCATTTCCTCCCATAGGCTGAATTTTGAAGGTCAAAGGGTGAGCCGCGCCTCAATGGTGCATATGGAGCGCGTCGTTGAGATAGATGCAAGTCAGGATCGCGAACACATAGGCCTGCAGGAACGCGACCAGGATCTCAAGCCCGGTGAAGCCCACCATGAAGGCGAGCGGCGCCCAGCCACCGAGCAGCCCGAGCGCCACCACGAACGCGCCGAACACCTTCAACATGGTGTGGCCGGCCATCATATTGGCGAACAGCCGCACCGAGAGGCTCAAGGGCCGGGTGAGATAGGAAATCACCTCGATCACCACCAAGAGCGGCAGCATCACCACCGGCACGCCCGAGGGCACGAAGAGTTTGAGGAACTTCACTCCGTGCTTGATGAAGCCGATCAGCGTGACGCCGAGAAAGACGAAGGCCGCGAGCGCGAAGGTGACGATGATGTGGCTGGTCACGGTGAAGGAATAGGGCATCATGCCGAGCAGGTTCAGCGCCAGCACGAACATGAACAGCGTGAAGATGAAGGGGAAATATTGCATGCCGGAGGTGCCGACATTGTCGCGCACCATATTGGCCACGAACTCGTATGAGATCTCGGCCACCGACTGGACCCTAGACGGCACCAGCTCCCGCTTACGGGTGGCGTAGAGGGTGAAAAGGGTGATGAGGCAGGCCGCGATCACCATGAACAGGGCAGAGTTGGTGAAGGAGGCATCGATGCCGAAGGGATGGATGTCGAGATACCGCTTGATCTCGAACTGGTGCATGGGGTTGGGCAGGCTCGTTGCGCCACCATGCGCCCCTTCCGCTGCTGCTTCCGCCTCCACCACGTCCATCCACTCCTAGTCGTCGTCGTCGTCCGGCGCGTCCTTCGGCAGGTCCTTTCCGGGCAGCGGCCCGGCGGCAGCCTGCATCGCTACCGCGCTCCGTATCACGTTCAGGATCCCGGCAGCGGCGCCAAGGATCAGAAACACCACCATCAGCAACGGCGCGGTGCCGAGCCAGCGGTCGAGCGCCCAGCCGATGAAGCCGCCCACGGCCACCCCGGCAACGAGCTCGGTCGCGAGCCGGAGCGCCTGGCCCATCGCCCGCCCGCGCCCGTCCGGCGAACCGGTGGCCTCGGGCTTGCGCCGGTCACGTACGCTTCCCAACCGCTCCTCCAGCTCCTGCAGGCGCCGCTGAATGGCTTGCGTCTCACGGTCGCTCGTCTTGCCACCGGGTTTGTTGGCGGCTCCGGCCATAGGCTGATCGATTCCGGGGAAGGGTTAAGGACCGTCCGGTCCTCGATTTCGCGGCACCTTAGAATTTGGGCTTCGGCCCTGTCAAGGAACTGAAACTAGCGGGAGGGCATCGGAAGTGGCTGAAAACCTTGACCCACTGCGCCGTCTTGAGCCGCTGTGCTACAATCATAAAGATGACTGGAGCCGGATCATGAACGCCAAGATTAAAGCACTAAGCGAGCAAGCGCGCCGTCTCTCGCCCGAGGAGCGAATTGAGCTTATCGAGGACCTCCTAGGGAGTATTGAGCCTGTTGACCCGGAAATTGATCGGCTATGGGCTGAAGAAGCGCGCGACCGTCTGGCCGCCTTTCTGAGCGGCGAGATGACGGCGAGGACGCTTCAGGAGATCGTCCAAAAGTATCAAAAGCCGTGACAATACGGTTCGTCGAACTCGCCGAGGTCGAGTTGGACGAGGCCATTCACTACTACGAAGGCGAATCGACTGGGCTCGGTGCTGAATTCCTGGACGAGGTTATCTCAGCGTTGAACCGCATTGCCGAGTTCCCGGAAGCTTGGCAACAACTTGAATTTGGCGTGCGTCGATCCCGCCTCAATCGCTTTCCCTACGGCCTCGTCTATTCGCGCAGCAGAGGTGACATCATTGTCCTCGGCGTCGCGCACCTGCGCCGGAAACCGGAAAATTGGCGCGACCGCCTGAACAAGGACACACCCTAGCCCGCGTCGCGGAAACGCTCCGCCGTATCGAGGTCCACCGAGACGAGCTGGCTCACCCCCCGCTCCGCCATGGTGACGCCGTACAGCCGGCTCATGCGCGCCATGGTCAGCGGATGGTGGGTGATGATCAGGAAGCGAGTGTCGGTCTCCTTGGCCATCTCCTCCATCAGCACGCAGAAGCGCTCCACATTGGCGTCGTCGAGCGGCGCGTCCACCTCGTCGAGCACGCAGATGGGCGAGGGGTTGGTGAGGAACACGGCAAAGATCAATGCGAGCGCCGTCAGCGCCTTCTCGCCGCCGGACAGCAGCGTCAGCACCTGGGTGCGCTTGCCCGGAGGGCAGGCGAAGATCTCGAGCCCCGATTCCAGCGGGTCGTCGGAATCGACGAGCTGCAGCTCGGCCGCGCCGCCGCCGAATAGGGTCTGGAACAGCCGCTTGAAGTGGGCGTCCACGGCGCTGAAGGCCTCCAGCAGGCGCTTGCGCCCCTCGCGGTTGAGATTTGAGATGCCCTGACGGAGGCGGGCGATCGCCTGCTCCACATCGGCGCGCTCCCGCTCCATCTCTTCGAGCTTGCTCGCAAGCTCGGCCTCTTCCTCCTCGGCTCTGAGATTGACGCCGCCCAGCCGCTCGCGGTCGCCTCTGAGCTTGAGCAGCCGGGCCTCTATCTCGGTCAGCGAGGGGAGCGTGGCATCAGGCTTCACGCCGGCCAGGGCAAGGCAGGCCTCGGGCGCGCAATCGAGCTGATCGCGGATGGCTAAAGCCGTCTCGCTCCGCCGCTCGCGTGCGGATTCGAGCCGCGCCTCGCTACGGGCGCGCGCCTCCCGCGAAGCGGCCAGCCGCTCCTGAACCTCGCGCAAGGCCTTCTCGCGCGCTTTCAGCGCGGTCTCCGCGAGTGCAAGATCGTCGGCTGCCTTGCTCCGCTCCCGCTCCGCGGTGGCGATAGTCTCCAAGAGCTTGCCGCGCCGCTGCTCGATCTCGGCGGGGAGGTTGGCGAGCGCGGCGAGGTCGCTGCGCGTCTCGCCCTCTCGCGCGCGTAAAGTCTCGATCTGCTCGCGCGCCTTGGCGATGCGCTTCTGCCAGAGGTCCTCCTCGGCGCGGATGGCCTCGAGCCGCTCCTGGCGGAGCCTGATCTCGCGTTCGAAATTCTCCAGCGCCGCTTCGGCGCGGGCATGGGCGCCGCGCCTGTCGCCGGCCGCGCTTTGCGCGACTTCGAGCGCGGCTTCGATCAGGGCAAGGGACACAAGCTCGGCAACCGCCGTCTCGACCCGTCCCCCATGCTCGCGCGCTTCGTCGAGAGCGGCATCAGTGTGGGCCTTGGCCTCGGCAAGGGCGCCGAGCTGCTTGCCCTTGAGCTGGATGGCGTGCTCGGCGGCGGCAATCGCCTGTCGAGCGTGGCCAAGCTCGCCTTGGGCCGCCTTGATCTTGTGGCGCAGCGCCTTGGTCCGCTCGGCGGCGGCAGAAGCCTCGCCGGCGGCGCGCGCAAGCTCGGCCTCGGCTTCGACCGATTGGGTCTCGGCGTCGGCNNCGTCCCAGCGCCAGAGATCGCCTGCAAGCGTGACGAGCCTTTGGCCGGGCTTGAGGCGCGGCTGTAGCGTCTTGCCGAGGGCGGCGTCCACGATGCCAACCTGGGCGAGCCGCCGTGCCAGCACCTTGGGTGCTTCCACGAAAGAGGCGAGCGGGGTGGCGCCTTCGGGCAGCGCCGGGTCGGCTTCCTTGTTCTCGCTCAATGTCCAATGGGCGGGAGCGGCCTCATCGCTTGCGGCATCGAGATCGTCGCCCAGCGCCGCCCCAAGCGCCCGCTCGTAGCCTTCCGTCACCTTGACCACTTCCACGATCGGCGCCCAGTCCCGCTCTTGCGCGGGCTCGAGCAGCTTGGCGAGCGTGGCCAATTCGGTCTGCAGCTCCTTACGCGCGAGCTTGGCCGAGGCGGCGAGCGCCCGGCATTCGGTCTCGAGCGCGCGGGCGCGCTCTTCGGCGGCTTCCGCCCCGGCAAGATCGGCCTCGTCGGCTTCGATCGTGCCCGCGATGATGGAGGCCTCGGCGCCGAGCGCGTTGATATCGTCGTCGCCTCCGCCGTCCGCCTCCAGCCGCGCAAGCTTCTCCGCCACATCCGTCGCCTGGCGCGTGAGCTTGTCGATGCGCAAAGCCAGCTCGGTCCGCTCGCCATCGAGACGGCGGCGTTCG
>PLBV01000135.1 GCA_003135455.1 Hyphomicrobiales bacterium | reverse complement strand
CGCTTCGCTTTGCCCACCCTACTCGTGATCGCTCAGGCTGCTGCTCTTCTCGCTTGCCTATTCGGCCGCGCGGGTTGTCCCGCCGCTCTGGCTCGTCGGCTGCAGCTCGATGGGTCGCTCGACCCGCTGCTCGAAACTCGTGGCGCGTTCGGGGCGCGGGGCCTCAACGCGCGGGGTGTCGACGCGGGGGGCTCGCTCGGCAGGGGCAGGCTCCGGTTTTTCCGGCGCGGTCTGTCCTGCCGACATCGGGTCGTCGGACCGGCGCGACTTGCCTTCGAAATACGCGCCTTGCTCGATGGCCAGGCTCTGATGATAGATGTCGCCTTCCACATGGGACTGAGCCTGCAGCGTCACCCGGAGGCCGCGGATCGAGCCGACGACCCGGCCGCGCACGACCACGTCCTCGGCGATCACACCACCTACGATTTGCGATTTGTCGCCGAGCAACAGCGAGCCGCAATGCACGTCGCCCTGGACCTCGCCGTCGATCTGGATCTCGCCCTTGGAGATCACGTTGCCGGTAATGGTAAGATCCTCGCCGATGATCGAGGGCACGAGCTTGCTCGGCGGGCTTGAGCTTCTGGCGTAGCTCGGCGACCGCTCGGCGAAGGGCGTCGTGCTCTCGCTGGTGATGGGACGCTCGCCCATTTTCGGCAAGGCGTCGCCCTCGCGCTCAGGCTTCTTGGTGAACATGCGTGCTACCTCCCCAGCGACGAATACCCCGGGACGCCAAAAAATCCGTAAAGCGCTTCGCCGAAGTGGACAATAAAGACGAAAGCAGAGCCTGTCGTGAAGTGACCGGGCCCTAAAGTTAACGCCGCGGCGACACTCTAAGCGCAAGACTATCGCCTCGCCTCCGCCTTGTCATGCGGCTTCTCTCGGCCGCACGGGCAAGAGGCGGCGATAGGCCAGGGGCTCACGTTCCCGCGATGGACCGCCTTCCTTTGGCCGATTTTCGCCGCTTCTATGGTCCGGCCGGCCCATCGTCGTTTGCCCTGGCATCGAGGCTGGACGATAAGGGCTGTCTAGGGGGATGCCGCAAATACCGCCATGAAGTTAATGTGGCATCGCCTGGAACAGCGAGGCCGCCGCCTGCGCTCATGGCTGCTGGCGCTTAGCCGCGCGCGCCATCACGCGCGCCAGGATGGTCCTTCGAGCCAACACGGGATGAAAGAGCCGATTGCAGGTGCTCTGGACAAGCTGATGGAAGGAGGCAAAGCCCTCCTGACCTTGCGGGCCAGAGGCCGTGCGCTGGTCAAAAGGGTGCCCGAGCCCATCCAGCTGGAATTCAGGAAAATTTCTTCGGGCGGGGCGCATGTCTGCCGCGAAATCTTTGCCGGCGTCCTGGTGGTCGGCCTAATTGCCATCGTCGGCGGATACGGACGGCTCGGCCGCGGCCCGATCTCGCTGCCGAAGCTCGTGCCGACCATCGAGGCCGCCATCAATGGCGAGCTGTCCGAGCTGCATGTCAAGATCGACGATGCGATCCTGCAACGCTCTCCCGATGGGCCGGGCGTGCTTTTCCGCCTACGCAATATCCGCCTCATCGATGCCAATGGCTCGATCGTGGCGCAGGCGCCGCTCGCCGCCATCGGCTTGAGCGGGGCGGCCCTGCTCGTCGGCCGCATTGCTCCCGGCAGCGTCGATTTCATCGGCCCGCGCCTGCTGTTGTTCTACGCCTCCGATGAGGGCCTCTCTTTGAGTTTCTCGCGCCCCGCGGGCGCCGACGCGGGGACGCTCATCCGGGGCTCGCTACCTGCGGGGAACGAGGCGCCGGCGGTGTCCGAGGCTACCGTCCCCGAAACCGTCATCAGCAAGCGTTCCGAACCGTCGGCAGGCGCTGCCGTACCGCGCCAGCTCAACATCACGCGGACCATCGCCGATGTGTTCGAGCGTGCCCGCCGCGGCAACACCTCCTACCTTACCCGCTTCGGCGTGAAGAACGCGGTGGTGGTGCTCGACCAGAACGGCGCGCAGACCTTCTGGCAGGTGCCCGACTTCTCCATCGACCTCGAGCATCGCAACCAGCGGAGCATCCTGCTCGGCCAAGCGAGCGTCGCCTCCAACAAGGGCGACTGGCAGCTCGAGGTCCATACCGAGCAGCGCACGCGCAGCAAGAGCATCGCCATCACCGCCCTGATCAAGAATCTGGTTCCCTCGGGCCTTGCCGCGAATTTCCCCGCCTTTGCCATGCTCGATGCTTTCGACATCCCCGTCACCGGCGAGACCAGCGTCGAGCTGTCGAAATCCGGCGAGTTCCTGGCCGCCGAGGCGAAGTTCAAATTGGAGCCGGGCCGCATCACCCCGCCCTGGGATCCCGAGAACGCCATGCAGATCGACCATGGCGAACTCAATCTGCGCTATCTCAAGGGCGACGACGTGATCCAGATCGAGCCTTCGACGCTGCAATGGGGGCCTAGCAAGGCGACCATCAGCGGCGAGTTCCGCGCGGTCGGCGCCGGGCAGGGCGGTCCGCGGTCCTCCTGGGACTTCAAGCTCAAAGCGAGCGACACCGTGCTCGCGGCCGAGGAGTTCGGCCTTGCCCCGATGCGGGTGGATGAATGGTCGGTCGAGGGCAATGTTGCCGCGGATGGGAGCCGCGTGAATGTGAGCCGCTTCGTTATCCGTTCCGGCACCGCCTCGATCGAGCTTGCCGGCAGCATCACCGACGCGCCTGGATCGCCCGAGGTGCATCTAACCGGGCAGATGAGCGCCATGCCGCTCGACACGCTCAAGCAGTTCTGGCCGAAATTCTTCGCAGGGGATGCGCGGAAATGGGTCGGCGAGAGCGTAAAGGGTGGACAGGTGCTTGGCGGCAAGTTCGCCATCTCGCTGAAGCCTGGCGAGCTCGCGCAAGCTCGGAACGGCGGCAATCTATCTCCCGATGCCGCCAAGGTGGAGCTCGACCTGACCGGCATGAGCATCACTTACATCGACAAATTGCCGCCGATCATGACGGAAGAGGCCAAGCTCACCGTGTCCGGGATCAATTTCTCCGTCGACATCCCGAAAGGCAAGGTCGTTCTGGCATCCGGTGAAGATCTCCCCCTGAGTGATGGCCGCTACTTCATCCCCGATCTGCGTCAATATCCCGAACAAGCTGAGATCACCTTCAAGGCGAGCGGAGCGACAAATACGGTGCTTAAGTTCCTCGACCACGAGCCGCTCGGCTACATGCAGGCGATCGGCTTGAAGCCCGAGCGTTTCGGCGGCACGGCCGAGGGCGCCTTCACTCTCACCATGCCGATGTCGACGAAGCTTCAATTCAAGGATGTCAAGTTTCGGGGCACGGCACGCCTCGACCAAGCCACCGCCTCGGACGTCATCGGCGGCATCGATTCCGAAGACGGCACCCTCGACGTGAACCTCACCGAGCAGGCCGTCGATGTTAAGGGTGATATCCTCATCAAGGGCGTGCCGGCGAAGATCACCTGGCAGCGCCTCTTCTACTTTCCTGAGGATCGCCAGCCGCCGAGCCGGATCACCGCGCTCCTCGATGAGGCGGCGCGTGAGAAGCTCGGGATGAAAGTGAACCACCTCGTGCGCGGCCCTGTGCCCGTTACCCTTTCGATGTCGCGGGACGCGCTGGGCGCCGAGCTGGTCAGCATGCAGGCCGACCTCACCAATGCGCAGCTGATCTTCGGCAATATGGGCTGGACCAAGCCGAAGGGTCGCGGGGCCACGATGCAATTCGATATCGACAAGGCCGACGACGGCTCGACCGATCTCAAGAACTTTAAGGTCTTCGGCGACGACATCGCCATCGATGGTTCCGTGTCGCTCGACGCCAACCAGCATCTGAAGTCCTTCTATTTCTCCGATTTCTCCTTCGACCTGATCACCCATGTGGAGATCACCGCCGCCCTGAAAGAGGGGGGCGTGCTCGCGGTGGAGGCGCATGGTCCGACCTATGACGGCAAGCAGTTCTTCCAGTCCCTGTTCTCTGCCGGCCAGCTCGCCGAGGATGCGCCGCCCGATCCAAACAACGCCTTTGACATCGATCTTACCGCGCACTTCGGCACCGTGGTCGGGTTCTACGACACGACCGTCAGGGACGCGCAAATCACGCTGAAGAAGCGCAATGGACGGCTCGTCGCGCTCGACGCCAAGGGTCAGCTCAACGGCCAGTCATCCATGGCCGTCGAGCTGGAGACCAGCAATGGCGCGCGTGTGGTCAAGGCCGAGGCGCGCGACGCAGGCGCCGCATTCCGGCTGGTGGGCTTCTACCCCCGCGTTGATGGCGGCGAGGCCTCGCTGGAGGTCAATCTCGACGCGGGCGAGCTGGGAACCAAGAGCGGCACGCTATGGGCGAGGAACTTCGTGCTGCTCGGCGACTCGGTGCTGACCGACGTGCTGTCCGACCCCCACTCAGAGGCGGCGCTCGGCGTCCACAAGCAGCGGACCGTCCAAACGCGGCTCGCCTTCAACCAGCTGCGCGCGCCCTTCGCCGTGGGCAAAGGACAATTCGTGCTCAAGGATGCCTATATGAATGGGCCGGTGCTCGGGGCAACCATGCGCGGCACGGTGGATTTTAAATCCCAGAACATCGATCTCGGCGGCACCTATGTTCCGCTTTACGGCTTGAACTCCGCGCTCGGCTTCATACCCATTCTCGGCAACATCCTTGTCGGCCGCCAGGGCGAAGGCCTGGTCGGCATCACCTTCGCCATCCAGGGCAAGCTCACCGACCCTGCGGTGCTGGTGAATCCGATGTCGGTGCTGACGCCCGGCATTTTCCGGCAGATTTTCGAGTTCCGGGGGCCGGTGCCCGACTCGGTCTCCTCCTCCTCGTCCGACTACGGCGCTGCCCCCGCGCACTAGAGCATGATCCGGAAAAG